>JAJZAL010000179.1 GCA_021799405.1 Acidobacteriota bacterium
TCCGGATGGGCCCCCTACCAGAGTCCGATTGACACGACCTGCACTGCGACATCGACCGACAAATATTACGGGCAGAACCCGGTGAATATCACTCTCGCAAACGGGAAGACGGGTGAGATCGGCTTCGCTCCCGGTCCGGCAGGCACAAACCCCTACTCGCACACCGTGCTGAACGGGCCGTTCAACTGGACCGCTGACGCCTCTCTCTTCAAGGTCTTTCCGATCAAGGAGACGGTCAACCTGCGATTCAATATGGACGTTTTCAACGCGTTCAATGTGCAGGGCTACAACAATCCGAGCGGCACGGACGGCGTGGAAACCATGCTCTCGTCACACAACACGCCGCGCCAGGTGCAGTTCACGCTGCGCCTCTCGTTCTAACCACAACGCATCCAATCCACGCAGCAAGCCCCGGCCGATGATCTGGCCGGGGCTTGCTGTTTGTGCAGCGATTGCGCATTCCCCTCGCCGCATCTGAAAAGAAAATACTGATTATTGCGCTGGTGTGTTCCGTGGCATCCGCGGCATTCCTCCAGCGGGCATCACCACCACGGCTACCGAAGCGGCGGTAAAGGCGCCTTCCTTCACTGCGCCATCAACGCGCACCGTGTCGCCCACGTGAACATCGGCCAGCGTGATCGGATTGCGGCGTTCACGGAAGGTGGTGTTTTCGTCGGCCACAAAGGCGTGCTCGGCCTGGTCCACGCTTCCCATCAAGGTCACCTTTGTGCCGTCAATCGCTGTCACCTTGCCCATCAGCCAGGTCTTGCCATAGTTGGCCATCATGGCGCGCATGCGCTGGGCACGCTGGGGATCCAGTTGCATGATCATCATGGCGCCCACGGATTTGGCGCTGGAGTCCAGTTGCCCCATGGCGGTGATGTCGTCGCCCACCTTGATGTCGGCAGCTTTGATCTGTTCCGGCGGATTGCCGCGCATTCCCATGCCGCCCGAGCCGGCCACCTGTTTGAGGATGCGTGTATTGTTGCTGAAGTTTACGGTGTAGGTCTGGCCCTCATAACTCTTGACGGTAAAGTGGTCAGTGGCCACCGCGGTCACCGTGCCGGTGACTCCGCGGCCGGCTCCCATCATGCCCATGCCGCCAAAGCCGCGTCCGCCGCGCTGGCCGTATCCGCCGGGATTCTGGGCGGGGGAAGGAGCGGCATTCGCGGGCAAACCGCAGGCAGCGCTGAGCGCGAGGCCAAGGGCCGTTGCAATCAAAAAACGAATTTTCATGGCATCTCCTGAGGACCGGGGAAGTTGGCCCTATCGGGATAGACGCCAAAATCATCTCGGAAGACGACGGGGCTCGAGTTTTGCACTTTGCTGGCCGTCGTCTACACCGATAAGCTTCTCGAACGCAGGCGTTCCGTGCAAGCCGGAGAATCCGGTGTCCGAGGCAATCTCTCTGGGGTCGGCAAAGCCTTCATTGAGAGCCCTGCGCAAATATCCAATGGCGCAATTGGGATGGCCGGCCTGCACACAGCCCTTTGCCATGAAGTAGTTCAAGGCGCCGCGCTGCTGCACAGAAGATGGGTCGGCTGCTTTGGGATTGGAGGTCTTTTCAAAGATGGCGGGATCGAGGGCGAGCGCCTTTCTGTACATATTCCACCCTTCCTCGAATTTGCGCCGCCTCAGCAGATTGGTGCCAAGGTTCTTGTAGATAAGAGCAGACGCAGGGCCGATTTTGAGCGCCTTGCGGTAGTCGCTCTCGGCAGCCCTGTAGTTCTTGCGCTCATCCTCTATGGTTCCGAGATTGTTGAGCACCTGCGCGTAGCGTGGATTCAATGCCAGGGACCTCTTGTAACAGTCAGAGGCATCCACGAGATCGAACAACATCTGGTAGGCGATCCCCAATTTATTCCAAAGGACCGCAGTCATCACCGGCGATTTTCTGTACGCCGCAATGGCGCTCTGATAACGCTGGTGAAACATCATCGCATCCCCGATCTCTTCGGGGGTGAATTGGGTTGGGGCGCTCGTTCGGATCTGCGGCACAGGTTGAGCCAGTGCCGGCGCAGCCGGGGAAAGATGCGTTAAGGTTTGAGCGGAGATTGCTTGGGGCCCGAAGACAAAAAGAGCCACGAGCAGACCTCCGGTGGGAAGCCAACTGATGCCAAAATGTGTAGACACAGGGACCGACCTCCTTCGAAGGGAATGTCGGGGGAGGATTCATAAAGACGGGGAAGAAACTGTGTCTTCGAGATTATGGGGCCAATGTAGAACGGTTGCAATACATTTTTGCAACTTCACCATCTTTCCCTTTTTGGGAAAATAGAGAATCGGGAATACCGGGAAGCCTCACCGGGCGTGCCTGTGGGTCGGCCTGCGGTGAGGTCGCATCTTGCAATGGTTGCCTGTCTCCTATTGCGCGGCCGTTCAACGACCAGGCAGGAGAGCTTCACTGGCCTTTGTGCGCTTCAATCAGCTCGTCGAACTCAGGATTTCCTCGCAAGGTGGAGAATTCGATGTCGGCAGCAACCTTGCTGGGATTGGTGAAGCCTTCATTGAGAGCCTTGCGCAAGTAATCGACGGCACAATCTGGATGGCCGGCTTGAACACAGCCCTTCGCCATGTAATAGTTCATGGCGCCGCGCTCCTCGAGCGAAGCCGGGTTCAACGCCCTGGGACTGGCGGTGTTTTCAAAGATAGTGGGATCGAGAGCCAGGGCTCGTTTATAGGCGTCCCAACCCTTTTGGAATTTGCGCTGGGTCAGCAGATTGGTGCCAAGGTTTTTGTAAATCAGTGCAGATCTGGGATCGATCTTGAGCGCCTTGCGATAGTAGCGTTCGGCGGATTTGTAGTCTTTGAGGGCGTACTCGACGGTGCCGAGATTATTGAGCACCTGCGCCTTGCGGGGATTCAGCTTCAAAGACTTCTTGTAGCAATCGGATGCATCTTCAAGATCAAACATCATCTGGTAAGCTATCCCCATTTTGTTCCAGAGGTCAGCGGTCATCTCCGGGGATTTCTTGTAAGCCTCAATGGCGGCCTGGTAGCGCTTGTGAAGCATGAAGGTATCGCCGAGTTCCTCCGGCGTGGGCTGGGGCTGTGGGGCGGTTTGAACCTGCGGCGCAGATTGCGTGGGATCAGATGCGACGGAAGGAAAGTGAGTGGAGGTTTGAGCGGAGGCAGCCTGCAATTCGATGAGAAGAACCGCCAGCCAGCCTGCGACCAGACGCCAAGTGAATGGATTGCACCTGGACATGCGCGCCTCCTTCTGAGGGAATTCCGGGGCGAGCAACCGGGGAAGAAATATGTCCGATGAAATTATCGGTCCGGCGCTGCGCCGTTGCAACACCGTTTCCGGTATTTCGTCACCTTTCTTTCCGCCGAAGGTTGACGAATACGGAAGACGAGAAGTCCCAAAATCAGCCGCGAGTTGCGCCGGGAAGCGGCGGAGGCTCTGGCCTGGGGTTACACTCATCGCAGTGCGGGAAGGTGAGTCATGAATGCCAATATCGAGGATCATCTGCAAACAGAGATCGCTCTGCGATTTCGCGGTGTACGGCGGCGTACGCTGTCTCTCTGCGAGCCACTCTCGGCTGAGGACATGATGGTGCAGTCCTGCCCGGAGGCCTCGCCGGTCAAGTGGCATCTGGCGCACACCACATGGTTCTTCGAGTCCTTTGTGCTCAGGGAGTTCCTGCCCGGCTACCGGCTCTTCCATCCGGATTTTTCCTGGCTTTTTAACAGCTACTACCAGAGCTTTTCTGCTTTTCCTGAAAAACGGCTGCGGTCGTCGTTTTCGCGCCCCGGACTGGATGAGATTTTGCGTTACCGGGAACATGTGGACGAGGCGATCGAAGAGTTGCTGGGTCAAAGCCCTGCGCCGGAGGCACTCCACCGCCTGGAACTGGGCGTAAACCACGAGGAACAGCACCAGGAGTTGCTGCTGACTGATGTTCTGCACGCGTTCTTCACCAATCCACTGCGTCCCGCGTATCAACCGGGAGAGGTGGAAATGGGCGCAGAGAGTGAAGCGCTGAGCTTTCTGGAGTTTGAGGGCGGGTTGCACGAGATCGGGCATGCGGGCAAGGGTTTCTGTTTCGATAATGAGCTGCCCCGGCATCGCGTCTGGCTGGAGCCGTTTGCGTTCGCGGGACGCCTGGTCACATGTGGCGAGTTCGCATCGTTCATGGCCGATGACGGGTATAGCCGTCCGGAGCTTTGGCTTTCGGCAGGGTGGGACGCGGTGAAGAGTAACGGCTGGCAGGCGCCACTCTACTGGACGCGACGAGACGGAAATTGGAACCTGTTTACGCTGCGCGGCGAGCTGTCCCTGGACAAGCTGAAAGCCGCTCCGGTGAGTCATGTCAGCTACTTCGAGGCTGACGCCTATGCGCGTTGGGCGGGGAAGAGGCTGGCCACCGAGTTTGAATGGGAGTTTGCGGCTGAAGACGCGGACGAGATAGAAGCGGCGGACGGGAATTTGCTGGAGACGGGGCGGCTGATGCCCTGGCCCTCCACCGAACTGGCAGAAAATCAGGGCGGAGCGCAGTTTTTTGGCGATTGCTGGGAGTGGACGGCAAGCGCCTACCTGGGCTATCCGGGCTTCAAGCCGCTGGCCGGGTCGCTGGGCGAGTACAACGGCAAGTTCATGAGCGGGCAAATGGTGCTGCGCGGCGGCTCGTGCGTTACGCCAGGCGACCATATTCGCGCCAGCTACCGAAATTTCTTTGCGCCGGAGACACGCTGGCAATTTTCCGGCATAAGGCTTGCATCGTGAGAAAGTGAAGCGCATCGAACGAAGAACATGAGTCCTTATGCTTCCCCGTCTGTCGGCGTACGACTCGATGAAGGTATCGCTTCTGCAGTGCGTATGGGACTTACGTCCTCTCCCAAATGGTTACCCCCGTGGCTGTTTTACGATGCGGCTGGCTCGCGGCTTTTTGAAGCAATCACCGAACTGCCGGAATACTATTTGACGCGCACCGAGCGGAGCATTCTGGCCGCACATGCGCCGGAGATGATTGCGCCGGCTCCGGCCCATACCGCAAACCATTTGAAATTGCGCATCACCGAGTTGGGCGCAGGTTCCGCGGATAAGACGCGGCTTCTGCTGCGGGCCGCGGTGGAGCGGCAGGGCACGGTGCGTTACGAACCGCTCGACGTCTCAGCCAGCGCGCTGCGAGCGGCCCGCGAGCGCATCGAGCGCGAGTTCCCCGCGGTGAGCGTGGCGCCGCAGGTTGTGGATTACACGCGCGGGAACGGAAGCGGACTCGGACTGGAGCCCGTAGAGAGCGGCGAACGGCGGCTGGTGCTTTACATCGGATCGAGCATCGGCAACTTCGAGCATGAGGATGCAATGCGGCTTTTACGCCGGGTGCGGGAGGCACTGCGACCTGGCGACGGCCTGCTGCTGGGCGTGGACCTCGTGAAGGAAGAACACACGCTGCTGGCAGCCTACAACGATGCGGCGGGCGTAACGGCAGCCTTCAACAGGAACATGCTGGCGCGTCTCAACCACGAATTGGGCGCCAACTTTGATGTTGATAACTTCGCGCACCGGGCCGTCTGGAATCGCGGCGCGTCGCGGATTGAGATGCACCTTGAAAGCCGATATGCGCAACGCGTGCGCCTCGCCTCCTTGGATCTTGACGTGAGATTTGCGCAGGGTGAAACCATTCACACCGAAAACAGCTACAAGTACGCGCCCGGCCAGGCAGAGGCCATGCTGGTTCAAGCTGGATTCAAAGCGGAGCAGTGTTGGATGGACGAGCGCGGATGGTTTGCAGTTTGCCTCGGAGAGGTGGCATAGCGATTCATGTTGCGCCCCATTCTACCGCCCGGATGGGGCTGCAGCCGGGGCGCCAACGGTTGCCCGCTTACTTTGGCTGCGGGATGCGAACCAGCAGAATATCGTGACTGGCAATCTCGATCGGCATGTTGCTGGTCAGGGTCACTTCCTTACCCGTCCACAGATTTTTGCCTCTCTGCGGCCCATGCAGACCGAGTTTAGCCAGTTTCAGATGGAATGGATGGGACGAGTAGCGATTAGCACCGGCGTTGAGCACGGCCACGGCCAGTGCGCCGCCGACGAGGTGGCGTGTCCAGACATCCACTTCGCCCTCAGTGTAAATGCGGCTTCCCTCGCGGCCTAGCCGGTCCTGGTCGAGTGCGATCACGTCGCGGTTGGTCAGGACGTCTCTGACCTCAGGGGTCATGTGCGGCAGGTCGTTGCCTGCGAGTAGCGGCGCGGCCAGCATGGCCCATATTGAGAAGTGGGAGCGGTCTTCAGCCAGCGTCAGTTTGCCGTTGCCCACCTCCAGCATGTCGGGATCGTTCCAGTGCCCGGGCCCCGCGTACCTTGCCAGTCCGTCCTGCTGGCTGAGGATCGCGTAAATGCGGTCCCAGTTGGGCTGAATGTCCCGCGTGGTGCGCCACAGGTTGGCGCCGGTTGAGGGTGCCCACTCCCACGCGGCATCCCGCCCGCCCATGCTGAGGGAGTAGACCATGGGACGGCCCGTAGCCCTGAGCGCGTTGCCCATCTTGGTGAAAGCTGCTTCCATCAGGCGCATCTGCTCAGCCGGGTCGTTCGGCGCCTGTGTGCGCATCACTCCGCGAAAGCTGCACAGGTCGTACTTCAGGTAGTCGATGCCCCAGGAGGCAAAGAGCCGGACATCCTGAGCTTCGTGGCCCAGCGACCCCTCAAAGCCGGCGCATGTCTTCGGTCCGGGCGAGGAGTAGATGCCAAGTTTCAGGCCTTTGGAGTGGACGTAATCGGCCAGTGCCTTCATGTCGGGAAACTTCGAGTTGCTCTGCAATTCGCCGTTCGCGTCCCGCTCGCCCTCCCATGTGTCGTCGATATTCACGTAGACATAGCCGGCGTCTCTCATCCCGGAGGCCACCATCGCATCGGCCGCGGCGCGGATGTCCTTATCGGTGACATTGCGGCGAAAGTAGTTCCAGCTATTCCAGCCCATGGGTGGCGTTTGCGCCACCATCTGCGACCGTGGAGGTTGGGTAGCCTTGTGCGTCCGCGGAGTTTGAGATGCCGCAGTAAGAGTGGCCAGGGCAAGTACGGCGATAGCGGATGAAGCAACGAGACGCATGAGTGAAACCCTCGCTGGAGAGCTATAGGGGAAATAGTATGCCGCAGAAGAAGAATCGGTCGAGGTCCGTGATCCCCCATCCCGGCCGCACAAGCAAAGGCGCGGCAAGGATGGAGCATCCGGAGAAATGAGGGTTGAAGATTACTTCGGCTGCGGGATGCGGACCAGCAGAATATCGTGGCTGGCAATCTCGATGGGCATATGGTCACTCAGCGTAACCTCTTTGCCCGTCCACAGGTCCTTGCCTTTCTGCGGACCATGCAGGCCGAGCCTGGCCAGGTCCAGATGGAAGGGGTGTGTCGAGTAGCGGTCGGAGCCGGCATTGACGATGGCTACCGCCATAGCACCGCCGGAGAGATGGCGGGTCCAGATATCCACTTCACCCTCCGAGTAGATTCGCGTGCCCTCACGGCCCAGCCGGTCCTGGTCAATAGCAATCACGTCGCGGTTGGTCAGGATGTCGCGGACCTCGGGGGTCATGTGCGGCAGGTCGTTGCCTGCGAGCAGCGGCGCGGCCAGCATGGCCCACATGGAAAAGTGCGTGCGGTTCTCCGCCAGCGTGAGCTTGCCGTTGCCGACTTCGAGCATATCCGGATCATTCCAGTGGCCGGGACCTGCATATTTGGCCAGGCCGGCCTGCTCATTCATGAGCGAGTAGATACTTTGCCACTCGGGCCGGATGTCGCCTGTCGTCCGCCACAGGTTGCCGCCCACTGAGGGCGCCCACTCCCATACCGCGTCCCATCCGTACTGGCAGAGCGAATACACGATGGGGCGTCCGGTTGCCCTCAGCGCCTTGCCCATTTTGTCGTAGGCGGCCACCATCAGGCGCATCTGCTCGGCCTTGTCATTCGGCGCCTGCGCCGCCATCACGTCCTTGCGGAAGCTGCAGAGGTCGTACTTCAGGTAGTCGATGCCCCAGGAAGCATAGAGCTGCGCATCCTGAGATTCGTGGTCGAGTGAAGCCGGAAAGCCGGCACAGGTCCTCGATCCCGGCCCCGAATAGATGCCGAGCTTCAGGCCCTTGGAGTGAACGTAGTCTGCCAGCGCCTTCATGTCGGGAAACTTCGAGTTGGTGTGCAGCACGCCATTGGCATCGCGCTCGCCTTCCCATGTGTCGTCGATGTTGACGTAGATGTAGCCGGCATCTCGCATGCCCGAAGACACCAGAGCATCGGCGGCGTTGCGCACATCCTGGTCGGTCACGTTCCGGTGGAAATAGTTCCAGCTATTCCAGCCCATCGGCGGCGTCTGGGCCACTTTCGTCGAGGATGCGCTGGAGGATGACTGGGCTGCGGTAGCCATCGAGGCCAGGGCAAGTGCGGCAAGGCAGAGCGAAGCGGAAATGCGCATACGTAAAAATTCTCCTGAAAACTTTTTCAGAGGAATACTATGCTGCCTGCCCCCGGTTGGGCAATCAAAGAGTGTATATGTTGTGAAGACGCCGGGAAATGCTCACCGTCTTCAGCCTGCTGAGGAGTCTGCGCAGGTGAGCGCGCGAAAATGGAAACACTGATACATCTGAAGGGGATTCGATGAAGAAACTTGCTTTTTGGGTGGCAGGACTTCTTGTGCTGCCGATGACGGCGGCGACCTTGCATGCGGCAACGGGAACCATCAAGCCCGGAGCGCCGTGGTTCGATACCAGCGGCCGGCGCATCCAGGCGCACGGCGGCGGCATGACGGTGTGGAAGCATACCTACTACTGGTTTGGCGAAGACCGCTCGCAGACCAACGATCCCGCCAAACGCTACGTTGCCTGCTATTCATCGAAGGACCTGGTGCACTGGAAGTTTCGCGGCCAGGCGCTGGCGCTCGCCGATCCTGAAAACCTGGGGCCGCATTGGGTGCTGGAGCGGCCGAAGGTGTACGTGAATCCGCGCACGCACAAGTTTGTCATGTATGCGCATCTTGACAACGCGCACTACCGGCTGGCCCGCGTGATGGTCGCGGTGAGCGACCGCATCAACGGGCCGTACAAGTATGTGAAGAGCTTCAGGCCGCTCAACGAGGAGAGCCGCGACATCGGGCAGTTTGTGGATGACGACGGGGCGGCGTACCTGATCTTCGAGTCGCGGCCGACGCGAGGATTCTTCATCGCGAAGCTGACGGACGACTATATGAACGTGGAAAAGACCGCCTTCATTCACGCGCCGCTGGAAGGCGGAGCGCTGGTGCGCTACGACGGGCTCTACTACGTGGTAGGGTCGCACATGACCGGCTGGCGGCCCAACCCGGACGTGTATGCAACGGCCCCCGCCATCACCGGCCCGTGGACGGAGTTCAGGAACATCGCGCCGCCGGAGGCGAATACCTACAACGCGCAATCGACCATGCTTTTTGCGGTGAAGGGTTCGAAGAAGACCGCGGTCATCTTCATGGGAGACATCTGGGAGCCGCGCACGCTGTGGGATTCGCGCTACCTGTGGATGCCGCTGGAGATGGGGAACGGCACGATGCATCTGCCCCCGCCGCAGCCCTGGACGATCAACGTGAAGACGGGCGAGACTGCGCTCAAGCAATGATTGCCCCAAGCGTGTTGGCGTCCCCCATCCTTTCTGTGAAGGAGCTGCGGAAAGGATGGAGCCGGCGTGAGCGCTATCACACAGGGGTCTATTCCTCTTCGACAATGAGATATGGGACTTGAGGCGGCCCCTCAAAGTAAACCAGCGTCGTGGGGTAGGCCGAATTCGGATTATTGGCCCATATGTCTGAGCCGCTCCCCGAGATCCCGACAGGCCGCGGCATCGTATCGCCCGTGACCCGCATTCCGACCAGCGCGTAGCCGTTCGTATCGTTTCCGCCAAAGGCGCTTATGATGTATCCTTGATCGGCCATCGCCCGTGCCGCTGAAGCGATGTTCGGCGGCGAAACAATCTGCGCGGTGGTTTCGTAGGCGGTCGTGGTGTCGCCCTGCCAGCTGTAGGAGATGACGTCCGCCATTCCCGTACTTGCGTCGAGACCCAAGGCGGTCACGACCCGGCTAGCGGCGCCGTCGGCTGCAACGGTGGTGGCAAGCTGCGATTGCGGCACGGTTTCCATCCGGTAATCGAAACCGCCGGCCTGCGTTTGCACCCAGGCTGCAGCAATCGTCCCGACCTGAGGTTCCGCGTCAAGACTGATGATGACAATGTTTCCTCGCGCATTGAGGGATTGTAGATCGGAGTTCATGGAGCTATAGCTCCCTTCCGAGTAATACATCGTCAGGCCGGTCATGCCCGCCGGGAGATTGTACGCCACGTAATTGTAAGCACAGTCAGTAGGACCACAGGCCGAGCTTGTTCCCAAAGTAAGCGGCGTACCGATGTAATTGGTGTAATAGCTATACACTCCCGGAATGATGTTGTTTGATATGCCGTGCTGCATAAAGCCTGGCGAGGGAATGGGGATTTGTTCGAAGAGCAGGTAACGCAGGTCGCCGATGGCTGGGGCGCGTGGGCCGGCGGTCAGCGTCGCAGCATTGCTCTCGACGTGGCTGG
>JAJZAL010000180.1 GCA_021799405.1 Acidobacteriota bacterium
TTGGTCTTCACCGCAAGCGCTTTCACGAAGTTTCAGCAATCCCATTGCAATAAAACCAATGAGTTACACTGCGAAAAATTCCGCCCTTTACTGAAAACCATTGCGAATGGGGGAAGTCGGGGTAGCCAGCATCTGAAAGGAATCCTTGATCTCGTCTAGCAGATGGCCCTGGTTTTCTTTGACCGCCAAAATACAGTCGGCCTTTTTGGCGACGATCTTTTCGCCGATGGCTCGCTGGCAACCCATGGCGTCGATGGTCACCACCGTTCCGCTCAACTCCAACGCGTGAGCAGCTTGGGAATCGCCGTGATCTCATTGGATTTTTCATCCACTCGGCGCTGACCCAGCACCAGGTTGTTGCTGTTTGCCCACGCCGAAACCATATGCACGATGGCCTTTTTCCCCCCGACTCTTGCGTGCCCCGCAACGCCTTGCCGTCGATGGCCACCACCTCGCCCTCCGTCAGCTTGGCAATCGACCACACCCAGGCCACGAAGCCCTTCTCCAACTCTTCCGGATCGAGCGCCGAGAATACACGGTTGAGGGTGTCGTGTGACGGGATGCCTCCGGGAAGCCGCAGGAAGCTCTTGAACCATTCCCCCTTGGACTGTGCATAGTCCTCGATCTCGTTCCACCCGTTGGCTCCGCTCAGAACCGCCGCGATGGCGATCGAAAGGATCTCTTCCAACAAATGTTCCCGCCTCCGCTCTACTCGCGGGTCGCGCAAATCGGCAAAATACTTCAAGGGACTGTCCATCTCCCCATCTCATCCTGCCAAGTCCACCTCGCATATAGCAATTAAGATGCGTCTGCCCTGAGGTTTCCTTCTTCTCCTTTGAGGGCGCTCTGCGGAAGAAGCGTGTTTCCGAGGAAAGGTGATCTCGATTCAAATCAGAGTCGGATTGGGCAAGAAGAAAGGAGTCCGGGTCCGGGTCCGGGTCTGGGTATCGAGCGTCAGTGTCTCGACCTCGTCGCGGGTCTACATGTCTATAGCCTACCCGATCCACATTCAGTCATTATCCCTCCGGATCTCTCCCACGCCAGAGCAGTCAATCGGGTTATCTAAAATAACGCACCTGCCACCTGGTTCGCAACTTCCTTAATCTTCTCTTCAAGAAGAGTGCGTGTGGCCTGGGATTTTCTAGAACGAGTGCGGAGTTCGATGGTGAATATGCTGTTGCGAACCAGGCCGATCACCTGGGCTCCTCGAAATCGCACTGTATCCGCAGTGCACAGAACCGCCTCATTCCCTACCGCCTTCAGTGGCACGGCAAAAGAGGTACAACGATTTTCGTGCGAGACCAACTCCTGGTCCGCATTCCGCGGATCGGCGACCGTCGTCACCGAAATACGCAAAAGGTCCGCAGAAGCCGCAGTCTGAGACCGAAATACGCAGGTTTCCGTATGGTCGTCAGTCTTGTCTACCGTCATAGTTGCGGGACCACCCAGCACCCCTGATGCGGTGGCTACATTCAGCCATGGGCAGAGACTCTGCCCATGACAGGGAACGGGAAGCGCCGCCATGGCTGCGACAATCATGTATCGTCGGATCTTCTGGACAGTTCTCTTTTGGGTTGTTCCGAAGTGCATCCTCATACGAGTTCTTCGCAAGATCGGATTTGGCGCAGCATCGGTAGCCGAAGGCGTGTGCCGCATATAAGTAGCATCACAGCATACCCCTCATCGAGCTTTAGGGATACTTATCGGTACAAGCACCCCCCTGAACGCATAGGCGGAACTCCCGCTTCGATCAGTGGATTCTGGGGTCAATCGAAAGTCGTAGCACTGCCAGTTGTCAGATTATCAGGCTCGTGCTGGTAATTCATCCACCTTTATTGATCCGGCCCGATTGGGATGGACCAATTGTTTCCATCCTAGCCGCAAAGAACGCGGCTAGGATGGGGCACACGAACGCAATACTTTCGGGCCGGAGCAATAGGATGATGCGCTTTCGTTTCTGGAGACTGATGGGATATCGTAGAACTAAGGATGCTCTATGAGCAACAAGTGTGGTAGGAAATCGTTGTGGATATTGGTATTCGTTGGGACAGGCGCCATCCTTTCCTTGACCGCGACAGGGCAGGTACAGGAACAGACCATTCAGAATATGGATCAGAATGCGAGCGCCCAGAGCAGGCCGCAGGGAGGTTCGTCGACTGCAGGCATCTTCGCGCCTGTCTATGACGCAGAGCACCGGCCCATCACGGCCGGCGGATTCGTGAAGACGGGGCCAGTCATCTTCGAGGACATTTCCGCCAAGGCGGGCCTGACGAGCTGGCATCACACCATGGGTACTCCGCAGAAGAAGTACATCCTGGAAGAGACAGGTTCCGGCGTATGTCTTCTGGACTACGATCACGATGGCTGGCTGGATATCTATCTGGTGAATGGGTCAACCTATGATGCGATCGACGGGAAAGCAGAGCCGCCACATGCCGCGCTGTTTCACAACAATCACGATGGCACGTTTACAAATGTTGCCAACTTTGCCGGTGTGACCAACGACCGATGGGGATATGGCTGCGCGGTAGGCGACTATGATAACGATGGTTGGCCGGACTTATATGTCTCGAATTTCGGCAAGAATCGCCTGTATCACAACAACCACAACGGAACATTCACGGACGCGGCGGAAAAAGGTGGTGTTACCCTTGGGAACTGGTCGACAGGGGCAAGTTTTGGAGACTACGACGGAGACGGGCGCCTGGATTTGTTTGTGCCTGGATACGTTCACTATGACCTTGCACATCCGCCCCGCTCGACTGCTGCCGGTCTCGGTTTCTGTCAATATCGCGGAGTCGACGTGAGCTGTGGCCCGAGGGGGCTGGAAGGCGAGCCCGATCACCTATTCCACAACAACGGGGACGGGACGTTTACTGACGTGAGCGTTAAGGCCGGCGTGAGCGATCCGCACCATTATTACGGGTTCAGTTCCACATTTGTCGACGTGGATAACGACGGCAAAGTGGATCTGCTGGTCGCAAACGACTCCTCCTCGAACTACCTGTATATCAACAAGGGCGATGGCACTTTTGAAGATGCGAGCTTTTATTCTGGGTTTGCGCTGAACCGGTCAGGGCGCGAGACAGCATCGATGGGATTGGCGGTTGGCGACTACAAGAATTCCGGGCGAGTGGGCATCTACACGACAACTTTTTCGGACGACTATAACACCCTGTTCGAGAATAAGGGCGGCGGCAATTTCTCCGAAATCACTTCACGAACCGGGATCGATGAGATCACCTATCCATTTTTGAGCTGGGGTACGGAATTTATCGACTACGATAACGATGGCTGGAAGGACATTTTTGTTGCCAACGGGCACGTCTATCCGCAGGTTGGTCAGCACAACTGGGGTACCACCTACGCCGAGCGCCCGCTGCTTTTCCATAATGTCGATCAGGGAAAGAAATTTGAGATCGTCCCGGCAGTCGTAGGCACTGGGCTTGCCGATGTCATTCCGGCGCGCGGCGCCGCATTCGGCGACCTATTCAACAACGGGAAGATAGATGTGGTGATCAACTGTATGGACCACACTCCAGTCCTGCTGCGCAACGTCAGCCCGGATACGAATCACTGGATCGGCATTCAATTAATCGGAGGACCGGGGAGTCCACGCGATGCGGTCGGGTCCACGGTGTATCTGACTGCGGGAGGGATTCGACAGCGGGGAGACGTCATGAGCGGAGGGAGTTATGAGTCCTCCAACGATCAGCGTCTTCACTTTGGTCTGGGACAGGCGACCGCTGTAGACTCGGTTGAGATTCACTGGGCCAGCACCGGTCGCGTTGAACGAGTCAGTCTACCCGGCGTTGATCGCTACTTTGTTGTCGAGGAAGGTAAGGGCGTTATCCCCAGCGTCTACGATGGCATCGCAAAAGAAACGGCGCCGAGAAAGTGAAATCCTCCCCGCCCGTTTCGAAGCAGAGGTTTGCATGGTGAAGGTTGTGCCTTCTCCCGATCTTCAGAGACTGCGAAGACCGATTCCCTTCTGGCATCGGTTGAGTGTGTCGATGGTGAAGCGCGGCTTTACCGCTCTGTCGAGCGTCATGCTTGTCTACGCGCTGCATGGATCGGTCGCATCCGGCCAGGAACAGGATGCGGCGCGCAGGCAATACTCAGAAAAAATCGCATCCGGCTACAACTATCGATTTGGCAAGGAGCTTCCCTTCGCGCCGGGCAATCCGGAGGTGCAAGGCGGCGGCTTTATCCAGCCTGGAGCTTTTCCCGACGCTACGTACTGTGCGCATTGCCACCAAGAGGCGTATCGCCAGTGGCGTCAGGCGCTGCACTCGAACTCTTTTCGCGAGCCGTTTTACCGCACCAGCGTGAATCTCCTCAACAACACAAAAGGCATTGAATTCTCACGACACTGCGATAGCTGTCACAACCCCATCGGTGTGCTTAGCGGCGCTCTGACTGAGAATTCGCAAGTGGACAGAAAATTCGATGACAACGGCGTGACATGCATGGTCTGTCACTCCATACAGGGCCTCAAGTCCACCAGCGGGAACGGCGGATATATTATGGGAGTTCCTTCCGTGATGGTGGATGAGAACGGCAACCGCATTCCTGGAGAGGTTCCATACGATGAGATCCTGAAGCATGCGGACCGTCATTCCCGGGCCGTCATGCAAGGCTTTTACCGGACGCCGGAGTTCTGCGCCGCCTGTCATAAGGCGAACTTGCCGGAGCCTCTGAATGACTACAAATTCTTAAGCGCATTTGCCACTTTTGATGAGTGGCAGGACTCGAAATTCTCGCACCGGAACCCGTTGATTTTCTATACAGGAGACTTCAAGACCTGCCAGAACTGCCATATGCAGCGCGCGCCGAACACGCTGCCGGACTATGGAGCGAAGAACGGAACGTTCGCCTCGCATAGCTGGACTGCGGGAAATACGGGAGTGCCGTTCTATTACGGTTTCGACGAGCAGCTCGAAAAAACAATAAGGTTTCTCCAGACAGGAAACTATCTGAATGTCGATATCTTTGGGATACAAAAGGCCGGCAATAAGCATCTGATCGGGCCGCTTGGATCGGTGCCTTTTCATGTCGACCCGAATGACATTCTCGACGCCTATGTCGTCATCCAGAATAAGAACATCGGGCATTCTCTGATTCCGGAAATCCGCGACTTATATGAGGCGTGGGTCGAATTCGTCGTCAAAGACTCCCACGGCAAGGATATCTATCACAGCGGCTTTCTCGGGCCCGATGGGGAGCTGGATCCTCGCGCTCACAGCTTTACCAATCGTCCGGTGAATCAAGACGGCGCATTCGTCGACAACCATCAGGTCCAGACGATCCACTCGGTCGCATATGACAATACCATTCAGTCGGGGCGATCGACGCTGGTTCGATATCGCTTCCGCATTCCTCCGGACATCAAAGGATTCATCACCATCACGGCGAAGGTAAATTACCGCCATTACCGGCAAAGCTATATCAATAATGTGCTCGGCAAGAACCATCCAGCGTACCCCGTGGTGGAGCTTGCATCGCGCACACGCACCCTGCGGATCGGCGAAAACTCGCCCACGCCGGCAGAGCCGAATGACAACCCGGACTGGATGCGCTGGAACAATCTGGGGATCGGCTATCTTGATGAATTCCAATACGCGGCCTCAGTCCAGGCATTTGCAGAAGTGGTCAGGCTGCGTCCGGACTATGCCGACGGCTACACAAATATTGCGCTGACTGACATCGAATGGGAACAGTTCGGTCCAGCGCGGAAGGCAGTTGAGAAAGCGCTGCTGCTGAGTCCAAACAATGCTCGCGCCCTTTACTACAGGGCCTTGCTGGAGAGGAGAGCCGGGGAATCCGACGCGGAGCTGGCCGATCTTCAGGAAGTGGTGCAGCAATATCCTCAGTCGCGCGATGGGCGACGCGAGTTGGGCATCACTTACTTCCAGCGAGACGACGACGAAAACGCGATGCGACAGTTCGAGGCGCTGGAAGGGATCGATCCAGACGATGTCGCGGCGCATTACAATCTGGCGGTCCTGTACCGCAGGATGGGGATGAAGAAACAGGCGGAGCGGGAGCAAAAGCTGCTGCTTACCGAAAAAGTCGATCCAGAATCGTTGACCAGTTCGCTGGCATTCCTGCGCAGCCATCCGGACGTTTCCGCCGAAAGCGTGCCGTGGCACATTCATACCGACCTGCCGCAGAAAGACGCCAGCTCTGGCAAGAAAGGGCCATGATCGCCGACCCGTTGTTGCCGTATTCCCTGTTGCTGCCTGCGCGCTGCCGAGCTGAAGATTCCGGTGCAGCTCCGAATCCAGGGCGGGAACGAAATCATTCGAAGGTAGAGGCGATGTCACTCGTGAGTAGCGGCCGGTCAGACCACATCGGGAAATCTCCGGGTCTCGGCGTAGTCGTGGTTCTGCTGGCCTGCGTCGCGAGTGCCTATGGCCAAAATGCCCCGAACGCTCGTCCGAAGGAATCGTCGCTACAGCAACATTACAACGCGGCGGAAACTCTCCAGGGAAAAGGCGATCTCGCTCAGGCGGCGTCTGAGTACAATCTGTTCCTCGCCGAAGCGCTGCATCGGATTGCCAACGGGCGGGCTACTGTCGGTCGATACCCGGAGGCAGCTCCGCTTTTCGATCAAGCCCTCACGCTCACTCCCAACGATGCGGCCATTGAAATGGACTATGCCGAGGCAGCCTTGGATGCGCACGATTTTCCCAAGGCGCAACACCTGGCACAGAACCTGATCAACGCTTCGTCCAAGAGCGAGCGAGATCGACGGTCGGCAAAGCTGCACTGGCTTCTCGGCCAGGCGCTTCTGGGGATGGATAACAACAAGGCGGCAAGGGACCAGTTTGCGGCCGCGGCAGAAATCGATCCCACGTTTGAGAATCAGTACGCCCTGAGTCAGGCCGATCTAGCGATGCTGGACAAGAAGGACGCGGAGAGAATCTTCGCCAGGATGTTAGCTGAATTTGGCGATTCAGCTGGAATCCACATGGAGTTCGGTCTCGCCTATGGTAACGCCGACTTTCCCGAAGAAGCGATTCCAGAATTCAGGAAGGCATTGGCCAGGAATGACAAGCTTCTCGATGCCCACTATTCGCTCGGCGCTTCCTATCTCAGAAGTTCGGGCGACAGCGCCTTTTCGCAGGCCGAGGCAGAATTTCGCAGGGAGCTCGCCATTCATCCGAATGATTTTCTCAGCTATTACGAACTCGGTTACATAGCCATGAAGCAGCACCATCTGTCGGAGGCCGTCCGCGATCTTACTCGCGCTGCGGCATTAAACCCGCAGAGCGACGATACATTCCTGCTGTTGGGCGACCTGTACAGTGAGTTGGGCAAGCCCGCAGAGCAGGAGGCTGCTCTGCGCAAGGCGATCCAGGCATGCACAGACCCTTCGCGGAATCACTACCAGATCCGCGCCGCTCATTATCAGTTGGGTCTCTTGCTGATACAGCAGGGGAAAACTGACGAGGGCAAGAAGGAGATGCGAATCGCGCAGGACCTGCTGCTCGAAAATAGAAAACTGGACGCAGCCAATCTGGAGGGCAAGCCGATCCTGAGGTACCCCGCGCGGAAGACTGACAGGATCACCGATCCCGCTGCCGCGGCGGAAGTGCAGCAGTTCGAGCAGCGGATTGGGCCTGCTATCGCGGACAGCTTTAACAATCTGGGAGCGATCAATGCTGAAAAGCAGGATTACACTTCCGCTTCACGCTGTTTTCAGCAGGCTGCTGAATGGAACCCCAACATGGAGGGTCTGGACTACAACTGGGGTCGCGCAGCGTTCGGCGCCCGAGACTATCGCCAAGCTTCGATCTGTCTCGCCCGATACATGCAGCTCCATCCGAACGACGCGCGTGCACGCGTGCCGTTGGGTATGAGTCAATTCATGCTGTCGGAATACAAGGACGCGATCGACACGCTTGCCCCATTACAACCCCAGATGGACAGCGTGCCTCTGCTGGCCTACGCCTATGCCGACTCCCTGATCAAGACTGGCAACACGGCCGAAGGAATCGACCGGCTTCTGCATTTAGAGACGACCCATCCCGACTTCAACCTCGCTCCCGCAGCTCTCGGGTATGCGTTTGCCGGTGAGCATGAATATTCAAAGGCCGAATCACAGTTGCGTTCGGCGCTCCGGATTGATCCCACCGACCGGAAGGCAAAATATAATCTTGCGCTTGTCTTAATCGCTCTCAGTCGACGAAGCGAAGCTGAGGTGCTGCTGACGGAATTGGAACATTCGGACGGGAAGAATCCAGCGGTCTATTATCAGTTAGGTAAGCTCCAGCTCGACGCAGGAAATACGAATGGCGCGATCGCCAGCCTTGAGACTGCAGCTCGGTTGGCACCGAACGACGAAGTGATCCGTTTGGAGCTGACGGACGCCTATCGCCGCAGGCGCACCACAGAAGGTAAAGAGAATCCCATCAACGCCCAGTCGGCTACCCAGCATAATCGCGACGGATCCCATTGAAGCTGATTTTTGCCTGATCGGAACAACATATTGGGATCAAGCCCAGTTGCTCTGCCCGCTGACATTCTCACATATCGAATCGCGTTCTTTTTAGTTCGGCACTGGCGGAATCGCCGATCCTCCTCTACTGGTCGATTGGCCGGGACATTCTGGTGCGACAAAATGCCGAAGGCTGGGGCGCGAAGATCATTGACCGGCTTGCCAAGGATCTGAATGCAGAGTTTCCCGGTATTGAGGGTTTCAGTCCCCGGAGCCTGAAGTACATGCGTTCGTTTGCTGGGGCATGGACGGACGAAACAATTGTGCAGCAGGTTGCTGCACAATTGCCCTGGGGCCATCACATGGTGCTTCTCGATCGGGTGAAGGATCATCCCACGCGCGAGTGGTATCTGCGCGCCGCGGTCGAATACGGCTGGAGCCGGAACATCCTGGTGCATCAGATCGACAGCCGATTGCATGAGCGAGAGGGCAAGGCGCTCACCAACTTCCAGCGGGCTTAGGCTGCGATACTTAGGCAGACAAGGAGGAACGTCATGAGGATGGCAGTCGGCAGCGATAGCGGCTAGCGTTTTTTCACGGCGATTTGCGCGGAAATTTCATTGACAGCCAATTTCCTGCAGTGCTAGACTTCAGCCGCGTCGGCCCATCCCTCCCACGCATCTCGATTTCGCTCCGCAAAGAGCGGCCCGCACAGGACTGAAATAATGACCGCCGTGCCGCAACCCCTACTCGTGCGCCCACAGACCCATGTCATCGGTCGAAACGGGCTGCTGGATAAATATTTCTACTTCGCCATGTCGCTGCTCGTCGCGGGCATTGTCGTATGGGGTTTCAGCCATACTGTCAACGAAAACCTTTTCCATGCGGCCTTGCCGCGGCCCTTCCTGCTCTGGATTCACGCCACCGCTTTCTCCAGTTGGGTTGTCTTCTTCATCCTTCAGTCCACGCTGGTGCGTACCCATCATGTGCGCTGGCACCGCTCCCTGGGTTGGTTCGGTGCAGCGCTTGGCACCGTCATGGTTCCTCTCGGAATTTCCACAGCCATCGTCATGGCGCGCTTCGACACGGTCCGCCTCCACCAGCCCGGCGCGGATGCTTTTCTGATCGAACCCTTCTTCGACATGCTCGCCTTCGGCACATGCTTCTGCCTCGCGGTGCTCTGGCGCAAAAAGCCGGAGTTCCATCGCCGCCTCATCTTCATTGCCACCTGCGTGCTGCTCGATGCTGCCTTCGGTCGCATCCTCTATTTGTTCAATAACAACCTCTTTTTCCTCTGCCTGGACGGAGTCGTCTTTCTCGGCGTCGTGCGCGACCTTCTCGTCAATCGCCGCATCCACGTCGTCTATCGCATCGCGCTCCCGGTCCTGATGATGGCCCAGGCCTTCGTCAACTTCACCTGGCGCGACGCTTCCGGCTGGTGGCTCAGCATCGCCCACTCCATCCTCAGTTAAGCCCGCTCGACCCCCAACGACCTCGACCCCTCCCCTCCCGCCGGACGCAGCCTCGCCCCGCCACTACCCATACGCCCAGCTGAAAAATTCACACGCTTACAATGAAATCCCACGCTTCCAGGGGATGAAGTCGTACTGTCCGTTCAGCTCGGCCTTGGTGTGCCGGCGACCGCTGGCGACGTCAATCACCGTTTCCAACATGGCGGACGCAACTGATTCGATGGTCGAGGCGCCGGTGATGATGCTGCCCGTGTCGATGTCGATGATGTCGGACATTCGTGTCGCCACCTGCGTATTGGTTGCCACTTTGACGACGGGCGCGATTGCATTGCCAGTTGGCGTACCCATCCCGGTCGTGAACAGGACAATGTTTGCCCCAGCGCCTACCTGGGCCGTAACGCATTCCACATCGTTGCCGGGTGTGCACAGCAGACTCAATCCAGGCGTGGTCGCATATTCAGGATAGTCGAGCACGTCCACCACTGGCGATGTGCCGCCCTTGCGCGCAGCTCCGGCGGACTTCATGGCATCCGTGATCAAGCCGTCGCGGATGTTTCCTGGCGAGGGGTTCATTTCAAATCCAGAGTGGACGGCCTTGGCCC
>JAJZAL010000017.1:0-31195 GCA_021799405.1 Acidobacteriota bacterium
CGGCATGGGCAGCCGCTATGGCGGCCTGAAGCAGGTGGAAGCAGTGGGGCCGGGCGGCGAGACCATCATCGATTACTCGGTGTACGATGCCTTGTGCGCAGGCTTCAGGAAGCTGGTGTTCGTTGTGCGCAGGGAGATGGAGCGCGCCTTCCGGCAGATGATTGGCGCGCGGTTTGAAGAGCGCATCGCGGTTGAATACGTCTTTCAGGAGTTGGACGGGATTCCCGCCGGGTATTCCGTGCCTATGGGACGGACCAAGCCATGGGGAACGGCGCACGCCATCCTGTCGGCGTCGGCGGCCATTGATGAGCCTTTCGCCGCGATCAACGCGGACGACTTCTATGGGGCCGCGGCGTTTCGCGTGCTGGCCGAGCATCTGAGGATGGGCACCGGCGACTACGCGATGGTGGGGTTTGTGCTGCGCAACACGCTCTCGGAATTTGGCGCTGTGGCGCGCGGAGTCTGCCGGGTAAGCGGCGACGGCTACCTTGAGGATGTGGTGGAATTGACGAAGATTGAACGCGACGGCGAAGGGGTCCACAACACCAATGCGGCCGGGCAAGTGTCGCGGTTGACCGGCGACGAAATCGTGTCAATGAATATGTGGGGATTTACTCCCCGCATCTTTGGAGAACTGGAAGATGGCTTCAAGGAGTTCCTCGCGCGCCGCGGCTCGGATGCGCGGGCGGAGTACTACATTCCCAGCGTAGTAAACGATCTGGTTGCCGCCCGGCGGGCGAGGATTAAAGTATTGCGCACGGATGATGCGTGGTTTGGCGTGACCTATCGCGAGGACCAGACGCGGGTAGTGGAGAGCGTCGGCCGCCTGATTCGCGATGGCAATTATCCCGAAAGACTTTGGGCATGAGCAGGCATCACAATATCAGCGCGGTAGCGCGGCAGTTCCAGATCCATGGCAAAGCCACCATCTTTTTGCCTTACGGCAACGGCCACATCAACGACACATACTGCGCGGTATTTGTGAATGGCGGCAAGCCGGAACGCTACATTGTGCAGCGGGTCAATCACCACATTTTTAAGAACGCGGATGCGTTGATGGAGAACATCGGACGCGTAACCGCGTATCTGGCGGCGCAGGTGGCGGGCGAACCGGATGCGGAGCGGCGTGTGCTTACGCTCATTCCCGCCTGCGACGGGCGTAACTGGCACGTGGATGAAGAGGGCAGTTACTGGCGCGCCTACCGATTTATCGAGAAGGCAAGCACGTACGAAGCCGTCGAGTCAGCGCAGCAGGCATATCAAACTGCCCGGGCATTCGGGCGCTTTCAGCAGCTGCTGGTAGGGCTGCCCGCGCCGCGGCTGCACGACACCATTCCCGACTTTCACAATACGCCGAAGCGATTCGCGGCGCTGGAGCAGGCCATCGAAGCCGATGTAGCCAATCGCGCCAGGGACGCGCGCGCCGAGATCGAGTTCGCACTGGCGCGGAGGCCCATCGCCGGCATGCTGCTGGAGGCAAACCTGCCGGAGCGCGTCACCCACAACGACACCAAGTTCAACAACGTGATGCTCGACGACGAGACCGGTGAAGGCATCTGTGTGATCGACCTCGACACCGTCATGCCTGGTCTGGCGCTTTACGACTTTGGCGACATGGTGCGCACCACTACAAGCCCGGCCCGAGAAGATGAACAGGACCTGAGCAAGGTGATGATGCAGTTCTCCATGTTTGAGGCGCTGGTGCGCGGTTATCTTGCCTCGGCGGGTGGGTTCCTGACCAAAGAAGAAAAACAGTACATCGCTTTTGCAGGGAAGGTGATCACCTTTGAGCAGGGCATTCGGTTCCTGATGGATTATCTTGCGGGCGACACCTACTACAAGGTGCATCGCGAAGGACACAACCTGGACCGCTGCCGGACGCAATTCAAGCTGATCGATTCAATCGAGCAGCAGGAAGAACAGATGCTCCGGCTGGTCGAGTCGATTGAAGCATGACACCGTGTTGAGCAGAATGAGCGGGGCAGAGACGAGAGTGAGGGAATTGATTCGCTTCCTGCGCAGCCTCCAGCAAAATGACTTTCGCATGTCGAAGCCGTCCACTGCCGCATCCCCGGCAGCAACTGGTAAACCGCGATTCGCGGTAAACTTACCTATGGCAGGAGGACCGGGCGGTCGCTGCCGGCGTTTTGCGCTTCGGCGCGGTGCGCCGGGGGAGGAAAGTCCGAACTCCGCAGGGCAGTGTGCCGGATAACGTCCGGGACGCGGACTTCAAGGTCCGCGGACGGCCAGTGCCACAGAAAAGATACCGCCTCGGCTACCCCTCGTTTCGAGGGCATCCGGGCCTGCCGGAAGGGTTCGACCTTCCGTTCAGGATTCCCGCCGGGGTAAGGGTGAAATGGTGCGGTAAGAGCGCACCGCTCCGGCAGTAATGACGGAGGCAGGGTAAACCCCACACGGAGCAAGACCAAATAGGGAGGGAAGCGCTCCGGCAACGGATAAAGCCAAGAGCCAGGCGGCGCTGCGCATCGGCCCGATGCGTCCAGGCGGCTCGAGCAAGTGCCGAAACCTCCGGGTAGGTCGCTGATGAGCGTCCGCGGTAACGTGGCGCCTAGAGGAATGACCGCACACGACAGAATTCGGCTTACAGGTCCTTTTGCCGAATGAACTCAGCCCCGGTTGGGTGAAGCCCGGCCGGGGCTGGCCATTTTGGGAGCTAGCAGCATTGGCCGCCCGCTTGCGCGGGGATGGTAGCGGCGTTCGCGAGGTTAGCAGAAGCCGTCATGCCGCCAAACTGGTTGCTAACTCCGTTCCGTTACCATGGACACATGCTGCGTGTGAAGCGTCTGGAGGACGGTGCCCGGCTGCCGGTGGTGGCGCACTCGGGCGAAGATTTGGGCTACGATCTGTTTGCGCTGGAAGCCACGGTGCTGGAGCCGCAGGTAACGGCGCGTGTGCGCACCGGCATTGCCGTTGAGGCCCGCCATCCGGCCACCGGCGCGCCGCTTGGCTTGCTGGTGCGCGACCGCTCATCGATGGCCGCGCGAGGGCTTGCCACCACGGCAGGTGTCATCGATGCGGGCTACCGCGGCGAGATCCTGGTGCTGATGACCAACCTCGGCCAGGCTGTTGTCGAGCTGAAGGCCGGCGATAAGGTCGCGCAGATGATTCCGGTGCCCGTGCTGACGGGTTTGGTAGAGGAAGTTGAAGACCTGGAAGACTCGGCGCGTGCCGCCAAGGGATTCGGAAGCTCTGGACGGTAAGAATCCGGACTGCCCGCCCCTGCGCTTACAGTGCCGCCCCACACCCCGAGCAGAATCGCGCACCCGGCGGATTAGTCCGCTGGCAGCGGGGACAGGCAGTCAGCGTTTCCGGCTGCTGCGCACCCGCCGGCGGCGCTGAAGGCGGCACATTCACCGGCTGACCCCACATGGGAATCGGAATCCCCAGTGTTGCGGCGATTCCCGCTGCCTGGATGGCATTGAACTCCCGCACCCGGCCGGGCATAAAGAAGCACTCAAAAAAGCCCAGAATCGCGGGAATCCCGGTCCAGAAGAAGCAGCAATAAAGGATTCCCAACCCCGTCCGGCGCAGATAGAAATGGTGCAGCCCAAAGCTTCCCAAAAACAGCGCCAGCAGAATGCCCACGACCTCATCGCGGCGCACCGCCTCGTACTGTGTATAAAACATCGCCTGCTGATTGGCGTATGGTACAGTGCTCATTGCCGTACCTCCTGGCATTGCCCTCATCTCAAAATACGCGCTCTACCGTCCTCTGGTTCCCAGGCATTGTCCCACAACTGCCCGCACAGGTAGCATCTAATTTCGTCATGGAAGCGCACATCCCAACGGCCGCGGCCAGCGGCACATTTCTCGTCGGCGGTGAGATTCCCGTCCACCGTCTCGGCTACGGCACCATGCGTCTGGTTGGCGAAGGAGCCTGGGGCGAGCCGGCCGACCCCGCCGAAGCTCGCCGCGTCCTGCGCCGCGCGGTGGAGCTGGGCGTCACGCTCATCGACACTGCCGACGCCTACGGCCCAGAGATCGCCGAGCAGCTTATCGGCGACACACTTTATCCGTATCCGCCGGGCCTGCTCATCGCCACCAAGGGCGGCATCACCCGCCAGGGCCCCGCCAAAACCGAGTATGTGGGTCGAGCAGGCTACCTGATTCAGTGCGTGGAGATGAGCCTGCGCCGGCTGCGCCTTGACTGCATCGGCCTCTACCAACTGCATCGCATTGACCCGCGCACGCCGCTTGAGGAATCACTGGGCGCGCTCAAGCGCATGCAGGAGCAGGGCAAGATCCGGCATATAGGCCTCGACGAAGTTACCCCCGCCGAGATTGAAGAGTGCCGAAAGTACGTGCCGATTGTCACCATCCAGAACCGCTACTCGCTCGGCGACCGCCGCCATGAGGAGACACTGAACTGGTGCCAGCGGCAGGGTATCGGCTTTCTGCCCTGGTATCCCAATGCGGGCGGCAAGCTACTCCGCGCCGATCACCCGGCCGCGCAGGCCCTTGCTGCCCTCGCCGCCAGACATGGCGCGATGGTTTCGCAGCTCTCACTGGCGTGGCTGCTACAGCGCTCGCCGGTGCTGCTCCCCATTCCGGGCACGTCGAAGCTCGCGCACCTTGAAGAAAACATTGCCGCTGCGCAGCTCAAGTTGAGCGCGGAAGAATGGGCTGAAGTCGAAGCCGCGGTGAAGGCCTAGGATTCCGCAGTTACTGGCGCCTTCGCCGTCCTCATCGGCTTCCGGTGTTACCATTGCGGGCAGCCATGCTGAGCAGTCCAGGGAGCAGGAACGGCAGGGAAAAGCACCTTTTCTCTCTGCCATCAGGTGCTTTCTGAATCCCTGCCGGCGTGCGCTACGCGCTGCCCATTGAAGGATCTGTTGAATGAGTGAGCAAGAAACCACATCACTTCCCGAAAATGCCTACCTACCGCTGAAACCCGGCGAATCCTACACACCGATCATTCAAGCCGGAATGCGCATACCGGAATTGACGCCACGCTCTGTCGTGTGGGGCGCCCTTCTTTGCGTTGTCTTTACGGTCGCTTCGGCTTACTCGACGCTGAAGGTGGGGCAGGGGATGGAAGCAGCCATTCCGATTTCCATCCTCGCCATCGGGCTGGCCCGCGCTTACCGGCGCCGCTCCACGCTGCTTGAAAATGTCATCATTACCGGCATCGGCGGAGCGTCGGCTGCGGTCGTGGCCGGCGCCGTCTTCACCCTTCCGGCGCTTTACATCCTTCACCTCAATCCGCATCCGATTGAAACCGTCTTTATCTGCCTGGCCGGCGGCTGCCTCGGCGTGCTCTTTCTCATTCCGCTGCGGCGCTATTTTGTGCGCGAGATGCACGGCCAGTTTCCCTTTCCTGAAGCTACCGCCATCACTGAGGTGCTGGTCACCGGCGAGAGGGGCGGTTCGCAGGCCAGGCTGCTGCTGCAGGCAACGCTGATTGCCGGCTTATACGACTTCTTTGTCACCACGTTTCATGTGTGGCGCGAGTATCTGAACCTGCAATTCATTCCCGTTATGCGTACACTTGCCACGCGTGGACGCATGGTGTTCAGCTTTGACGCCATCGGCTTCATCCTTGGCCTGGGCTACGTGATGGGGCTGCGCAGCGCGCTTGTTTTTTGCGCCGGCGGCGTTCTCGCCAACTTCGTGCTGGTTCCGCTGATCTGGTTCCTGGGCAGCCACATGAATGTGCCGGTCTATCCCGGATTGATGCCCGTTTCGTCGATGTCAGCGGCACAAATCTATGACGACTACGTGCGCTTCATCGGCGTGGGCGCCATCGCCACGGCCGGCATTGTTGGCGTCGTGAAATCGCTGCGCGTGATTGCAGGCTCGTTCAGCATCGCGCTGCGCGCTTTTCATCGCAGCGAGGGTGATCAAGCCGAGCGCACCGACCGCGATATCCCCATGCTCTCGATTCTCTTCGGAATCGTGGCGGGCGCCGTAGCCGTCGCCATTTTCTTCGGGCGCTTTCATGTTTCGGAGACCGTGCTTGTGTGGGGTCTTGTGCTGACCTTTCTCTTCGCCTTCTTTTTTGCTTCGGTGGCCGCAAACGCCATCGCCACCACGGCCAACAATCCGGCCTCCGGCATGACGATGCTTACCGTCATCATCGCTTCGGTGGTGCTGTTGAAGTTCGGGCTCTCGGGGACCACGGGGATGTTCTTCGTGATGGCAGTTGCGGGGATGGTTTGCACGGCGCTATGCGTCTCCGGCCAGTTCATTACCGACCTCAAAACCGGCTATTGGCTAGGGAATACTCCATCGGCGCAGGAGAAGATCAAGTTTGTAGGCGTGATTGCCGCCGCTGCCGCAGCCGGGCTCACGATTGTCCTGCTGGCCCACACTTTTCAGTTCGGCGAAGCCGCGGCCGGCGACACGCGCCCGGTCCTGGCCGCGCCCCAGGCAGCCATTATGAAGGCCCTTGTGGTGGGATTCATGAGCCGCCAGCCGGTCACGTGGCTGCTCTTCGGCATTGGCGCCCTGATCACGCTGGTCCTGGAGATGCTCGGCAAATCATCCCTGGTCTTTGCGCTCGGCATTTACCTTCCGCTGGGCCTGACCACGCCCATTCTGACCGGCGGCTTTCTGTCGCACCTCGTCCAGCGGCGTTCGCAGAAGACAGCCGGCGAGGCGGGCCGCCGCATTCGCGAACGCGGCGTGATCCTGGCTTCCGGGCTGATGGCGGGCGGCGCGCTCGGCGGCGTGCTGGGCGCGGCGCTGCGGCTTTTCCCCGAATTTCGCGAAAGCCTCATCCAAACTCCCTTCTATTCCAACGATCCCGTCTCGCAATCCGTCTCCGCGCTGCTGTTTGTTAGCCTTTGCATGTACGTGTGGCTGGGCGCCCTGAAAAAGGAGAAGAAGTCATGAACCAACTTGAGAGGTATGTCGCTGAGGCAGTCCTGGGGATCGACACGCTCTGGGGCGGCGATGTCATGTGTCCCTCCGGCACGGGGCGCTTTATCGCCGATTCGTGGTTCTCCGACGAGCCTCTGCCCGCCGCTTATCTTGATCCATCTGCCGCGCGCCTGCGCCAATCCGGAGGAGTCTCGGGCAAGGCGGTTGACCACGACGCTGTCGCGGCTTACCTGCGGCAAGTGAATCTTCCCGCCGCCATCACGGGACTGCGCAAGGAAGCCGCTGGTTGTGGCGATCTGCGTCGCGCTTATCTCGACGGACTGACCCTGTGCCTTGAGGTCATGTGGGATCTGGCGATGGAAGTGCTCGGCAAAGGCGATTGCGTTCCCTACGCGCGGGTTGTCGAGGCCTCCACCGGCAAACCGCCCAAGGCGTCGCGCCCTGAAGCCAGGCGCGAACGCGTGGCGGAGTTGCTGGGCCGCGCCGGCTATTCCATTTCGCAAGCGGACGGAATTCTGCCCGCCGTGGATGCCTGGCGCCGCGACCGCGTGACGCCCATGGCTTCCGTGCAGGCTCTCGGCGCAGCGGTGATTGCGCATTTCGATGCTCTCAGCGCCAGGAACCTTGTCCCCCACCTTCCGCATGAGCTGGCGATGGTTCCCCGCGCCAACATCCGTTTCCTGCCGATCAAAGACGCCTGGTTTTCCGGCTCGATGAACTACATTGGGCGCGCGCGCACCGGTTCCGGCACGCCGCAATACGAGGCCACCTACGAGATCAATGCGTCCCTGCAAATCTCATATCCGGAGTTTGAGCAGCTTGTCAGCCACGAGGTGGTTCCGGGGCATGTGACCACGTTTGCTTACCTGCAGGATCTCTACGTCCGTGGCAGGGTCGGCTTTGAAGCCACGGTTCTCACCATGAACACACGCTCCGCAACACTCTTTGAAGGATTGGCCAACAATGCCATCCTCATCGCGCACGGCGTTACCGAAGTGGATCAGTTGCCGGACGAGGACCTGCAGATTGGGGTGCTTCTGGCGCTGCTGCAGGACGATGCCAAGAACCAGTCGTCGTATATGACATGGGGCGAAGGACGCACCCAGCAGGAAGTGGCGGCGGCGTTGCGCCGGGATTATCTTGTGACCGAAGAGCGCGCCGATAAGCTTTCCGGCGCATGGGGACAGCATCCGCTGCTCGGCCGCATGTATCTTCCCGCCTATCGCGCGGGCACCGAGAAAGTCGCCCAGCTACGCCGCGACTACCCCGCCGGACGCGTACTGTCCGCTATTTATGGTTGCAGGGGCCTCGTGGACATTCAAACCATCGATGCGGTCTTGCAAGGATAAAGGCCGAGGATTCGCCCCCCCTGGAACTGCGCGGATTCGCACTCTCCCATGCACTATGCCCTCTAACGTTTCAGGCACGATCCACGGCGGCGGATCGTGCCTGATTCAGAAGCTCAAGTGATGAGGCTCGCCGCGGAGCGCGCTAGCGGCTCGCGGGCAGTGCAGTTGAATTCGTCGCGTTCAATCCAATTGAAGCGCCAATACCGGCCCCGATAATCGCGGCACTGATGAGTATTTTCTCCTTGTCTGACATATAGCCAGGGCCATTGAGCGTGATCTTATTCACGCTTACAGTGCCGGCTACGCCGCTTCCCCCGGCGCCGGGAACCTCGGTGCCCGTAATCACTGCCTTATCACCGACGAACTTGCCAAACTTGCTCACGTCTTTGCCGGTCAGCTCATACTTGGCGCCAGTCTCGTCCACAAGGTAGTAATGGCCACCCTGGCTGCTGATCATTCCCACATCGGAGAATTGTGCGTTGGATTCACCTGCGACCGTTCCTCCTCCGGCTGCCTGGATCGAGAAATTCAGCGGCGAACCCGGATGGACGCTGGCCAGCAGAACTCCCTGCTCATTCCGGACCCCAAAGGCACCAGTCAATGCGGAGACCTCGACGGTATGACCGGCGTGCAGCGCAACAACACCACGGGAAGCCGGCGAGCTCGGTATTACGCGAAGGCCATATGCTTCCAATTGGAACGGACCGGAAGCCTTCACTTCACTGGACCCCTGCTCGAGAACGATCCGGTTCTGGTATAACTTGCCGCGGGAGTCAGAGGCCATGGTGATATCGGCGCCGCTGGCAAGGCGGAGATCCGCGCTGGCCTGCCCGGTTTGCACGACTGAACCATCGAAGAGCGTTGCATTGCCCTGGACCGCATAATTATCAACGTTTACGTCTCCGCGGGCGCTGGCAGTGCCGATGGAGCGCGTTGCACCACCCGCATATCCCACTAGGCCGAGCAGTATCGCAGAAACTCCAATTGCTTTAAACATCAAATGCCTCCTCGTGTACCGACAAGAATATCCGGTACCTGCAGCACAACTCTTGTATACCCCAGAATTATGCCCAAGGCAAGAGGCATCTTCAATTAAATCAATAATTTATGTATTACCCTTGTCATACGGCCCTGTCTGTGAGGTGCGATTTTCACCGGGATGGCCGGCGCTGCACCATCGCCATTGCGGAAATGAACCTGTTTTTTTCCTGTTGCCGTGATGAGTTTACGGCATGGCGCGGCATTCCGCTCCGTAAAAAGAGGCTTTGCCGACGCATCGCAGCGCGGACATCCTTCATCAATAGCTCCCGTAGGTGAGGTCCTCCCGATGGTATGCTTTGGCTGAGTGATGATGCCTGTGCTTCGCAGTTCTCCTGGACTTACGCAGCGGTTCCTTGTGGTGGTGGCGTGCTGCGCCGGAATCTGGTACTCGTGGCGGCTGGCGCGGGCGGATTATTTATTTCACAAAGATACAACCGCATCGATAAGGGCAGCGATCGCGCTGGTTCCCGACAGCTGGAAGTACTATATGCGCCTGGCCCAGCTTGACCAGGGAGACTCCCAGAATCTGTTGGCGGCCGCGCTGAGCCATAACCGCCACAATGCCGAGGCGGACATCGAGATGGGCTTGCAATATGAGGCCAACGGCGACTTTGCCCGCGCAGAACACTCCTTGCTGCAGGCGTATGCGGTTGATCATACCTACTTGCCGCGCTGGACGCTCGCCAATTACTACTTTCGCCGTGGCAACATGCCGGCGTTCTGGATCTGGGCCCGCAGCGCCGCCTCCATGCCGTCCGACAATATAGGAATGCTTTTCGTGCTGTGCTGGAGGGCATCGCCGGATGCGCGGCAAATCACCGCGGCGATTGCGAACGATCAACCAAAGTTCCTTCGCCAGTACCTTGGCTTTTTGGAGACAGAGGATCAGCCGGAGGAGGTGGCCGCCATCGCCAAGCGGCTGGTGCTCCAGGGCGATCCGGCCGGGAACCGTTCGACGCTCCTTTCCGCTGTAAATGCGCTCGTTGATGACAATGACGCAAATGCTGCCCTGTCGCTATGGCAGATCCTCATCGAGCGCCATTGGATTGTTGCGGATGAAACCATGCCAAACAATGCCGATTTTGCGCGAACGCCGCTGCCCGTCAGTTTCGACTGGTCCCTTCCGCAGGTTTCCGGCATGGATTCCTGGGCGGGACAATCGGCACTGGAAGCGGAATTCTCCGGAAATGAACCGGAGAGTTGCACGATCGCTGAGCAGACAATCTCTCTTAAGCCCGGAAACTACACTCTGGTCTACACCTACGAGACGATCAATATCGCTCCGGACACTGGGCTCCATTGGCAGATTGCAGAGACAGGATCGAAGTCGATTCTCACGACGTCATCCGATCTCTCCAGTAACGAACTCGAAGACGCAACGCTCAAGTTTTCCGTTCCGCAGGGCGCCTCACTGCTCCGCCTGCGTCTGATCTATCAGCGCGCTTTGGGGACCGCTCACATCTCCGGTACACTCGTGGTTCGATCCGTACACATCCAGCCGCAACCTCCCTCATAACTTGCATGCCGTGGCTTCCTGGGCCGGTCTGCCTGCAATAAGTGGGCTCAGGCGGCGCCTGGCAAAGCAATCGCTGGCGCTACTGCCGGTCTCCACCCCGTCAAGCCAATTGCAGGCTTGCCGGGAACTCGGCTTTGGCGACCGGCGTTCCCTTTCAGCCGGATACGAATTTATATCGCACAAGCTTCTGAGCAAATCCTAATGACGAAATTCCAGAAGCAATTGATTCGGGCCTGATTGTCCGAACGTTCATGTCGATAAGCCTATCAGCCGGAAACCTATGACGGCTGGGGGACGACATGAGAAAGATCCACGGGTGGGCGATGGGCGTCACGCTCCTGATGGGAGGATATCTGTGCGTGGCGCAGCAATCACCCATTCCATTCCAGCAACTCCAACAGGCGAAGGAAATACCCGCCAGGGAAATGGCGTCGGTGAATGGGGCCGCCAACAATCTCCCGCCTGCCGCACGATCCGCAATGGCTGCCTCGGTATCCTCTTCTTCTTCCGCGCGCGCGGCGTTCTATCGCGCGCCGGCCGCGACCGGTGCGCACAAGCTGGGCATCAGTTATTTCCTGCTGAACGGGCTGCACCTGGGAATGGCGGGAGCCGACGTAGCGCTGACGCAGCATTGTATCGCCGAGCACCGTTGCCGCGAGGGAAATCCAGTGATGCCATCGTCGCTTGCAGGCAGCCTGGGTGTCGACTCGGCTCTCGTCGGCCTGGGCGCATTTATCAGTGGCCGGCTTAAGACGCAGGGTTCCGCTGCGTGGTGGGTCACCCCGGTGACGGGAATAGCGGCTCATGGCGCTGGTGTGGCAACCGGGCTCGCGCACCAGTAACTTTGCGAAGCAATGTCCCATTTGCAGACAAGGGCGAGCGGCTGTTTGTGTGCGTGCTGTGCGCATGATCTTGACGCACAGCACGCATCTTCAGTGCGGGCTGGTTCACGCGTAGTAGTGAATCGGCGTGATGGTCGCCGGCGGCTCACCGATCGCGGCCATCCGCTTCAGCAGCTCCGCGCGCAGTTCGTCGGCGATATGACGGTACTCTTCCCTTCCGACCAGGTTCACCATCTCAGCCGGATCACCGGAGATCGAGTACAGCGCGAAGTCCTGATAGTTCTTGCTGTACTCCGCATTTCCATGCTTCACGGTAGGATCAAAGGCGCAATAGCACCAGTCAGGCGTGCGAATGCCGCGGCCGCAGATCGACTGGCTGATCTGGAAGTACGCAGTGGAATCCCAGTTCTTGCGCACGTTCAGGTCCTCCGCCAGCGGCTTGAGCGGCCGCCCGCGCATACTTGCAGGCGGCGTAATGCCGGCGCCGTCGAGCAGCGTGGGCGTAAGATCGAGAAGCGTGACCACTTCATCGATGATCCGCGACTGGTTAAAGCCCGGGCCAGCGATGACAAATGGGACACGGATCGCGGAGTCGTGCGGTGAGCGCTTGTATTCTCCCAGGCGCGTGCGGAAGGTATTGCCATGATCGGAGAAGAACACGATGATGGTGTTATCCAACTGTCCGGTCCGCTCCAGCGCCGCCACCAGCGTGCCTACACAATCGTCGATGGCCTGCACGCAACCGTAATAGCCGGCAATATGGGAGCGCCAGTTTCCGGGAAGATTGCGCAGATCTTGCGGGATATATGGATTGGAATAAGACGGACGGTCGGGATGGGCAAGCCCATTCAGTTCATCCTGCTGCTGGGCTGAAAGCTGCGAACGATAGACACGCCAGGTGAAATCATCCGCATAGCGGAGCGGCGGAACAAAAGCGTCCACATCATTTTGTTGATGCGGTTCAAGCTGCGACACAAACATGAGCCACGGCTTGTCATGCTTCTGCTCGATGACCTGCACGGCGCGCTGGGTGATGAAGTCCACGCGGTACTGGCCTTTGTAGCCAATGTTGTTTCCCTGCGAGTCCCAGTAGTTGCCCTCGTAGGGATGAGAGACGAGTTCGAGCACGTTGGCGCCTTCCCACTGATCGTCGAACCCTCCGCGCGACGGGCCGGGGGGAACCCATCCCAATTGGTGCTTGCCATTGGGGAGTTTCGTTCCCGAGACGTGCCACTTGCCGAGGAAGTGGGTCGAGTAGCCATTCTTTCCGAACTCCGTGGCCACGGTGGGCAGGCTGTGATTGAGCTCGGGACCGAGGTTCCAAACGTCGGTTTCAGTAGCATAGCGGCTGGTGAGAAAGGAAGCGCGCGAGGGCGAGCAGAGCGGCTGGTTGCTCATGCAATGCCGGAAGCTGATGCCGCGCTGAGCCAGCGCGTCGATGTGCGGCGTGACGGTGGAAGGATTTTCGTGGTTGGCGCCGACAAAGTCGGCGCGAAATTCGTCGGCGCAGATCATCAGCACATTCGGTCTGGGCGCAGGCGCTGGCGCAGCGCTGGACGCCGCGGTCGCGGCCGCCGGTTCGGCGGCCATGGTTGCAGCCGCGCCTGCTGCAACCGCAGCGCTGCGTAAAAAGTCCCGGCGCGTGGAAAGCGTATGCGGAATTGTCTTTTCACTCATGACAGTTTTTCCTGTGAATCGCGCGGCGGTAAGCCGCGCGATGGTTAGCCATACAGAGAGTTGCGCGGAACGCCTGAAAAGTGCGTTCCGCGTGAAAGACCGCTAGAAGACAAACTTAGCGGAAAGCTGGATAAACCGTGCGTCAGGAGTAAAGTTCTGGAAGAAGCGCGGTCCGGTAATCAAGCCGGCCGGCGTGGCATCGTTCGAAGTGCTCGGTTGGCCAAGAGAAGGGGTGTTGAGCACGTTAAAGATATCCGCGCGAAGCTCCACGTAATCTTCCCGGAAGACCGTGATGTTTTTGAACAGCGAAGTGTTGATCCGCTCGAAGCCGGGCCCATGCACCGTATTGTAACGCCCGCCCAGATACGGCAGCGCGGCGAGCCCCATAATTCTGTTGGTGCTGATAGGGCTGCCCTTGACTGACGCATCAGGAAATGCCAGGGGTGGATTGTCAAAGGCGCAGGGGTTATACCAGTGCAGCTTGTTGCGCGTGCTGGAGGCGCAACTGATCGCTGGGTTGCTCGGATCCGGCGAACCGCCTGATGCAAATGGATCGCGTACCCGGATTGCATTGGCTCCGCCTCCATTCGGCCCGGCCGGTCCAAGATCCGTGCCCACGCTGAAAGGGAAACCCGTCTGCGCCGTAAATTGCAGGTCATCCGTCCACCCGCCGACGATCGCATTGAGCACGCCGCCGTGTGAAAGGAACCGCTTGCCCTGACCAAAAGGAAGCACATAATAGCCGTTGAAGGTCACGCGGTTGCGAACGTCCGCCTGCGAGTCGGTGTAATCGTTGAGCATGCCGATCAGATTAATGGCGCGATAGCCGATTCCTCCCAACGGCTGGCTGGCATCGTCCATCGCATGCGCCCATGTGTAGGTTCCAAGGAAGCTCAGCCCATTTGCATAACGCTTCTGGATCGTAGCCTGCAAGGCGTTGTATGTCGAGGCGCCTTCGTACAGGTTCATTCCCGCGCCGCCAAAGGCAGGATAGGGTTCCACCGTCTGTGTATTGATGCGCGGATCAATCAGCGCCTCAGGTGAATTGAGATCCACATTGACCACCAGGTGCCGCGTCTCATTGCCAACATAGGAGAGAGTTGCCACGAGGTTGTTGGTGAGCGAGTGCTCCAAGGCAAGGTTATACGACTGGGTATACGTGGTCTTGATGGTGGGTTGCGAGCCGTTAAAACCCGGCTTTTGAATATCGTTCAGCAAGCCCACTGAAAGGATGGATGTGAAACCACTGTCCAGGCTAATGCCGTCTGTGGTGCAGTTGCCCGGCGCGCAGGTGTTACCGCGCGGGAAGTTGGCCTGGAACTGAAAGGGATAGTTCTGCATGGTTTCCGGACCGCCGGTATTTTCCGGACCGGAAAAGAAGAGGCCATATCCGCCGCGCAGCACCGTAGCTGAATCGAAGCTGTAGGCAAAGCCGATACGCGGCGCAAAGTTGGTTTGCTGCGCGTTCACCAGACTCCTATTGCCGCTGTATTGGATTGGTACGTTATTGGCGGCCATCAGGTTCACGAAATTAGGTGACAACTGGATGTTCTGCTGGGACTTGGTGTACGTCAGTGTCGCGGTAGCCTGGCCGGGCCCTTGCGGATGTATATCGAAGTTGGCGTAGAGGCCACCTACTTCTGTCACTGGCTGGAAGTTGTCATAGCGCATGCCGAGATTCAGCGTCAGTTTGCGGGTCGCCCGCCAGTCATCCTGTATATAAGCGCCGCGGGTCCAGTGGAAGAAATCCAGCTGATGATACTCTGGCACGGTTGCCGAGTTCATCTGATCCAACATGAGATCGGCAGCGCCGTAACCGGTGAACGACTTGCCAGGCTTGGAAGTAAAGAATCCTGTGTAGTGATAGGTCCCGCGGCCATTCGGAGGCGAGAAGAACGGGAAGCGAACGCTCTGCAGCAGCACGCCGAACTTCAGCGAATGATTTCCGATGATCTTCGTGACGTTATCGAGGAACTCATATACGTCCTCAGCCTTGTGGTTCGGATAAAACCCAGGCTGCCCGAAGGTTGAGAGACCCGAGGCCGAGACAAGCGGTAAGCCGCCGCCCAGCGGCCCGCCACCCGGCACGCCGCCCATGCCCAGCGAAGTAGCCAGGTTGGTGTCATTAAACACCGCCTGCCGGAACTGGAAGTTGCCATAGTTGTAGCCGAAGCGGAACTCATTGACCAGCGTTGGAGAAAACAGATGCGTCTCGCTGAAGGCAATGTTCCCGGAGAGATCAGAGATATTGCCATCGTTACCGTAGCTGCCGCCATCGAGCACCGGCCCTAACGGAGAAGGATAGTTGCTGCGAACGTTCAGATAGCTGAACCGCGCAAACATCTGGTCTTTGGCGCTGAGGTTCCAGTCCATGCGCGTGCCCCACTGCCAGGAGTTCGATACGGCGTTGGTGTTGTTTACATAGTTGTCGTAGAGCTTGCCGCCGTTCGCATTCGGCAACGGAAAGAGATTCACCAACGTCTTCGCAACGGTGTTGACGGTGCCGGGACAGATCACATTCTGCTGTGCATTGCATTCGAGCAACTGTGTTCCCGCGCTGCCCGGCTGATAGAGCGTAACCGGCACGCCTGACGCGTTCAGAGCTGGGTTGAGAAGTTCGGAGAAATCACCCTTGCGCATTAGCGCGGTAGGAACCGAGCTTGTAAATGTTTGTCCGAAGACGATGCGGTTGGCTTCGGCATAGCCGAAAAAGAATAACTTGTCTTTGATAATCGGGTTGCCCAGCGTGGCGCCAAACTGATTCTCGTGATATGCGGGAATGGTAAGTGCATTCCAATTCTGGGCATCCAGGCTGGTGTTGCGCACATACTCCCACAGATCGCCGTGCAGTTGATTAGTGCCGGCTTTGATGCTCGTGTTCATGACCGCGCCGGCCGAGTGGCCCAACTCTGCGCTGTAGTCGCTGGTCTGCACTTTGAACTCCGCCAGTGCGTCCGGCGGCGGATTCACCACGAAGCTGGATCCGTTCAGAAAGTCAGGCACAGCCGTATTGTTGTCGATACCGTCCAGAATAAAGTTGTTCTGCGTGGGACGCTGTCCGTTGGCCGTAAAGTCGCCAGTGCCCTGTCCTCTGCCTCCTATGCCCGACACAACCCCGGCCGCCAGTTGCGCCACATACACCGCGTTACGCCCATTCAGCGGCATGTTGTTGATCGTCTGCGTGCTCATGACCTGGCCCACGGAGCCAGACTCGGTTTGCAGCAGCGGTGGCGCCGTTGAGACCGTCACCGTCTGTGATACATTGCCCAGACGCAGCGTCAGCGGGACGTTCACCCGCGCCTGCACGTCCACATGGATATGCTCCTGCTTCGTCGCCGAGAAACCCGGAGCCACCGCGCTCACCGAGTAGTTGCCGATCTTGATCGGCGAGAAGATATAGACACCGGTCGAGCTGCTCTTCGTCTTCAGTGTCAGGCCCGTATCGGCGCTGGTCAGTGTTACATCGGCATTCGGAATCACGGCTCCCGACGCGTCCTGAACCACGCCACTGATGCTTCCCTGGTCCGCCTGGCCGAAAACATATCTCGGCGTAAGCAGGTACGTACAGAACAAGGCCGCCAGCAGCAGAATTCTGCTCAGGCGTGAAATCGTTAACAATTGATTCATCTGGGTCACGAATTGTCCTCCTAAATTTGTCCTATGCCTGACTTGACCCCAGGCGCGCTCTACTGACAGAGCAAACCATCATGCCGCGTCGTTGACGCTTTACGCTCTCTCAACTCGCCGGAAGGTATCCGGCCAATACCGATGATTCCGCCGTCTCGCTCCGATAAGCTTTGAGTATTCCCGCGAATCCAAAACAGAAGACCATAGCGCCAACTGCTTCGCGGTTAGCGAAGAAGTTGTGCTTGGAGACAATGGAGAGGTGGACACCTCTATCAGGAATTCATAACTGCAAATCGCGAGTGTAACCCCTCAACAGAGGAGACCTCCACTCCCGCATCGCGGTTCGCCGAAGCGCAGTGCGCATCAAACCTGCCAAGTATGACCTCATTGCAATCGTTTCCACGTTGCTTTGAATATTCTTTTAACACTCCTTGCGGCGGGCGGCAACGATTACGCAAAATACCCTAGCCCCGCGCTGAAAGACTTGTCAAGGAAAATCTTGGACCCAAAGAAAGGGACTGGCGTTGCAAGAAAAGAATGTCTGTGCGGGTCGACAGGAAAATTGCGTGTGCCTGTCCTCTCGATATCTGCGCAAATCCATTCATCCCTGACCGCAGAGATGGCGATGCCGCAGCCGGCTATTCCCTCATCGCGGTTTTGCCCGCCTGCTCCGCGGACTTGCGCAGATAGAGTTCGAGATTGCTTTTCATGACCAACTGCGGGATCACTCCAATGCATGAAGGCGGCGCTATGCTTTCCATCAGGTACTGGTACATCGCGCGAATGGCCAGGCTGCCCTGCATCTCCGGGCACTGATAGATGGTCGCCCTGACGGCGCCGTCCCGCAGATACGGTACTAATTCAGGGAAAAGATCCGTTGTCACAACCGGGATCGCATACAGGCGGTCTTCCTTGCGCAACGCCTGCAGGACGGGAATGGAGTTGGCGCTTGTCACGTACATACCTCCGATCTGCGGTGTCTCTCTTAGACAGCGCAGAGCGCCCTTAAATGCCTGCTCCGGATCGTCGCGCGTTTCGATCAGGGTTACGGAGCGGTTTGCATCCGTTCGCGCCAGCATTTCCATGAAGCCCCGCACTTTTTCCGTCTGATTTAGATTTTCCAGATCTCCAGCCATAACCACGACGTGTCCCCGCTTTCGCATGCTTGCCGCGAGAACCTCGGCGGCCATGCAGCCGCCGTAATACGGATGCGGCGTGACCGCGGTCAGACGGCCGGATTCAGGAGAATCCGTTGAAACACAGATCACCGGAATCGCTCTTTCTCTTGCCTTCTTCACCAGGCGCGCCATCTGCGTGGTGTTTGGCGGAACAGCGATGATGCCATGCACGCCCGCTTCCAACGCAGAGCGAAGGCTGGCCTGTGCTCTGCCCGGATTGCGCGTATAACGATGAAACTCCACCTCCAGCACTGAGCGGAACGGAGACGCGGCCTCTTCAATTCCTGCCCGCAGCGAGTCAAAGAACGCAGCAATGGTCGTGGGGAGATGCACGGAGACGCGAAAGTGACGGTTAAGCCTTAAATTGCGCGCGGTAAGGTTGGGCTGGTACTTCTGCTCCTCTGCCATGCGCAGCACGCGTTCGCGGGTTGCCTGGCTGACCCGACCCTGGTTGTGCAGCGCCCGGTGAACCGTGGCGACCGAAATATCCAACGCCTCGGCGATGGCGCGAATGCCTGATGCGGGTTTGATGATTGTGCGCTTGGGCATAGGACGATGAGGCCGTTCAGACGAGGACAGGCGCAACGTGGATTATAAGCATATTTATGGAGGGCAATCCAAGTGAAATTTTCTGCCTGGGTCATCTTGTGTAGATGATAGGAAGAGTTTTTTTGAAATCTATGGCTTGATCTGGCGGGGGCGTGTCGAAACCCACGAAAAATTGCCGGCGCAAAGCCAAAAAATTGGCACGCGCAAGCGCACTGATCCAAAAGCACTTCCCTAAACTATAGAAAGAGTAGAATTTTGGGCAGTGGGCCTCAGAAGATTAACCGCGCAATGGGATCTGAGGCCAATTGCCGCCGAGGCTTTACGATGACGGGGTGTCGTTCCAATCCGGCCCTGAGCGGAAGTGACATTCGCCGCTACACCCGGAAGGCGTCACCTGCTGGTGTTCTGCCTCTCTGACAGATCCAGCCGTGGTTTTTGCCGTGCCTGACAACACAGTGAGGTTCAGGCCCGTCGTTCTTCTCGAAGCGTCGTGTTCAGCGCATTCAAGTAGTAACGCTCGTGAGCAAATCCGCGCCCCGCCGTTTGCAATAATAGCAGTGACAACAAGAGCTGCTCCGTGAGCAGCCGCGGCTCGCTTGCCTACCTGCGCCACTCGCCTTCCGGCATTTCTGCCTTGTCCAACTTTCCAAACAGGACTTGAGATATGCAGCTTTGGAGCGACTATGAAGGCGTCACGATTGACGGCGCTATCCGCTTGCAAAAGCTTTTGTTACCCGAGGGCCGCAGCGCATTTTTCTCCACCTCCGGCCCCAAGGGCGAGCCAACGGTCGTACGCCTCATCGAGTGCCACTTCGATCAGGATGAGATTCTTGCCCGCTGGCGCTGCGTGGCGGCGTTAAACCATCCGCAGTTTCTCCGGTTCGAGCGCTATGGCAAGATCGAACTCGACGGCGGTCCGGTTGTTTATGCAGTCTTCGAGAAGGTGGACGCGAACCTGGCGGAGGTCGTTGATGAAGGTCATCTGACCGTCAAGGACGTCGCGCAGCTTGCATTCAGTCTGGTGACCGCGCTCGATGTATTGCATACGCATGGCTTCATTCACGAGCACATCGAGCCGCGCAATATCTTTGCCGTTGGCAATGTCGTGAAGCTGCGCGGCGACTGCATCCGCGAAGCGCCGGAGGGAGAGGAAGGTCGCGCCATGAAACAGCGCGACGTGCGCGATCTGGCTGCGGTGCTCCTTCAGGCACTGACTCAAGGACATTCGCTCGATGGGGTTCCCAACTACCTCGTGCCTCCGCCATTCGACCAGATCATCCGCAACGGGCTGGACGGAACATGGGGGATTGAAGGCATCCGGGCCGCTCTGGAAGGCCAGCTTCGCTCGCCGCGCATCGCGCCAAAGCCGCTCAATGTGGCTCCGGCAACGCCGGCTGCGGCCGAGGAGAAAGCTCCGAGTATCAGTACCAAGCCGTCTATACGGTCGGCAATGCAGCTCTCTCTCCCTGTCATTGACAAGGACCTGAAAGCTGGATTTTCCGGCACATCATCGCGCAAGGATGCCTGGGACGAAACACCGGGCTTCTCGCTGCGCCCGGACTGGGTGGTTGCTGTCGGCATTGTTGCCGCTCTCCTGGTTCTCTCCACATGGCTACTTGCGCATACATGGAATAAGCGTCGGCAGAAATCCACGCACGCAGCTGCCGCCACTTCAGAACCAGCCGTGCAACCCGCGAAGCAGATACCGACCAACTCCCCGCCCCAGCCCGCCACCGCGGCATCCCAACGCTCGAACCTCCTTCCGCGGAATGGATCACGCGCCGTTTGGCGTGTGATCGTCTTCACCTATGACCACAAGAGGGACGCCGAGAAGAAGGTTTCCAGCCTTGCGCGTAGCCATCCGGACCTGCGGCCGGAGGTCTTCGCCCCTCGCAAACATGCTTCTTATTTAGTTTCTATCGGAGGATTCATGAGCCGGGATGCTGCTGACGCGCTCGTACGGCGCGCTCGCTCACTGGGGCTACCACGCGATACGTACGCTCAGAACTACAGTCGCTGACCAACGTGATAAAAAATGTCTGGCCTGCACACAACCGTTCGCGCTTAGCGAAGCATGAGCTCAGATTCGCATGGGCATCAGAACGTAGCGATACTTATATTCGGCATCCGGATCTTCCGGGCGCATCTGGCCGGCAGATTGAGAGTCTTTGAATTCAAGCCGCACCTCTCCCTGGTTGTCGATCGCTTTGAGGAAGTCGAGAATATAGGTGGAGTTGAAGCCCACCATGATGGCATCACCGGAGTACGGCGTATCGATGGTATCTTCGCTCTCGCCGGATTCTGCGGAGTTAGCGCTTACTTTGAGTTCGTTGCTCTCCAGGCGCAGACGGATGGCGCCGGAGCGCTCATCGGCAAACTGGGCGACGCGCTGGATGGCTGCGGAGAGATCGCTGGAGCGCACAACCGCAAATTTAGTGTTGTCGCGGGGCATGACAGCTTCGAAGTTCGGGAATTGTCCGGAGAGCTTTCGGGAGCTGAGGGTGCGATGGCCGACACGGAAAAAGAGCGTATGTTCGTCGTCGGCAAAGTCGATCTTCTCAACGTCGGGCGCGGAAAGTAATTGCTGCAGCTCCTGCAGGGCCTTGCGCGGGATCAAAACGCGCTTCTCGCCGCTGATGCCCTCCTGGGCTTCCTCCGATTTTTCGACATAGGAGAGGCGGTGGCCGTCTGTAGCCACCATGGCCAGCGACTCAGCCTTGATGACAAGCAGAGCGCCGTTGAGGGTATAGCGCGATTCCTCGTTGGAGATCGCAAAGATGGTCCGCGCAATGAGAGTCCTGAGAGTTGCGGCAGAGATGCTGGTGATAGGTACAGCCGGGAATTCCGGAACCTGGGGATAGTTGGCGCGCGCCATGCCCACGATCTTTGTGTTCGAGCGGCCGCTACGGATCTGAACCCAGTGGTTCTCCAACAGCTTGATCGAGATATCGCCTTCCGGAAGCAACCTGATGTAGTCGTAAAGCTTGCGGGCGGGAATGGTGCACGAACCGGGTTTCTTGACCTTGGCCGCCGAACTCGTGCGGATAGCCTGATCGAGGTCCGTGGCTGTGATGTTCAGCCGGTCTCCATCTGCCTCGACGAGAAAGTTGGACAGAATCGGAATGGTGGTCTTGCGCTCCACCACGCTCTGGGTTGCGGTTAGTTCCCTCACCAAATCCTGGCGGCTTACCGTGATTTCCATTGCTGCTCCCTGCGCGGAAGGCTTCTCAACCTCGGTTTCTATGATCGGCATAAGCACACCTCTGCTTCCGGAAGCCCACTTCTGCGCTGGCCACACTCTACACTACCGGGCGACCAGCCGGAAATGGCTGTCTTTTCTACCTCTTGATTGTAGTCATCCGCACGGAAGTGCGCGCGTGGAAAACCGGGGCGATTCTCTGGATTCCTGGACCAGGAAAGGAGCGGATTGTGACGCCGTCCAGCGCGATCGATGGGCAAGGGCGGGAGGGATGTTTAGGAGTAATGCCGAGGAAACGGGAGAGTTGTAGGAAAACGAGAAAGATATATAGAGAACTAATAGTCTTCGTAACCGTTGCGGCAGGAAAAGTGGAAATCAGGGCAAAGTGGTTGCAGGAGGAGGAGTTGGCAAGCTGCCGCGTTTTCTAAATCGCGGCTGTGGAATTCAGGAGAATTGGAAATCAGCCTTGTAAAGTGGGGGCGGCGTACCGTGTTTCCCACGGTTCCCACAGCGATATTGGAAATGTCTGTGTAAAGCCGGGCGCTTGTGTGAAAAGAGGGTTTAACAACCCTGGTTTGAATAAGATGCACATGGAAAGAGATACACAGGCGCGAGCGGAGGCGCGTGCATTCCGTAGCGCGGAAGAACTGCTCTGCGGGTGCCGCTGGAAATCGCCCGTGATTGTGAAGCATGGTAGAAGCGGAATCCGAAGGCAGTGTTTTGTTGACGTGGTCGCACAATGCAGTGAGGAGCAAGGTGGCGTGATCCCGATTTCGGGTGGTGATCGCTTGGTCCTGTCCGCTCTATATACTTAAGTGTGCATGTCCTACGCAGCCGCGATCGCTCAATTGAACGCCATGGCGCCGGAGCTTTACACGCGCACGGGACAGGCCAGGCGTAAATTTTCCCTGGAGCAGGTACGGGCGCTTCTCGGGGCGCTGGGAAATCCGCAAGGGCAGTTCCCCTCGGTACTGATTGCCGGAACCAACGGGAAGGGCTCGACGGCGGCCACGCTGGCTTCGATTCTGACCGAATCCGGGCGGCGCACCGGGCTTTATACCTCGCCCCACCTGGCGCGGCCCAATGAGCGCATCCGGCTGGACGGGACGGAGATTGGCGACGATTTCTTCGCCAGCCTGTACTTTCGCGTGCGGGAGGCGGCAGAGCGTCTGGTGGCGGAAGGCAAGCTGCCCCAGCTTCCCAGCTACTTTGAGGTCCTGACGGCGCAGGCGTTTCTCTATTTTGCCGAGGAGCGTGTGGATATTGCGGTGCTGGAAGTGGGCATGGGCGGCCGGCTGGACGCTACCAACGTGGTGGATCCGCTGCTTTCAGTGATTACCGACATCTCGCTGGATCACATGGAATGGCTGGGCGATACGATTGCGGCTATCGCACGGGAGAAGGCGGGAATTCTGCGCCGCGGCGGAATCATGGTAACCCTGCCGCAGCATCCTGAGGCCAACCAGGTTCTGGGCGAGGTGGCGACGGAGCTGGATGTGCGCGGGGTGAATGCCGCGGCGTATATGCCGATGGGGAGTACCGGCGCCACGGGGCGCTACCTGATCCAGGCTTTAGGTGAGGTTATAGAGGTGGATTCGCCACTGGCGGGCGCGCATCAGCACCGGAACCTGGCGCTGGCCATTGCCGCGGCCGTGGAGCTGGCTGGTACGCACGGCTTCCCGGTGACTGCGGCCGCGATTGCCGAAGGCATCCGACAGACCCGGTGGCCGGGCCGGCTGGAGCGCATCCAAAGAGACGGTGTGAAGTGGATCCTGGATGTGGCGCATAATCCGGCAGGCGCCTGGGCGTTGCGCGCCGGCCTCGGCACCCTGCTGGAAGAAGAGAAGCGGCGCGTGCTGATCTTCAGTTGCCTGCGCGATAAGCCTGTGGCGGAGATGGCGCAGATTCTTTTTCCGCTCTTTGAGTTGGTGATCCTGGCGCCACTTCATGCCGCGCGCGCAGCAGCGATGGACGATCTGCTGGCCGCGGCGGAGAGCACAGGAACAGCGGCAAGAGCCACGGAATCAGTAACCGCAGCGTTGCAGTTGGCTCAGGAGTGCGCGCAGGGGGGCGCAGTGGTGATCTCCGGGTCAGCATACCTGGTAGGTGAGGCGCGCACGCTGCTGTTGAGTGAAAGGAATCAGGAATCATGAGCCGTCGTCCCCATCCACTGCCGCGGCTGCATCGCTGGCGTACAAACCTGATTCAGGCGCCGTTGTTCTTCGTACTGACAATCATCTACGGATCGGTGGCGCTGCTGCTTTCGCTCTTCGACAAAACCGGCCAGGCGCAGCATCGGGTGGCGCGCCGGTGGGCCGGCGCCGCAGTGTGGATTTCAGGCTCAAGGCTGACCGTGCGCGGAGCGGAGAACCTGCGCAAGCACCCCGTTGCGGTTTACGCGGCGAACCACACATCGTACATGGATACACCGGTCATCTTTTCTTCGCTGCCCTTTCAGTTCCGCATTCTGGCCAAGAAGGAGCTTTGGCAGTTGCCGTTTATCGGTTGGTATCTGAACCGGTCAGGCCAGATTCCCGTTGACTCCACGGACGCGCACGCCACGCTCTCAAGCCTGGGAGCAGGTGTCAAGGCCCTGCGTTCGGGTATGCCCCTGTTTGTGTTTCCCGAGGGCGGACGGACGCCGACCGGCGAACTGCAGCCATTTCTCTCCGGTGCCGCATATCTGGCGATTCGGGCTCAGGTGCCGCTGGTGCCGATCGCGCTCAACGGCATCTACGATTTGCTTCCCATCCACACCCGCCACCTTTATCCGGGCGAGCTTACACTGAGCGCAGGCGAGCCGATCGAAACCAAGGGAATGACCGTGCGCCAGACCGAGGAGTTGACTCGCCAACTGCGCGCGGTGATGGAAGGCATGCTGCGGACGGAAACTGCCGAAGACGGCGCCCCCATGGAGGAAGCAGGGGCGCACGCCGATATTTAATTGCTGAAGAGGGTCCGCAACCTCTCCGCGGAACACTGCATCTCCTGACGACTGGTGCTTCTATGTCCATCCTCATTGCGATTCCCGAGCCTACCAGCAGCGACCAGAGCTACAACGAGCGGTCGCTGCCGCCGTATCTCGATGCCCTGCGCGCCGCCGGCGCCATGCCCTTCATTGTGCCCCTGCACCAGCCGCAGAACCGCGTGGCGAAGCTGCTGACCGGTGTGCAGGGAGTCTTGCTGCCGGGCAGCCGCTTTGACGTGGACCCGGAAAGATATGGTGAGAAGCGGGAGCCGGAGTGCGGCGACGCGGATCCAGCCCGTACCGCCGTCGATGAGCTCCTGTTGCAGGATGCCTTCAGCCTGCGCAAGCCGATTCTGGGGATCTGTCATGGAACCCAGAGCTTGAATGTCTGGTGCAATGGATCGCTGATCCAGGATCTGAAAACTGCAGTCAACCATCGGCCGGGCCGCGAGGTGGTGGAAGCGCACCCGGTGCGGATCGCGCCAGGTTCGAGGCTCAACGAGATCCTGCAGCCCGGCGAGCCACCCGAGATCCAGGTGAACTCCAGCCATCACCAGGCAATCCGCGCGCCTGGCGACCATCTCCGGATCAGCGCCGTCTCGCCTGGAGATGGTGTGATTGAAGCGGTTGAGCTGGACGAGCCGGATCACTTCGTCGTGGCAGTCCAGTGGCATCCGGAGCGGACGTACCACCAGAGCGCTGATTCGCGTGCGCTTTTCGCGGCGTTTGTCCAGGCGGCCACAGTGTGGCAGCCTCCGCAGATTGCCGAATCGGTTGCGCCGGCATGAGCTCGGGTCCGGTCTCAGGAGGATCGCGGCTCAATGCTTTGCTGGCAAGCGTGGGTCAGCTGCCCCTCGATGACACCGTGGCTGGCCGTTTCGAGGAGTTATTGTCGCTGCTGCTGCGCTGGAATGCACGGATGAACCTGACCGCGATCCGCGATGAAGAAGGCATTCTCGCGCGGCATTTTGTTGAATCCATCTGCTGTGCGCGGAGCCTGCCCGCGGGGGTCACAACGCTGTTGGATTTTGGTTCAGGCGCTGGATTCCCAGGGGTTCCCATCGCTCTCTGCCGCCCGGAGATTCAGGTGACGCTGGCCGAGTCGCAGGCGAAGAAGGTAGCCTTTCTGCGCGAGGCGGTTCGGGTGTTGGGAATCTCAGCCAGCGTGCACGCGCAGCGGGCGGAGCTGCTTGCCGTGGTCTTCGATTGCGTAACACTGCGCGCCGTGGAACGGATGGAGCAGGCAGTTAGCCAAGCGGCGCGGCTGGTTCGGCCCGGAGGCTGGCTCGCGCCGATGACGACGAAAAAGGATTTGCCCGGCATTCAGAGGGCTGCCGGGGATGGTTTTTCCTGGCGCGAGGTCGTTCCGCTGCCGGGCAGCGAAGGCAGGGTGCTTGCCCTCGGAGAGCGAGAGATCGATTCCACGAGGATCTGAACCTGCGCGCCAGGGATCTTTTTCAGCCCCGTTCAGCTCAACTGAATGGGGCCACCCACGTGAATCAGAACGGCGCTCAATGCCGGCACGTAGCATTTGAGCTGGGAGCCGTGCGGCTTGACGGTGTACGCCGGTGAGGGAGAGAACGCACCGTCGCGCGCGATGCTTCCGCCCTGGATTCTTACTCCCGAATGCGCGTGTAGATCGGGGCCGGTGGCGCCGGGGCTGAGTTGCGTCATGGCCACCAGAGAGGCCGATCTGGCACGGTGCGGCAGATGCGCCGTCAGATCGAGATTCTGCGTGAGGTCTTTGTTGACGATGACCAGGTTGAGTCCGCCGGAGGCGGGCTGAACCGCGTAGGCTGTGACGTTGAGCGATCCCGCGGAAAGCTTGGCTGCATTGAGGGTGCCCTGACCCGCGAGCGTGAAGAACAGGATGCCGTAATACTCGGGCCGGGCTTCAACTACGCGGCCATGGTCGTCGGCAATGGGCGTGTAGCCCCCGCCGTTGCCGCCTCCGTGAAAGTTGACTCCGCAGGCGCCTCCCTGCGCGCAATCGAGAAGGTAATCGAGGACCCACAAGGAAGATGCGTAAGAGTCGCTGATGCCATTCGAGCCGCCATGCGAATAGGAGTTGCACTCGGCCATGCGGTAGGGTACGCCGATCTTTTCCGCCACTGCCTTGAGCTCCGCTAGCTCGTGAATCAGGCGGGGGTCGGGCGAGATAAGGAATTCCGCGGTGGAAGTAGGCAACTGGCCGTTGCCGCGGTAATAGTGCTGCGTAAGAAGAGTGATTTGCTTGCTGGTGACCTTTTCAGCGAAGGGGACCGTCCAATTCTCCACGTTGCTGGCCGAGGCGGGCCCTGTGATGGCGACGCCGGGTGTTGCCGCGAGTATGGCTCTGCGAAATTCTTCCCAGCGCGCCATGAACTGTTCAAAAGACCACTGGTCTCCATCAGCCTTGTGCCTTCGATACAGGTCGCACTCGTTGCCAATCTCGATGCCGAGCAGAGAGGAGCCTAACTGCTTTGCGACGTAAGCCACCTCAGCGGCAGCCAGGGCAGGCGTAGTTGCACCGGTCGCAGCTCCCTCAAGGTTGACGGCGTAAAGGCATTGCCAGCCGGTAGCTTTGATGAAAGCAGCCAGCGCATCAACGTCGCTCGGCGCAATCTGGCCAGAAGTCTGGCCATTTCCATTCGCCACCCATACGCTTCTCTCGACAGAATTGCCGCCGATCCGCAGTACGGAAGGGCCGAGCCGCTTGAAGAGGCCGATGAGATCGCTGTTGGAACCGGTAAAAAGAGGCTCGCTAAGGGTGTGCTTTTCATAGGAGAAGCCAACAAACGCAGGGTCGATAGAACCGGCGCGGGTATGCGTGATCGTCAAAGTTGCCTGAGTCATCGGTCCGGGAGGTTTTGGCTGCGGATTGTTTGTGCTGGTCTTTGCCAGCGCGCAGCGGAGAGAACCAAGGCCAGGGAAAACCGAGGAGGCAGCCAACGCTGCGACACCCCGGACCACTTTGCGGCGGCCAAGAGAAAGGGAATCTGTCTCAAATTGGACTGCGGAATCGTCACCGGATTTATTCATGCGCGGAAGTGTATCACAGCGAAGCGGATCAGAATTTGAAGGATTGCTGCACGACCTGCGGGAGATATGGAGGTTGGTAGGAACGAGAAAGTGCGCCTGGGGCAGAAGCTCTGTCCCAGACTCTCATGAGCTCGACGCCGGTCTTCAGGCGGAGTCAGGCTCAACTGACCTGAATAAGGACCGCGCTGAGGTAGGGCACATAGCATTGCAGTTGCATGCCGTTGGGGTTGAGGACGTAGGAGGGATTCGGTGAGAACGATCCGTCAACCGCAATGCTTGCCCCCTGGATGGTGACGCCGCTACTGGCGGAGAGATTGGGCCCGGAGGCACCCTGAGTAAGCTGGGTCATCTCCATCAGGGAAGCGGAGCCAGCTCCCTGGGGGAGGTTGATAGTGAGTTGCAGGTTCTGGGCGGAATCCTTGTTATTGACGATGATGTTCAGTCCGCCTGAAGAGGTTCGTACCGCATAGGCGGTCACGTTAAGCCCGCCCACGGAGAGCTGTGTCGGATAGAGGGTTCCCTGGCCGGCAAGGGTGAAGAAGAGCATGCCGTAGAACTCTGGCCGCGCCTCAACGACGCTGCCTCCGGAGTTGGCGATCGGCGTGTACCCGGTTCCATCGCCGCCGCCATGAAAGTTCGCGCCGACAGAACCGCCCATGGCAAGGTCGAAGAGATAGTCGATGACCCAGAGCGAAGATGCGTAGGAGTCGCTGACGTTGGGTGCGCCGCCGTTGTAAAAGGAGTTGCATTCGGCCATGCGATAAGGAACACCGATGCCTTGCGCGCCAGACTTAAGGACCGCCAATTCGCTGACCAGTGCAGAGTCGCCCGTAATCAGATAGTTGACGGTGGAGCTGGCGGACTGGCCGTTTGCCCGGTAATAGTGCTGGGTAAGGAGGGTGATCTGGCTCTTGGTCACCGTTTGCCCGAACGGGACGGTCCACGTGGAAGCGTGGCTGGCGTCGGCGGGGCCGGTGACAGCCACGGTCGGCGTGGTGGCCAGGATGGCTGTGCGGTACTCTTCCCATAAGGTAAGGAACTGGGAGAGCGACCAGTTGCCGGCATAATAAAGGCCTGTGTCGCCATAGAGGTCCGGTTCGTTACCGATCTCAATGCCGAGCAGGGATGATCCGAACTGCTGGGCGGCGTACGCCACCTCCTGCGCTGCGAGCGCAGGGTTCGTCGCTCCCGTTGCGGAGCCTCCCAGATTGATTCCGTAGAGACACTGCCAGCCAGCCGCTTTGACAAAGGCGGCCACCGCATCGACGTCGCTCGGCGCAATCTGTCCGGACGTCTGCCCGGGGCCATTGGGAGTCCAGACATTCTTGTCCACTGAGTTTCCGCCGATGCGCAGCAGGCTGGGGCCAATGCGCTTGAACATTCCAATCAGATCGCTGTTGGTCCCTGTGAACAAGTGCGGGTTTTGGTTGAGCATGCCCTTTTCGTACGAGAGCCCTGCGAAGGCTGGACCAATGGAGCCGGCAGCCCCCGTGGTGATATTGAGAGACGCACTGGAGATGGAGCCAGAAGGTTTGGGTTGTGTTGTGGGATTGGATTGGGTGGACGCGCTGGAAGTGGACGACGAAGAGCCACAGCCAGGCAGGAACGAGGTGGCAGCGAGGGCGGCCGCCCCTTGAAGGAGCTGGCGCCGGTTGAAATAGGATGATTGCGAAGATTCGCAGAGTTTGCTTTCTGGCCTGGAAATTTTCATGCCGGCCATTCTACTGCATCCGGGTATTGGCTGGTGCTGCGGCAAATAGGGCAAATGCGCACTGGGGGTGGAGTATTTTAAGTGGGCTGGCAGAGACGGAAATGTTCCACGTGGAACAACTGGATCCCGGGGGCATGTCGACGTCGGGTTGTCGATGTTCCACGTGGAACATCGCATTGGCCTATATTCGGTCTGCAGATTAGCCGAACAAGGCAGTGATGTCTCCTGAGTGGTCCGGCACTTTGCAGAGAAACCTGGGCAAGTTTTCCACTGCACGCGCATTTTCGGATTTCCCAGCAGCGCCGATACGCATCCTCTGAACCCATTGTCAATCAAGGGTTTGACTGGCACCTGCCAGATGGTTGCCTGGCGGTTTCCACAGTTTGGGTGAGTTCTCCACAGTGCAACTATCCGCCATGGCACTGGCCCCTGCCTGTACTCTTGAATGCGATGGGCAAGATACTCGGCGTCGTTAACCAAAAGGGCGGAGTGGGCAAAACAACCACCGCGATTAATCTCGCCGCCTGCCTGGCTCTGCAGGGCCTCAAGATACTCCTGGTGGACTGCGACCCACAGGCCAATGCTTCTTCGGGCCTGGGCTTTCAGCGCGACGATAACCGCCACTCCATCTACGAGACATTGATGGGAGACAGCCCGGCCGAGCAGGTGCTTCTCCCGACCGACGTCGAAAACCTCTGGCTGATCCCCGGCTCCAAGAATCTGACCGGGGCGAATATCGAGCTGGCCAACGCTGAAGATCGAGCCCTCCGCCTGAGCCGTGCTTTGGAACCGCTCAATGGCACCTACGATCTGATCGTCCTTGACTGCCCGCCGGCGCTCGATCTGCTGACACTGAACGTTCTGGCCGCCGCTGAACTTCTTATCGTGCCCATGCAGGCGGAATATTTTGCCCTGGAAGGCGTCTCTGAATTGATCTCGACATTGGAGCGCGTCCGCGCCAACTTTAATCCGGCGCTCACCATCGAGGGTGTACTGCTGACGATGTACGACGACCGCACCAACCTGGCCCAGCAAGTTACCGAAACCCTGCGCGAGCACTTTAAGGAGCGCCTCTACAAGACCGTGATTCCTCGCAATATTCGTCTGGCGGAGGCACCCAGTCACGGCAAGCCGGTAGCTTTATATGACTCCCGATCCCGGGGGACCGAGGCCTATTTTGAACTGGCAGGAGAATTCCTGGCGCGGAACGGGATCACATCACCCGCAGCCAAGTCGCGCAAGGCCGCAGCATCCGCAAAGCCGGAGGCCAAAATTCGCTTCTGGCCTTATTCCTGAACGCAGCGGCGCCGCGAAGCTAGGCCGCGCAGCCGGAACACTCCAGGAAACCTTAAGTCTGAAGCACCCGGTCTTTACCGGGATAGTTAAAGGAATTGCACTATGAACGCCGTCGCTACAGAGGGGAAACGCCGCGCTCTAGGTAAGGGCCTTGATTCCCTACTTCCCCGGGTCCATACCGTTGCCCATGTCGCTGAGCCGGAAGGCGGCAAACCCCGTGAGATCCCCGTCGATCAGATTGATCGCAACCCCTTCCAGACACGCACCCATGTGGATCAGGAGCAGTTGTCTGAGCTGGCCGCCTCCATTACCGCCAACGGCGTCGTCCAGCCGGTGCTGGTCCGCCCGATGGCAAATGGCCGCTTTCAGCTCATTGCG
>JAJZAL010000017.1:31205-39944 GCA_021799405.1 Acidobacteriota bacterium
CTCGCAGCTTGCCGGCAAAGCGACGATCCCCGCCATTCTGCGCCAGGTCTCTGACGAGCAGGCAATGGAGATCACCATTGTCGAGAACCTGCAGCGGGCTGACCTGAACCCGATGGAGCAGGCGCGGGCCTTCGAGCGGCTTTCACGCGAGTTCCATATGACCCAGGAGCAGATGGCGCAGCGCACTGGAAAAGACCGGGCGACCGTGGCTAACTTCCTGCGTTTATTGAAGTTGCCATCTACTGTGCAGACCCGTGTGGAGACTGGTGAACTGAGCTTCGGCCATGCGCGCACGCTGCTATCCCTGGAGTATGGCGAACAAATGGAGAAGGCAGCGCAAAAGATCGTCGCGCTTTCGCTTTCTGTTCGCCAAACCGAAAACTATGTGCAAGGTCTTCTGCATCCTGAACGCAATAAGAAGGATCCGAAGCCTGATCCGCCCGTCGATCCCAACGTCCGCGACGCCCAGGAGCGGCTGCAGCGGGCACTTGGCCTCAAGGTCACCATCGAAGACCGCAACGGCCGCGGCAAGGTCATCATTGAATACGCCCGCCTGGAAGATTTCGACACGCTGCTGGAGCAGTTGGCGGGCGATTAAGGAGCCGACCCCTCTCGCGGATCGAACAAGCTGCAAAGCGGGCGGCGGGATGGAAGACCGGGAGTCGCCACATCAGGTAGAACCCGTCGCAGCGGCTCGGAATGTGATTGCGGGGCGTAGTTGCGCTTTGCCCTACAATAGCGCCATGCCCGCTATTTCACCGTCCCTCCGTGTTGTACACGCCGTCTGCTCTCATGATTGCCCGGACTCCTGCGGCGTGCTGGTGACGGTGAATGATGAGGGGCGCGCGGTAAAGGTGCAGGGCGATCCTTCGCATCCGATCACGCAAGGCTTTCTCTGTGGCAAGGTGGCCAGGTATCTTGACCGCGTTTACTCGCCCGAGCGCATTCTTTATCCGCTGCGGCGCAAACCCGGCGCGGCCAAGGCGCCTTTGCAGCGCGGTCGCGAGCAGGAAGCCTTCGTGCGCATCAGCTGGGACGAGGCGTTGGACGAGATCACCGCGCGGCTGCAGCAAATCAGTGATGCGCACGGCCCTGAGTCAATCCTGCCGTATAGCTATGCGGGTACGATTGGTGTGCTCGGCTACGGCTCGATGGACCGGCGCTTCTTTCATCGGCTGGGCGCAAGCCAGCTTGATCGAACAATCTGCTCGGAGGCGGGCGGGCAGGCCTGGAACCTGGTTTATGGCAAGAAGATCGGCATGCCCACCGAGGATTTCCGACTGGCCAGGCTGATCGTGGCTTGGGGTGCAAACATCCACGGCAATAACGTCCACGTTTGGCCGATGGTGGAGCAGGCTCGGCGCAACGGCGCGCGGCTCATCGTCATTGATCCTTACCGTACGCGGACCGCGGCCCAGGCTGACTGGCACATTGCCATCCGGCCCGGCACCGATGCGGCTCTGGCGCTGGGGATGATGCATGTCATCCTCAACGAAGGGCTGGAAGACCGCGCCTACATTGAGCAAATGACCGGCGGCATCGACCGCCTTGCCGAACGTGCCCGCGAGTACACGCCGGAGCGCGTGGCTGGATGGACGGGCATGACCGCGGCCGAAGTGGAACGTCTGGCCCGCGAGTACGCCACCACGCATTCGGCCGCGATTCGCCTGAACTATGGCGTACAGCGGTGCGAGACGGGTGGCGCCGCGGTGCGGGCCATCGTTATGTTGCCCGCGCTGACCGGCGCATGGAAGTATCGTGGCGGAGGCGCGCAGCTCTCTACCTCAGGCGGCTTCTCATGGAACGAGCAGGCCACGCGGCGGCCCGATCTGGCGCTTTCGTCGCCCCTTGGCCGGCCAGCACGGGTGGTGAACATGTCCACTCTGGGCCATGCGCTTACGGAGCTTGGCAGAGGCAGAGAACAGGGATCAGGGATCAGGGATCAGAACGCGGAAGGTGCCGCGGTTCACGCACTCTTTGTGTACAACTCCAATCCTGGCGCGGTGGCGCCGAATCATAACGCGGTTCGCCGCGGCCTGGCGCGGCCGGATTTGTTCACTGTCGTGCACGATCTTTTCTTTACCGACACCACGGACTACGCCGACTATATCCTGCCCGCTACGACGTTTCTGGAGCATACGGACGTGCAGGGCGCCTACGGACATTCCTTCGTGCAGCTCTCGCAGCAGGCCATTGAGCCACTCGGCGAGGCGCGGTCCAACGTCTGGCTCTTCGGCCAGCTTGCGCAGCGCCTGGGCTTTACCGAGGCTTGTTTTCGCGATACGCCGCAGCAGATCATTCGCCAGGCGCTGGCGATCGGGCCGGACGGCCACTCAGCCAACCCCGGCATGGAGCACATCACCTACGAGGATTTGGAAGAAAAGGGCCATATTCCGCTCGCCTTCCACCGTGATGGCCTGCTGCCATTTGCTTCTGGTCCGGTTCCCACGCCGTCGGGCAAGATCGAGTTTTACTCGGAAGCGCTGGCCGCTGCAGGCCACGACGGCCTGCCCGGCTTTGCGCCGCCTGCGGAATCGCGCTGGGGCGAAGCCGCGCAGCAGTATCCGCTGGAGTTCCTCGGCCGCAAGGCGGACAACTACATGAACTCGACCTTCGCCAATCTCGACTTCCATCGCAAGATGGAAGCGCGCACCAGCCAGCGGCTGGAGATGCACCCCGGCGATGCCGCGGCCCGCAAAATCGCCGACGGTGACCGAGTACGGGTGTGGAATGGGCGCGGCGCGCTGCACCTGACGGCCATGCTGAATCCGAACATGCCGGCGGGCGTGGTTTCAGCTCGCCTGGACTGGGCCAAGCTCCATGCCGATGGGGTGAATGTGAATGCCCTCACCAGCGAACGCCTCACCGACATGGGCGGTGGCCCCACCTTCTATTCCACGCTGGTGGAAGTAGCTGGGGCATGACTGAAGGGGTCGCGGCGCCAAAGGGAAATCGGAACCAGTAAACTGGTATGTATATGGATTGGTCAGCCGTAGCCATTTTTGTTGCAGTTGTATTTCTTTTTGTCCTTTTCAAGCGCGCTGGGCAGATTGCGGCCAAAGACGCGCAGACGCACCTGCAGAATGGTGCTCTGATTATCGACGTGCGCACGACCGGTGAGTTCAGCGCAGGCCATCTTCCCAAGGCGATCAATCTGCCTCTCGATGGAATTGAAACCAGCCTGCCGCGACGCGTGAAGAATAAGGATCAGGTGCTTCTGCTGCATTGCCAGAGCGGCATACGCAGCGGCATGGCAAAAAGGAAACTGAAGGCCCTCGGCTATGCCAACGCCTTCAATCTTGGTTCCTATGGGCGCGCGGAACGCATTGTGAACAGCAGGTAATGTACTTTAGCGACTGCCGATAAGCCGTTCTTCATATTGAGAAGACGCAGCGCGTCAGTTATTGAGGCTGCGGAAACAGTGCAAATGGCAGGCGACTTCAGCGGGAGAAATCCAGCAGCGGCTCAAGCCCTTGCTCAGACTACGGTGCTTTCGGCACGACTGAAGTCATGCCCTGACACAAAGCCCTGGACTCAACTCGTTTTTCCGCAAGCCGTATAGCTGTGTCCTCAACCTTCCCAATCGATGATCACGCGACGAAGGCCGCGGACGGCGTTACTCAGATACACCGCGTCGGCCTGGCGCAAATCGTCGATATGAAGCACGCGCTCTCCGGCATTCGGGTACGTCTCCAGCACATGACGCCGGTACACTCCGGCCAGCAGTCCGCACTCGACAGGAGGCGTGTACAGGCGGCCCTCCTTCTCGACAAAGATATTGCTGATGGCGCCTTCGGTGACTTCCTCGTTGCGATTCAGGAAGAGCACATCGTCGAAGCCCGCCAGCGTAGCGGCGCGGAAGGCATCCGAGTACAACGGCCGATGCGTGGTCTTGTGAAAGAGCATTGGATTCCACGGGTCGGTGCGCCGCCGCGAGATGCGCACCCATCCGGACTCGGTCCGGCCGCGCGTTTCCGCCAGCACTTCGCATGTAATGTGCAGGCCGCCATCGCTGTCGAGCAGCAGCCGCACCTTGCGCGAACCGTGGCCCGCGAATGCCCGCGCATGTTTCTCCAGGACCTCTTTGACCTCGCTGCGTTCACAGGGAAATCCAAAATATTGCGCCGAATCTTCCAGACGGTCCAGGTGCAGCTCAATAAGTGGATACTCATCTTTCCATAGCAGTGTCTCGACCAGCGAGAACCGTTCCGGCAGCCAACCTGAAGAGCATGTCAGAAACTCTGCCTTAAGCTGGCACTCGCGGAACTCCGCCGCGGGATCGGAGTCGATCACGATGCCGCTTCCCACGCCCATCCTGCCGCGGCTTCCCTCCAGCTCCAACGTGCGGATTGCCACATTGAAGACCGTCTGCTGTGGCGAAAAGTAGCCTATGGCCCCTGTATAGACGCCCCTCGGCTCGTCCTCGATCTGCGCCAGCAGTTGCATGGCCCGCACCTTGGGCGCTCCCGTCACTGACCCGCACGGGAACAGCGCCCGGAAGATGTCCTGGAATCGAATCCCGCCCCGCAGGTCGGCCGTTACCGTCGAGGTCATCTGCCAGAGCGTGGGGTGACGCTCTACGGCAAACAGATCTTCCACCCGCACACTTCCGAACTCGGCGAGGCGGCCCAGATCGTTGCGAAGCAGGTCTACGATCATCACATTTTCGGCGCGGTTCTTGGGGTCGTTGCGCAGCCATTCCGCCTGTTGGCGATCCTCCAGCGTCGTACGGCCGCGCCGGGCAGTGCCCTTCATCGGCCGCGTGATGATACGCCGCCGCTCGCCCGCCTCGTCTACGCGGAAAAACAGCTCAGGGGAAAATGACAGAATATGCCCTCCGGCAGCCCAGTGCAGAAACGCGCCGAAATCCGCTGGCTGGCGCGCGCGCAGCCGCGCATAAAGAATCGCCGTATCGGCTGTGGTATGCACGCGAATCGGCGCGGTGAAGTTGAGCTGATAGACGTCGCCGGCGCGGATCCACTCCTGAATGGTTACGATCCGTGCAGCGTATTCCTCTTCGGTGAGAGCGAACTCGGCTTCAATCGCCTGTCCGGCTGCCGCATCAGCGCCTCTGCGTAGTGCGTCAAGTCCCGGCGGCTCGCCGCCGGTGAACTGCCCGGTGCGATGATCGAAAAGAAAGACGCGGTCGTAGATGCCAAACCACGCCAGCGGTTGTCCCGCCAGGCCGGGCCGCAACCCGGCGGCTGGCTCAAAGCATTGGCCGCACTCATATCTGAAAAATCCCGCGACGGTGAGCCCCTCGCCAACGGCGCGCTCGATCTCCTCAAATAAACCTGGGAGCTCCGCCAATTCATGGGCTGCGCAGATGCGCCGGGGCGCAAGGAACAACCGCGTGTACGGCTCCCGCTCCGCATCGGCACCGCCTTTTGCACTTTCCAGCAGCACCGTTGCCGGCGTCTGCTCCACCAGCGTGTAAATATCCGCGGGAACGAGATACCAGCGGTTCATACGAAGAAAAAATCTTGCCGGCTATTTCACCGTTAGCGTCAACGTTGTGGAGTGCGTAATTGCCGTTACACCATTGGTGGACTGACCGGTTACATAGACGGTGAACGAGCCCGCAGGTGTTGGCGGAGTGTTGGGTGGCCCGTGGTTGTAGTAGTAATACTGCGGGTTGCAGGCCGTCGCTCCCAGCGTCGTCACCAGCCCTAGCAGCGCCACCAGGACCAGCCGGTTCAGCCAACGCCGCCGGCGCGTTCCCCACGCCAGACCGCCCAGACCCAGGATTCCGGGAAACAGCAGCGCCCACGCCACCGGGTTACCGTGCCCTCCAACCCCTGCGGGTGGTACTGCCATGGCCTGTCCCTCAGCCTGTGTCTGAATCACCATCGAGCTTGTCGGCGGGCAGGCAGTTGCAGGGGAACCAGCCGGGCAGGTCACCGGCGTGTTTGCCAGAATTTCCACGTTTTGCGGCGAAAAGGTGCAGGTGGATTGATCCGGAAGTCCCGAGCAGGAAAGCGAAATAAACATCGGAGAAGGAAGCGCCGCATTGTTCTCCGGCGTGATCGTCACCGTGGCCGTTGCGGAACCACCGGGGCTCAGCGTGTTGCTGGGTACAAGCGGTGTAACCGATACCTGAAAGTCGGGGGTTGTCGTAACTTGCCCCTGTACGTTCGCGGCGGCCGAAACCGACTTCTGGTAGGCCGTGCTGCCGCTGTAAACCGCGGTCAACGAATGTTTCCCGCCCGGCAGATCAACAACCGTTGTCGCCTGCCCTTGAGCGTTCAAAAACACGGACCCCAGCTGGCGCGTCCCGTCGTCGATAGCCACAGACCCACTGGCTGGATTTCCGTCCGTCCCGGTCACCTTCACGGACGCCGTGGCCTTGGTGCGGCCGCTCTGGTCGTGGGTTTCCACGTTCAGCGTGGTTTGCGTGGCTTCGCTCGCCGCGGCCAGCGCGTGCGCGGCAGACACCGGGAGCACAGGCAATGCCAGCGCCAGGGCCAATCCTGCAACTAACTCTAGCCGCAGTCCGCGGCAGTCCAAACCTCTCACGTGCACCTGCTCCAAATCTGAAGAGAAATCGCGTACCTGCGGTTTGTCTCAGCGTAGAAGTTTATTGTATCCGGCGGGGGCGCACCCAGGCCATCAAAGACGTTCTTTAGACGCTTCCCGAGTGAGAAGGATGTTTCCGGCTGGACCGGCGCCGGGGATCAGGTTGTGTCCGGGTGCAATGGCTCGTGGCTCCCCTCCGCGCTATGCTGTCTGGTTGAGGTGAACGCCATGACTGAAACAGCCTCCCGCCCCCAGCCTGCCCGCCGCGGCGGGCTTGCCTACCTGACTGCCGTTCTCGACGAACTCCGCGCCAAGGGGACGTATTTCAAGCTTCGCGTGCTTGACGATCAGCAGGCCCCTGTTTGCCACTATGACGGTCGCGAGGTCATCAACCTGGCCAGCAACAATTATCTGGGACTGGCCAACGATCCGCGCCTGATTGAGGCCGCCGTGGAGGCCACGCGCCGGTTCGGCGTGGGGTCGGGCGCAGTGCGGACGATCGCCGGGACCATGCGCATCCACATGGATCTGGAGGAGAAGATCGCGCGCTTCAAGAACGTGGAGGCGTGCGTGGTCTTCCAGAGCGGCTTTGCGGCCAATGCCGGCACGGTGAGCGCCATCCTGGGCAAGGACGACTTCATCCTGTCGGACGAGTTGAACCATGCCAGCATCATCGACGGCGCGCGGCTGTCACGGGCCAGGATCAAAGTCTTCCGCCACAAAGACGTGGCTCACTGCGAAGAGCTGTTGCAGGAAGTTGCCGGCGAGCCGGGCCACAAGCTGATCATCACCGACGGCGTCTTTTCGATGGACGGCGACATCGGCCCGGTGGACAAGCTGGCCGCGCTGGCCGGGAAGTACGGCGCCATCATGATGGTGGACGACGCCCATGCCTCCGGCGTGCTGGGCCGCAACGGTCGCGGCTCGGTGGATCACTTCGGCATGCACGGCCAGGTGGACGTGCAGGTGGGCACGCTCTCAAAGGCGATCGGCGCGCTGGGCGGCTATGTCTGCGGCAGCCGCGACCTCATTGACTACCTTTATCACCGCGCGCGGCCGTTCCTGTTTTCGACGTCGCATCCGCCGTCGGTGGCGGCCACCTGCATCGCCGCCTTCGACATTCTGGAGCGTGAGCCGGAGCGCATCGAGCGGCTGTGGGCCAATACGCGCTACTTCCAGGGCGCGCTGCGGCGGCTCGGGTTCAACATCGGTGGGGTGAACACGCCGGCCACCGAGACGCCGATCACGCCGGTGATTGTAGGCGAGGGCCGTGCGGCGATGGAGTTCAGCCGGGCGCTCTTCGACGAGGGGGTTATGGGAACGGGCATTGCGTTTCCCACCGTGCCCGAGGGCAAAGCGCGCATTCGGCTGATTGTGACCAGCGAGCACACGCGGGCACAGCTTGACCGCGCACTGGAGACGCTGGAGCGCGTGGCGAAGCGGATGGGGATCTTACAATAAAACGCAATGATCGCTCACCTGCGCGGCAAACTCATTCATAAGCAACCCGGCCAGGCCGTCGTCGAGGCGGCGGGCGTGGGGTACGACGTCACCATCTCCGTGCCGACATTCACGGCGCTGCCTTCAGTGGGCGCGGAGGCGGCGCTGCACATTCATACGCAGGTCAGCGAGGATCAGATTGCCCTCTTCGGCTTTCTCGACCGCGAAGAAAAGCGCCTCTTCGAGCGGCTGATCACGGTGAGCGCGGTCGGGCCGAAGCTCGCCATCAAGATTCTGAGCGGTCTTTCAGTCGAGCGCACGGTGCAGGCCATTCGCGCACAGGATCACGCGCAGCTCACGCGCATTCCCGGCGTGGGCAAGAAGCTGGCCGAGCGGCTGGTGGTAGAACTTAAAGACAAGCTGGACGACTTTGCGGTGGCGCCCGTGGCGTCGGCCGTGCAGGGCGCGGCGGTGGAGGATGTGCTGTCGGCGCTGGTGAATCTGGGCTACCAGCGCGCGGCGGCAGAAAAAGCCATCGAACAGGCCGTGGGCAAGGACAAGGCACTGGCCGGGGATTTCGACGGGCTGTTCCGCGGCGCATTGAAGGTGATCCGATAAACTGGCTTCGTCATGGCCCGCACTGCCAAACCGGCTCGAAATACCGCGGCTCCTTATCTTCGTCCCGAGGCGCTGACCTTTCTCCGCAACCTGGCCCGCCACAATGACCGCGAGTGGTTCACCCCGCGCAAGGCGGAGTTCGAGGAGTTGCTGCGGCAGCCGATG
>JAJZAL010000181.1 GCA_021799405.1 Acidobacteriota bacterium
GAAATGTCGGTGTGTGTAATACGTGTGAGCGCGTGCTTATGGTGACGAGGGCCGGGATCCAACCCTCTCCACCAGGTCATTCACTGAAAACTTGGGGCTATTAGTTTTATTTACCTTCGGGTCGTTTATCTAATCCTTTCTCTGCCAGAATTGCCGCCAAGTCTTCGACAAGGAGGCAATCAACAATACAGGCGTAATCATTTGTCGGTTGTACGGGCGCGATATATCCGTTGCAATAGTCATTGCCTGGAATCGCGCTATGAAGCACTCCGAAAGAGACTACGTTGCCTCCTTCTAGCTTCACTATCTTGTCGCCATTCTGCGCTTCCCTGCCATTTCGATAGAGCATAGGTGATTCGTTTAGTGCCCCAAGTTTTCAAAGAACGAACCCGCTTAACTAAAGCACACTGTCGGAGCTTTACAAGGGGAGGTTGACCTTACGCAGGTTATATGGAAGATTGTGCCAAAGGAGGAAATATGGCACGGAAATTGGTTAACCTGACGCGGCTTCAACATCAAAGCGGGACATTTGGCGCATACAAAGTGAGTGGACATCAGTTCAGAGATCAAAGGGGTGAGGTCGGGTGGCACATTACAGCGTATCCAGGCGGCAATCCGGTCAACGATTATTGGGTGGCTGATGGAGTATTTTATGGTTTGCGGATTGACCTCGGAGCGAACCGCTCGCTCATCGAAGTATTTGATGAGATTCAAGACATTGATCCAGGAGAAAGGGAGGCAATTCTCAGTGCGCTTGCAGAATGGGACAAGGAAAGATACGCGGCTACGGTGTAAAACCCGTGAACTCAATACGTACTCCAAAACCTCGTGTGTGTAATACGTGTGTACATACCGCGTTTTTGGCGTCTGGAGCGTATTGAGCGACCCTGAAAAGTCAATAACTTACGTAAAATCAGTGCGGCGAGATAGAACAATCCCGTCCCTGGCCACCATCTTTTCAAAAAGTTACGTGCCCTTCAGCCAACGATTTCGTTCCAGAACGCGCGGCGGAGTTGGTCTACTCTCTGTCCAAAATCCTGGGAAATGCCGGTGTTCGACAAAATCCGCTCCAAGCATTTGTCTCCGCCAGCTACAGCGTTTTCGATTCTGCTGTTTACAGAATGCAGGATGCCAAGTGGCTTTTTCCTTAAGGAAAAGCCACCTTGCACGATGCCAGAGATGTCAACAAGTGAATCGAAAGCGCTCTAGCGCCCTCTTGTGGACAGCTTTTCTCCCTGACGCTTCAGCGGAAGATTTCAGTTTTACCCACGAGTATGGTTTCTCCTCAAGGCGCACATCAGGGCATGCACAGTTTTCGGTCACCGACTCTTTCACGGCCGAAACTGTCAGGGGCCCCAGTGCGCAGGGTTCGTCTGAATGCCTCGTGCACGATATCTGGACTTAAGCCAGCGAGGTCCCGCCGCAAGACGCCTGACAACGTAACAATTCCGGACTGGCCCCACGCCTGAACCTGGGCTGCCCAGTGACCAAGCACAGGAGCGGATCATAGCGTTCTCGGCTCTCAAAGCATTGTCACGCCATACGAAGGAGAGGCTCCGCTTAAGTCCGAGCTTCCTCAATGCACTAAGCCATCTTTGGCCCGCCGGCAAACAGTACCACCAGGGACTGCGGCCCTACATGGTAAAAGTTGCCAGAGAACGGCTGCGCGCATTGCCATTCAACAATATCTTCAGGCGAGTCAAGGCTCGTATCGATCCATCTGCGCCAGCATCCCTGCGAAGCAACGTCGATGTCAGGCAACTCGAATGTCAACGGTTCCGTCCAGGCATTGAGCGCCAAATACACCTTAAGGCCTTCTTCATGAAGGTCAACGCTGAGGGCCATGCTGTGCGAGTGGTCGCTCCAGTCCGGCTCGCGGGGCTTTATCCCGTGCCAAGATCTGATGGAGGAGTGAATCATCTCGGAAAGCGTCTTGCGTTCGCGTTCGGGGCCAAGATCTCTCAAGACCCTTCGTTGTGCAACCAGCCTCACGAATCGATACAGGTCGGCGTGCTTCTCCAGAAGACTCCAGTCCATCCAGCTGATCTCATTATCCTGACAATAGGCATTATTATTGCCGCGTTGCGTCCGCCGGATTTCGTCTCCCATTGTGATCATGGGGACGCCAAAGGAGAGAATCGTTGCGGCCAGGAAATTTTTCGCCTGCAGATTGCGCAATTTTTCAATACAAGGATCGTCTGTGGGGCCTTCCACGCCGTAATTGGAACTACGGTTATCGTCGCAGCCGTCGCGATTGCCTTCGAGATTATTCTCGTTGTGCTTATAGTTATAGGAGACAAGGTCATTCAAAGTGAAACCGTCGTGACAGGTGACGAAGTTGACGCTCTGTTCGGCCTCGCGCGCTTCCGCCCCAAATACCGCAGGACTCCCGACGATTCGGTCCGCGAAATGCCTTAGAGCGCCGTGGTCTCCACGAAAGAAGCCGCGGGCATCGTCGCGGAACCTGCCGTTCCACTCCTTCCAACTGTCGCCGATGAAATTGCCCACCTGGTAGAGGCCTGCTGCATCCCACGCCTCGGCAATCAACTTTGTGCCCGCGAGCGCCGGGTCGGACTCGATATCCCAGAGGATCGGCGGATTCGCCAATGGGTGTCCTGCAGAATCGCGGGTCAGGATCGACGCGAGGTCAAATCGAAACCCGTCCACGTGCATTTCGCTCACCCAGTACCGCAGGCTGTCCAGAATCATGCGCCTGACCACGCAGTGATTTCCATTCAGCGTGTTGCCGGTCCCAGTGAAATTCGCGTAGCGCGACGGGTCACTTGAGAGTATGTAATAGGTCGGGTTATCGATACCTTTGAAGCTGAAGGTCGGGCCCGAAGTGTCGCCTTCCGCGGTGTGGTTATACACCACGTCGAGGATGACTTCGATGCCGGCCCGGTGGAGAGCCTTGACCATATCGCGGAACTCATCCAGCGGACCCGATCCATGCTGGTTCGAACTGTAGGCCTGATGCGGCGCGAAGAACGAGACAGGGGCATATCCCCAATAGTTCACCAGCCCATGAGGGCAGTCCTGCGCGTCAAACTGGAAGACGGGAAGCAACTCCACCGCGGTTATCCCCAACTGCCGCAGATAGGGGATTTTTTCGATCAGCCCCGCGTATGTGCCCCGCTTTGTTTCCGCCACTCCTGAATTCGGATGCCTGGTGAATCCCGCCACATGCATCTCATAAATGATGGTTTGCATGGAGGGCGTGCGCAGGGGCCGGTCGTTCTCCCAGTCATAGGACCGGAGATCAACCACCATGTTTTTCATTGCGGTGGAGGTATTCCCGCTGTCGCGGCGATAGTTGTCCGGCACGATTGTGCGGCGGCCGTATGGATCAAGGAGAATTTTCGACGGGTCAAAGCGGAGCCCCTTCTGGGGACAAAACGGCCCCTCGATACGATATGCGTAAATCTGGCCGGGCTCCACATCCGGCACAAAGATGTGCCAGTAATGATAAGTGCGGTTCGTGTACGGGTCCAGACGAAAGACACGCGACGGCCGATCGCTCGTCTCGTCTTCGAAAAACAAGAGTTCCACGCCCGTCCCCTGCCGCGAGTAGATGCTGAAGTTCGCGCCGCCATGCGCCAGATTGGCTCCGAGAGGATAACTCTCGCCTACCATTTTTCGACTCTCATGACTCAAGAGATGGGGCACGGCTTTGCATTCCATATCTCGGCTGCGTACTCTGCAATGGTGCGATCCGTCGAAAACTTGCCGGAACCAGCCAGGTTGAGAATGGCCACGCGGGTCCACGCCTCCGGGTCTGCATACAGTTGGAGCAGGCGCTGGTCAGCCTCCAGGTAGGACCTCAAGTCGGCCAGGTGCATGTAGCGGTCTCCGTTGGTCAGAAGGGTATCCCGGAGCGGAGCAAAAATGCCCGGTTCGCCGCGGCTGAAGTTGTCCGAGAAGATCAGGTCGAGAGCGGCTCGCGTCTCTGCATCGCTCTGGTAATGCCAGAAGGGGTTATACCAGTCCCGGCTACTGGTTACCTCGTCCGCCGTGAGTCCGAACAGGAAGAAATTCTCCTCACCGGCTTCCTCGGCCATTTCGATCGTGGCCCCGTCGCGTGTTCCGATGGTGAGGGCTCCATTCATCATGAATTTCATATTGCTCGTCCCGCTGGCCTCATACCCGGCGGTTGAGATCTGGTTTGAAACGTCCGTCGCGGGAATCAGATGCTCTGCGAGAGACACATTGTAGTCCGGAAGAAAGAGGACTTTAAGGCGGCCGCGCACCGCCGGGTCGTTATCGATCACGTCAGATATGTTGTTGACGAGTTTGATGATCAGTTTGGCCAGTACGTATCCCGGCGCAGCTTTGCCCGCGAAGAAGAAGGTTCGCGGCAGCATGGAGCGGTCCGGGTTTTCGCGCAACCGGTTGTAAAGCACGACGATCCGGAGTGCATTGAGTAACTGCCGTTTGTACTCGTGGATGCGCTTGACCTGGCAATCAAAGATCGTGTCCGGATCCGCATAATAGCCCTGGGTAGATTTGAGCCAGGCTGCAAAGTTGAGCTTGGCGTCATGCTTAGCCCGGCGGAAGCGTGCGCGGAAATCAGCGTCATCCGCCAGTGCCTTGAGCTTGCCCAGTTCGCTCAGATTCGTGATCCAACCCGTCCCTATAGCACCCGTGATAACCTCGGCAAGGGCGGGATTGGCAAGGAGCAGCCAGCGCCGTGGTGTAACGCCATTGGTCTTGTTGTTGAAACGCTCCGGAAATAATTCGTAGAGGTCTGGCATGGCCCTGCTGCACAGCAGACTGGAATGAATCTTCGCGACGCCATTTGTGCTGTGGGAACCGACGATCGCGAGATTGGCCATCCTGACACTGCGCGGCGCGGTTTCCTCAATCAGGCTTACCCGTTGAGCCCGCCCTTGGTCAGCGGGAAATCGCGCTCGAACGGAATCCAGCAGCCGCCGATTAATTTCCAGGACGATCTCCAACTGGCGGGGCAGTAAAGTCGCAAACCACGCAATTGGCCACTTCTCCAGAGCTTCCGGGAGCAGGGTGTGATTCGTGTACGCGAGCGTCTTTTGAGTGATACTCCAGGCCTCGTCCCATTCCAGGTGGGCTTTGTCGAGCAGAATCCGCATCAGTTCAGGAACGGCGAGCGAGGGGTGGGTATCGTTCATCTGGATCGCGACCTTCTCCGGAAACATGCTCCAATCGCTGTTGTTACTCCGGAATCGCCGCACCAGGTCCGCGAGCGAAGCGGCCACGAGGAAGTACTCCTGCAGAAATCGCAATGCCTGCCCCTGACTGGTGGAATCATCGGGATAGAGAACCCGAGTGATCGACTCGGCCGCAAGGCGCTCAGCCAGGGCGGCGACGAAATCACCGCTGCTGAAACGCTGGAAGTCGAATGAATCGGGCGCCGCCGCGGCCCATAGGCGCAGGGTGTTGATGGTCTTGCCTCCATAGCCCACGATGGGGCGGTCGTAAGGAATGCCAAGGAGAATCGACGGTTGGCCGGAGAGCACCCGCAGAGTGCCTTCCCTCAGATCGAATGAACAGTTCACCTCGACCTCAACGGTCTCGCTCGGCCGGGCAACTTCCCAGGGATCGGTTTGCCTGAGCCAGTTGTCCGGTTGTTCCACTTGCCAGCCGTACTGCAAGGATTGCTTGAACATGCCGTATTCATAACGCAGGCCGTACCCCATTGCCGGGAGTTGCAGGGTAGTCATGGAGTCCAGAAAGCAGGCGGCAAGGCGACCCAATCCACCGTTGCCGAGTCCCGCATCCGGCTCCTGCTCCAGAATGCGTATCCAATCCAGTGATTTCGCAGAAATGGCGTCCCTGACAATCGGATCCAGTTGCAGGTTCCGGATGTTATTTGTGAGAGATCGGCCGATGAGAAACTCCATCGAAAGATAGTAGACGCGTTTTGGATTACGGCGATGATAGGTACTTTCCGTTCGCACCCAGCGTTGCGATAGAACGTCGCGAACAGAACGGGCAGCCGCTTCATACTGCGTCCGGAAATCCGATGCGGCGACGTCCACGACGCCATCGAAAACGAGGTGACGCTCGTAAAGGCCATCGGAAATCCCTGAGAACCGTACCGGACCGCATCCGTACTGTTTCAGGAGATCGTGAGGCGCGGCAGCCTGGACGGAGGAGCTCGCTTCCCCGGAACGGTTGCTTAGGTGGTTAGGTGTACTCGATTTGCTCATCGGAGCTCCTTTCCGAAAGTGCTGAGGCTGTTCTCCCGTGTATTGAGATCCCCCGGCCTGGTGCCATCATCAGGCTGCATCGCGAGTCGAGTAAGTGCGTTCCGGCCATGTCTCCCGATATCGTCTGCGTGATCAGACCTTGGCCGGGGCCCGTAACGCCGCCGTTCTTGCTGCCGGCTCGATGATCGCGCCACGCCCTAACCGGGCCAGGTCCACTGGTCAATCTCCGGCTTGTCGACGCCGTTCTCATACGCATAATTGAGACAGTCAATCTGCATGTTGCGCAAAATCTCCTTGACGTGTGCTCCGATTGCCTGAAGGCATGCAACACGGTCGATCACATCCATTGCCAGGCTGAATCGGTCGATCTGGTTTTGAATGGCCAGGTCGAGGGGGGTGTTGATGTTGCCTTTTTCCTTGTATCCCCTGACGTGCAGATTCTTGTGATTTGTCCTTCGATACGCCAGGCGATGAATCAACCACGGATATCCATGGAAGTTAAGGATGATGGGTTTGTCTTTGGTAAAGATACTGTCGAAATCGCTATCTGAGAGTCCATGCGGATGCTCAGTGGATGGGACAAGCCGGAACAGGTCCACTATGTTAACAAAGCGGATCTTGAGAGCAGGAAAGTACTGACGCAACAAGACCACGGCAGCTAAGGCTTCTTTTGTGGGAATGTCCCCGGCGCACGCCATCACTACATCGGGCTCCGAACCTTCATCGTTGCTGGCGTTCCGCCAGATGCTCAAACCCTTCGTGCAGTGCACAATGGCTTCATCCATCGACATGTATTGCAGGTGCTTCTGCTTGTCGCAGACGATGACATTGATATATCCGGCGCTCTTGAGGCAGTGATTGACGACGCTCAGCAGCGTATTCGCGTCAGGCGGCAGGTAAATGCGGCATACCTCAGGGCTCTTGTTCACAACCAGGTCAAGAAAACCTGGATCCTGGTGCGTGAACCCGTTGTGATCCTGCCTCCAGACAGTCGAAGTGATCAACAGATTGAGAGAGGATATGGGAGCGCGCCAGCTCTGCTCGCGCGCGGACGCCAGCCATTTGGCATGCATGTTGAACATGGAGTCGATGACATGCACGAACGCTTCATACGTGGAGAAGAATCCATGGCGGCCGGTGAGGAGATAACCTTCCAGCCAACCCTCTAGCGTATGTTCTGAAAGCATTTCTAGCACGCGGCCGTTCGGCGCCAGTTCGCCACCATCGGCGTCCTCGGGCAGATAGTCGGCGAGCCACAGTTTCTTACTCGCCTCATATATGTCGTCGAGTCTGTTTGAGCTGTTCTCATCGGGCCCGAATACGCGGAAGCTGTGCGGGTTCTTGTGCATGACGTCGCGCAGAAATCGGCCCAGCGGCCGCGTGTTCTCGGCGATAATTCGTCCCGGCTCTTTCACTTCGATGGCGTAATTGCGAAAGTCCGGGAGGCGCAACGCCTTGCGGATCAATCCTCCGTTGGCATGAGGATTTGCGCTCATGCGCCGCGTGCCCGCGGGCGCCAGCGCTTTCAACTCCGGAATGAGCCGTCCGCCTTCGTCAAACAATTCTTCCGGACGGTAGGACCGCAGCCAATCCTCCAGGATCTTCAAGCGCTCAGGATTTTCGCAAACGCCTGCAAGCGGCACTTGGTGTGAACGCCAGTAGTTCTCCACCTTGTGCCCGTCCACTTCCTTAGGTCCGGTCCATCCTTTCGGACTGCGCAGCACGATCATTGGCCAGCGCATCCGTTTCGGTCCACCGCCTGCCCTCGCCTCGGTCTGAATGCGGCGAATCTCCAGGACACACGCTTCGAGGATGGCAGCCATCTTCTGGTGCATTTCGTCAGGATCGGAACCTTCCACAAAATACGGAGTCCACCCATATCCCTTGAAGAGGCTTTCCAGCTCTTCGTGTGAAATGCGCGCCAGGATCGTCGGGTTATTGATCTTGTAGCCATTCAGATTCAGGATGGGCAGTACCGCGCCGTCGCGAACCGGGTCGAGGAACTTGTCTGAGTGCCACGAGGTAGCCAGCGCCGCCGTTTCAGCCTCCCCATCACCCACCACCACCGCAACAACAAGGTCCGGGTTGTCAAACGCGGCGCCAAATGCATGTGAAACGCTGTAGCCCAGTTCTCCGCCTTCATGAATCGATCCAGGAGTTTCGGGTGTGCAGTGGCTTCCGATTCCGCCCGGGAAGGAAAAGTCCCTGAAGAAGGTGCGCATTCCGTCGAGGTCTTCACTCTTGTTCGGGAAGATTTCGGAATACGTGCCCTCCAGGTAGACCGGAGCCAGCACTCCCGGCGCGCCATGTCCGGGACCGGCCATGAAAATCGCATCCAGACCATACTTTTTGATCACGCGATTGAGATGGACATAGCAGAAGCTCAAGGCAGGGCTGGCTCCCCAGTGGCCTAGTAAGCGTTGCTTGATGTGCTCCGGCTTCAAAGGCTCTCGCAGCAGGGGATTATCGCGGAGGTAAATCATTCCAGCGGCCAGATAGTTGCAGGCCCGCCAATATGCATGAATCTTTTGTACTTCTTCAGATGACAGCCCGCCGAAGAATGGCTGGACGGCGTGCTCTTGTTCTGGGTGGACTTCAATAGTTGCTGGAGACATAGACTTCTCCTCTCTCTTGCGGATACTGCCTGCCCTCGGCTTCTACGTCCGAGAGCAACAGAGACTCCGTCAAAAGCTAACCGTGACCACTCACAAATGATGGAGATTCAGGCAAAGGATGAAAACTGGCAAAAATGGGAGGCGGGGTCGTGGTAAACGACAATCTGCCACCCGGATAACGGTGCACCCTCAGGGCAAGCGCATTTCAAGATATGGGAAGATTCTGTCTTGAAAGGGCGCGGCTTTCGCCGTGCCGAAGAAAGCGAGAGAGAAAGATTCGGGAGGCGCCTGAGGGATGGTCTTATTGGAAGCAAAATTCACCTCAAGGGCTAAAGCCCATCGAATTTATGCCGATTCAGGCGGCACGGCTAAGGCCGTGCCCTGTAAAAGCCGCCGCCATTCATAGTTCCAAATCCAAATGTGGTTGGCCTGGGTACGCCCTTGTTGTTCATTGACATAAAACACGAACTGGTCTACATTAAAGACCACTTAATAAACAGGGGACGGAATTAGCGGCATTGGCCGGATGCTTTCGGACAAGCAAGGAGAGTCCATAGCGCCAAAGTCACAAGATGGCGGTTTGCCTTCCCTGCTGGACGCGTTCGGAGAGTTCGGACAACTGAACGATTTTAGCGAGGAGGATGAACTGTGACTCAAACGAATCATTCGTCAATGATTATGCGTCTCAGCAGAACTCTGCTGCTGGCGGCCTTGTGTTGTGCGGTCCTGCTTGCGCCAAAGTATGTTTTCAGCCAAGCCGACCAGGGAAGCATCAGTGGTGTGGTTCAGGATGCGTCGGGAGCCGTGATTCCGAATGCTGATGTAACCCTGACCAGCACCGATACAGGGCTGGTACTGAAGACCACTACCAGTTCGACGGGCTTTTACATCTTCTCGCCGATCAAGATCGGCAACTACTCGGTGAGCGCGGTGGCTCCGGGTTTCTCGGAGACGAAGCAGGAACAAATTCATGTGGATGTGCAGGCGCGATTGAATGTCCCGCTGACGCTGCATCTGGGCGCGGTAACGCAGTCGGTGACGGTTTCAACGGCGCCGCCGCTGCTGCAAACCGAGTCTGGCTCCGTGGGCCAGGTGATGAGCACGCAGACCATCAATAACATGCCGCTCAACGGGCGCAACGCGGTGTATGTGGCGCAACTGGCGCCCGGCGTCGTGTCAGGCGTCGGCGGCAGAGGCATTGGCACTGGCGACTTTACGGCCAACGGACAGCGCCCCACGCAGAACAACTTTATTCTGGACGGCATCGATAACAATACGGCGGTGCCTGACTTTCTGAACGGGTCCAGCTTTGTGGTGAATCCGCCGCCGGACGCACTGGCGGAATTCAATGTGCAGACCAGCAACTACAGCGCGGAGCTGGGCCACTCAGCAGGCGCGGTCATGAACACGAGCATCAAGGCCGGTACCAATCAGCTGCACGGCGACCTGTGGGAGTATGTGCGCAACACCAGCCTGGATGCCCAGAACTGGAATGCGCTCACCATTCCCGCCTATCACGAGAATCAGTTTGGCGCCACGCTTGGTAGCCCCATTATCAGAGACAAGTTATTCTTTTTCGGCTATGCCGAAGCCAACCGGATCGTCTTCGGACAAACATTTACCAACTCGGTTCCTACCGCTCTGATGCGTACGGGTGACTTCTCAGAGATTCTAAACGCAGCTCTCAA
>JAJZAL010000018.1 GCA_021799405.1 Acidobacteriota bacterium
GAGGTTGCGCTCGCGCTCGTCCTGCTCATCGGCGCGGCGCTGCTCATCCGAACCTTCCTGGCGCTGCGCAACGTCAACCCCGGATTCGATCCTCGCCATGTCCTCACGCTGCAAATGGCTCTCACCGGCGGTCACTTCAAAACCTCCGCCGCGGTCGCACAGGTTTCACGCGACGGGCGCGAGCGGCTCGATGCCATTCCGGGTGTAGAAGCCTCGGCTATGAGTTGCGTTCTGCCCCTCGAAGGCGGCTACGGATTGCCCTTCAACGTCCTGGGCAGGCCCACGGGAAAGTCCCCATGGACCGGGGGTGCCAGTTGGATGAGCGTATCGCCCGGCTACTTCTCCGTCTTTCATATCCCCATCCTGCAAGGCCGCGACTTCACGCAGCAGGATGACGCATCGGCTCCCGGCGTCGTCATCATCAACGAAGCCATGGCCAGACAGTACTGGCCAAAGCAGAACCCCATCGGCCAGCAGATTCTTATCGGCAAGGGCATCGGCCCTCAGTTTGTCGAGGGACCGCGGCAGATCATCGGCGTGGTCGGCAATATCCGCGGCGCGGGCCTGAATCACAAGCCGCAGCCGCAGATGATTGTTCCCCTCGCCCAGGTCACCAACGGAATGACCGCGCTCAATACCGGTATCGCTCCAATGGTATGGCTCGTTCGCACTCACGGCGATCCCCGCCAGTACATCGCCGCCGCAAAGAAGCAACTGCGGCTCGCCAGCGGCGGCTTTCCCGTCGGACGCGTTCGCCCCATGACCGAAGTAGTTTCGCAGTCCATTTCGCGTCAGGACTTCGACATGCTGCTCCTCTCGATCTTCGGAGCTGCTGCCCTCATCCTCGCCGGCATCGGTATTTACGGGCTCATGGCCTACTCCGTCCAGCAGCGCACGCAGGAGATGGGTATCCGCATGGCCCTCGGCGCTGACAGGGACCGCATCCGCAATCTGGTCGTGTGGCACGGAATGCGGCTCGCCCTCATCGGCGTGGTCGTCGGCGTGGGTGCAGCCCTGGGTCTCACCCGCTTCATCGCCAGTTTTCTCTATGGCGTGAAAAACTGGGATCCCATGGTATTCGTCTCTGTCCCGGTGATCTTGTCTCTCGTGGCCCTGCTGGCAGTCTGGATGCCGGCTACGCGGGCCTCCAGGCTCGATCCGCAACAGGCCCTGCGCGTGGAGTGATTCCCCGCCGCCTTGCACTTGGCAACACGCCAGTGCCCAGGTGCGGCCCGCGCGCACCGGCAACCGTGCGCTAGGCCATTCCCGCCTTGCCACTCCCCGCATCGCTTCCATAAAATCGCTTTACTTCAAGCGAACGCCTCTTTCGCTCGCCAAAATTTCACGGCCTCATCGCAACTTCGGGCCGAAAAAGGAACCCGCCCCATGCAAGCACTCCGCCGCATTCCAGCGCAAAACCCGGAAAGCCCCAACCCCTGCACGCACTATGAAGTTGACGCGACCAACAGGGAGCGGCAACCCTCGATTCGGCGGGATATGCACGGCATCCTGGGTTTTGCGCTCTCCCTTGCCTGCCTGTTCCTCACTCCCGCGCTCTGTGCTGCCCAGCCTCAATCCAAGCCCGCCTACGCGCCCACTCCCAAGGCTCGTGTCACCATCGCCCAGGGCGCCCTTGAAGGCACCGAGCCCGCACCCGGCATCTTCGCTTATCTCGGAATCCCCTTCGCTCAGCCGCCCGTCGGCAATCTCCGCTGGCGCGCCCCGCAACCGCCCAAACCCTGGCACGGCACCCTCCTCGCCGACAGCCACGGCGCGCCCTGCCCACAACTCGACGAAGGCTGGAACCACTGGGACACCCTCCACTACAGCGAAAACTGCCTCCACCTCGACGTCTGGACATCCGCCCACGCCCGCAACCTTCCCGTCATGGTCTACATCCACGGCGGCTCCAACCTCGCCGGCGACGGCTTCTCCAGCGGTCTCCCGCTCGTCACCCACGGCGTCGTCTTCGTCACTATCGAGTACCGCCTCGACATCTTCGGCTTCTACCGCACCGCCGCTCTCGACAAAGCATCCGCCCACCACACCTCCGGCGACTACGGCCTCCTCGACCAGATTGCCGCACTCCAGTGGATCCACAACAACATCGCCAGATTCGGCGGCAACCCCAACAAGGTCATGATCTTCGGCCAGTCCGCAGGCGCCGTTGACACTGGCCTGCTCCTCACCTCGCCGCTCGCTCGCGGCCTCTTCACTTCCGCTCTCGAAGAAAGCGGCCAGGTCCTCGGCCTCATGCCCACAGCCACCAAAAGCGAATCCGAAATCGCATGGGCGCCCGTCTCCAGGGCCCTCGGGCCCACGCTCGCCGCGCAGCGCGCCCTCACCGCCGCACAGGTTCTCGCCATCGATAAACAAGCGCCACTTCCGCCGCCCGTCACCTGGTGGGGCTATCGCGGAGCCAGCGTCAACGGCTGGGTCCTGCCCCAGATGCCCTGGCGCGTCTACCAGGCTGGCAAGGAAGATCCCGTCCCGCTCATCCTCGGCACCAACGCCCGCGAAATTGTCCCCACCGGCCAAACCTCCCGCCAGCTCGCGCACGTCATGGCAGAAACCCTCGGCTACAAAGCCGCCGCCAGGCTCGACGCCGACTATCTCAACCACCCCAGCCCGCTGCTCGGCTCACCCTCGGCCCGCTTCGCCACCGACCACGACTTCCACTGCGCCATCCGCCTGCTCGCAAACTGGCACGCCGCCCACGGATACCCCACCTGGGTCTACCGCTTTGACCGTCCCGACCCCGGCCAGACCTCCGCCTTCCACACTTCCGAGCTTTTCTACCTCCTCAACTTCTTCCCCGGCCACGCCAAACCCACTCCGCAGGACCTCCGGATCGGCCGCGACCTCGACCTCTATTGGTCCAGCTTCGCCAAAACCGGCGTCCCCACCGGCCCTGCTGCATGGCCCCGCTATACCGCCGCGCAGCATGCTCCCTGGCTCGACATCCCGAAATCCGGCACAGATATCCATGCCGTACACGCACCCTTCGGCGGAGAAGCCTGCGCCATCATGGACCCCTCCTACCCGAAATAACCGCTACCGCTCACCTGGTAACGGGCGGATAGGCCGGTTGTTCCGGAAACGCAGGCATCCATGCTGGCCGCGGAGGCTTAACCACCGGATGCGTCTGAATCTCCTTCAGAAGCACATGCACCGCGGTTTCAATCTGGGAATCAAGGTTCTTCTGCGCCAGCAAGCCAGGATTCACGTGCACCGGGATCGACGGGATCACGCCGATATTCTCGACCACCCACTTCGAGTCGGTTCCGTACATGGCGACTTCGGAAACCACCTGCTGACCGCCGTCCAGCAGTGTAAAGGTGTTGTCGTATCCGCGCACCCCGCCCCAGGTGCGTGAACCGATGGTCGGCCCAAGGTGATACTGCTGAAAGCGATACGCGAAAATGTCGCCATCGGAAGCCGAGCCGCCATTGATGAGCGCCGCCATGTGGCCGATATACGCATTCTGCGGGCTCACCTCATACGAACCATGACGGTTCGTCCAGCCTGCCACCTCCTTCTGCGTCAGCTGGTCAAACAGAATCGTGTCAATAAAGCCGCCCAGGTTCCAGCGGTCATCGATGATCAGACCCGGCTTGTTGAGTTGGCTGTAGTACTGCCGCACAAACTCGTGCAGACCAGTCGCCTCCATGTCGTCCAGATACACATAGCCCACCTTGCCGCCGGAAAGCTTGTTCACCTCGTTCCGGTTGTTGTTAATCCAGTGCAGCAGGTGCAGCTTGCCGCTGTTGACCACCGGCTTCACCAGGATGGTCCACGGTTTGCCCGTGGGGGTGGCCGCCACACTCAGCGTGATGGTCTGCCCAAGGGTGCCCTGCAAAAGCTCGTATGGATTGGTCGGGGCGGTGAGCGGCTGGCCGTTGATCGCCAGCACGTAATCCCCCTCCTTCACCTTGAGCCCCGGCTGCGCAAGCGGCGCGTAATAGCCCGGTACGGTATTGTCCCCATGGTAGATCTGCTTCAGATAGTAGCGTCCGGCTTGGGCGTTCAATCCAAATGTCACACCCAAACCGGCCGTCGGTTGCGGAGGAGTCTTCCAGCCCATGGCGCCGCCAAAAATATACATATGGCTCTCGCCCAGCGAGCCGATCATATTGCCCATGATGTAGTTCAGATCTTCCCGGTCTTGGGCCAGAGGCAGCAGCGCCCGGTAATCCTTGCCGATCGTCGCCCACTTGGCCTGTATCAACTCCGGATTTACGAAGTAATCGCGCACATGGCGCCACGCTTCGTTGTAGATCTCCGTCCATTCCGCACGCGGATCTACACGCATCTGCATGTTCGCGGTATTCAGCTTCTTGCTCTTGACCTGCGCTTTAAACGCCGAAGGACGCAGCACCCAATGGCCGTGCAGATTGTAGAGCAGCGTCGAGCCGTCTGCCGACAGTACGAAGCCTTGGTCCAACCCCGGCCCCTTAGCCAGCGTCAGCGCCTTCCGCTTCTTCAGGTTGTAGGCACGTAGTTCCGGCGCCTGGCCGGGAATAGCCCCTCCCAGCACTGGCACCGGCGTGGTCGAATAGTAGACAACTCCCTTGTAGGCGGCCACCTGCGAAATGTTCGCCGCTGGCACCGGCACCTGAACCGCACGCTGGATCAGCCCCGTGAAATCGATCTTGACCGCAGGCGTCTTCGGCTTCTTGCTCTTCGCCTCTTGCTTGCCCTTGCCGGCGGTCTTCTCTTTGCTCTTGCTCGCGTCGGCCTTCTTGTCCTTGCCCTTCTGCTGCGAGCTTGCCGTCGGCTGCTGCGTCCGCGGAGCAAACGGGGAAGGAGTATCCGCCTGGAGCGTGGTCACATACAATCCATCCGGAACCACACCCGAGGCTCCGAAGTTGTAGCTCGAAAGCACAGGGTTTACGAGCCGGGCCGACACAAAAAACAGATACTTGCCGTTGTGGGAAAATGCTGGCCTGCTGTCGCTGAAATCGCCTCGGCTGATCTGGTGCAGGTCGCCGCTCTTGACGTCATAGATGAAGAGAGCGCGAAGTTGATTGGGCAAGTGCTTGGACAACGCCAGCCACTGGCTGTCCGGCGAGAACGAGATGTTCTGGAATGCGCCCACCACCATCTGCGGATCAGAGGCGACTTCTTTCTGCGCCCCGCTCTTGGTATTCACCAGCCACAACTGCTGCTTCGAGTTCGTATAAGACAACCATTGCCCATCAGGACTCCACACCAGCGGCCCGGAAACGGTCAGTTCCCCTTCTTGTGTCAATGCGCGCGGCTTGCCGGTCCCGTCCGCCGGACGCACCATCACCTGGCTGTCCACGCCTTTGTCTTGGATATAGGCGATCCATTTCCCATTGGGGGACCAGGCCGGATCTTCGTCGTTGCTGGCCACCGTCTTGCTTAGGTCCGTGGTGTGCCCGTAATCCACCGGCACGGTAAACAATGCGCCCCGCGCGCTGAAGACCGCCAGCTTGCCATCCGGCGCCACATCGGCGCCACGAATCATCTTCGCCGCTGCATATTCATAGGGCAGCGTATGCCTGCCGCTCAGCGGCACCGTCACGGGCACGGCCTTCAGCTTGCCTGTCGCAAATAAATACACATACAGCTTGCCGCCGTCCGAAATCGCGATGCCCGTATTCCCTGCGCTCGGCCAGTCCACATCGTAAACAGGGAAATGCGTCACCTGTTGCATCGCACCCGTCTTCAGATCCCTCACCCACAGGTTCAGCACGCCTTTCGGACCACGGTCTGAAGCAAAATACAGCTTGTCACCCACCCACATCGGGAACGTGTCTTCGCCTTTCCAGTGGGTCAACTGCGTGCTGGCGCCGGTCGCCAGATCATAGGTGTAGATTTGGCCCGCCTGCCCGCCGTAATAGTGCTTGCGGTGGAAGGGCCGCAGGATGCGCGACAACTTGTTGTACGCAACCTCCGTGCCGCCGCCATTAAACGACAACGGACCAGTCCACGGCATCGGCAATACCGTGGGAAATCCCCCGGCCACCGGCACCTCGAATGCACGCTCAATCTGTGGATTAAAGCTGTCACGCCGCGATAGAAAAATCACGTCGCGGCTGTTCGGCGTCCAGCCAATCACAGTGTTGTCCGGCGCCGTCCCGATCTTGCCACCAACCGGCCCGTTGATCGACCGCCAGGTGAGCTGCTTCACCGGGCCGCCGTCGATCGAGACAACATAAACATCCGTATTGCCACGAAACCAGCCCGTAAAGGCGACCCACTTTCCGTTTGGGGACACCAGGGGATGCGAGTCGTAGCCCGAATCCGCGGTCAGCCGCACCGCCTCGCCGCCTTGCACTCCGGCTTTCCACACTGACCCGCCGGCTTCAAATACCACCGTGTCACCGTGAATGCTCGGATAGCGAATCAATGCCTGCACCGGGCCCGATGCTTCCTGAGCGAGTGTGTTATGGGAAGGCAGAACAAGCAAAAGGGCAGCGCCGAATGCGCAGGCAAGCGTTTTCAACCTCATAGGGTAATCCTCTGGAAATTCCCGACTGGGACACAGGAGCCGCGCAAAGGGCCTGGTAAGCGGGTGATTTGCATCGACTTGGATGATTGCCCTTGATTATCTGCCTGTGATCGTTAGCTGACAAGTAAACCGGCGCGTTACCCCGGCTGCCGAACCTCTTCGTCGAGCGATTACGGTTCGGCAGGACATCTCCTCTGGAGACAGCCCGTCCCTTACAATAGGGGGTTATGGCTTCCAGCCCGTTCGTGCAGATCGACCTCGCCCCCAAACGCCCCGTCCAAAAGCCTGACTGGCTCAAGGCCCGCGCCCCCATGGGCGAAAACTACCACGACCTCAAGTCGCTGGCTCGCCGCCTCAATCTCCACACCGTCTGCGAGTCCGCCCACTGCCCCAACATCGGCGAGTGCTGGCATCACCGCACCGCCACCTTCATGATGCTCGGCAACCTCTGCACCCGCCGCTGCGGCTTCTGCGCCGTCCCCAAGGGCCGTCCCGAGCCCATTGACTTCGACGAACCCCGCCGCGTCGCCGAAGCCGTCGCCATGCTCGGCCTCAAATTCGCCGTCATCACCAGCGTCGACCGCGACGACGACATCCTCGGCGGTGCCCGCGCCTTCGCCATGGTCATCGAGGAAATCCGCAGGCAGGCCCCCCAATGCCAGGTCGAAGTCCTCATCCCTGACTTCCAGGGCAACGAAGAGGCCATCAAGATCGTCGTCGACGCCCACCCCGAAATCCTCAATCACAACACCGAATCGGTCCCGCGCCTCTATCGCGCCGTCCGCTCCGGCGCCCGCTACGAGCGCACCCTCCGCCTCCTCGAATTCTCCAAGAAAACCGACCCCACCGTCGTCACCAAGTCCGGCGTTATGGTCGGCCTCGGCGAAGAAATGCACGAGCTCCTCGATGTCTACCGCGACCTCGCACGCGTCGGCACTGACGTCCTCACCATCGGCCAGTACCTCCGCCCCTCGAAGGACCACCTGCCCATGGCCCGCTACTACACCCCCGAGGAGTTCGCCTTCATGAAGGAAGAAGCCCTCCGCATGGGCTTCCGCCACGTTGAAAGCGGCCCGCTTGTCCGCTCCTCCTATCACGCGCACGAACAAGCCGATTCAGCCCAGGCGGATGCAGCCTCCGTCCGCATTGTCTAGGTCCCGGAGCAAGTCCACGGTGAGTCAAACTCCATCCCGCCCGCCCCGCATCGGCTTTTTTGGCGGCACTTTCGACCCTCCCCACACCGGCCACCTCGCCCTCGCCAGCCTGGCCCTCCAAACCCTCGATCTCGACAAGGTGCTCGTCGCGCCCGTCGGCCTCCAGCCACTCAAGCTCGGCCGTCCCGCAACCCCCTACCGCGACCGCCTCGCCATGACCCGCCTCGCCCTCGCCGGCCATCCCCGCCTCGAACTCAGCGAAGCCGACGCCCCGCGCCCCGACGGCCTGCCCAACTATATGATTGACACCCTCCGCCGGTTGCGCGCACCTTTGCCGCCCGATGCTCAGCTCTACGTCATCTGCGGCGCTGACGCTTTCCTCAACATCTCCCTCTGGCACCGCCCTTCCGATCTCCTCATGGAATTCCCCTTCATCATCGGCGCACGCCCCGGCTTTGACCTCGGCCGCATCGCCAACGCCCTGCCAGACGATATCTCCGTCGCCTCCGACGACCACCCCGATCCGCAACTGCTCACCCTCGGCCTGCGCAACCGGCACGGCCGCCGCTCGCGCCTCTACCTCCTGCCCCAGCTACAGCACGACATCTCCGCCACCGAACTCCGGGACGCGCTCCACTCCGCCGACCCCAACCCCTCGCTTCTGCCTCAGGCCGTCCTCGCCTACATCCGCGACCACCGCCTTTACCGCAACGGCACCCCCTGATTCCCGCGCGCATCCCCGCGCTGAATTGCTCTACCATACCCGCAAGGAGACCGAACCGAACGAATGCCCACCAACGAAACCCGCCAGATGGTCCTCGCCGCCGCTGCCGCCTGTGAAGATAAAAAAGGTCAGGATACCCGGGTCCTCGAGCTCGACGCTGCCGACGCAGGCTTTACCGATTTCTTCCTCATCACCAGCGCCGCCAATGAGCGCCAGGCCGTCGCCATCGCCGACGAAATCGAACTCCAGCTCAAACGAAAATTCGGCGTCTATCCCAACTCCGTCGAAGGTCGCCGCCTCGGCGAATGGATCCTCCTCGACTACGTCGACTTCGTCGTCCACGTCTTCCTCGCCGAGCGCCGCGCCTTCTACGACATCGAGCGCCTCCGCAAATCCGCCCGCACCGTCGACCTCGACGAGCTCAAGCGCGCCCTGACGGAAAAGACTCTCGCCGCCCGCAAAAAGGCTCCAGCAAAGAAGAAATCCGCCACAAAACAACCCGCGCCGGCAAAGAAGACTTCGCCTGCAAAGAAAACCCCGGCAAAGAAAGCCCCGGCCAGGAAATCTCCTGCAAAGAAAACCGCGGCAAAGAAAACTCCAACCCAAAAAGCAACCAGCTCCGTTACAAAAAAACCCGCGGCAAAGAAAACCGCGACGAAAAAATCCCTCCGCCGCAAATGAACATCTCGGGTGCGCCACGACCCGACCCGCCCCCGCCGGGTGCGCCACATCTCGCGGAGATGTGCGTTCGTCGCCGCACGGCGCCGCACCGCATCCTTCTCTGCGCCCTGCTCTTCGCGCTCCCGGCCTTCGCTCTCGCCGCGCAATCCAAGCCCGCCCCGCCCGCTATGCCGAAGAACCCGCTGGCTCTGTTGCAGCTCGGCGCCCTTCGCAACGGACTCACGGCTCCAGGCCTGCCCCCCTGGCACATCAAGGTCTCCTATCAGACCTACAAGCCCAACGGCCACCCCAAGGCAACCGGGACCTTCGAAGAATGGTGGGCCGCACCCGACGAATACGTGCTCGTCTTCGATCGCAAGGGCTACCACCTCCAGGCCTGGGTCACGCCCCACGGCAGCTTTGCCATCGGCAACCCAGACCTGCCCATGCCCGAACGCCTCGTCTATCACTGGATCGTCGCGCCCATCCCCCGGCATCCCGACCTCACCGGCGCGCACTTCCGCTACCGCGTGCGCCTCATTGGCCCCATGCAGCTGCCCTGCGTCCAGATCGATTCCCGCCAGCCGGCGCCCGGCAACCTGCCGCCCCAGTACCCCACGTTCTGCTTCGAGTCCCACCACCCCATGCTGCGCATCGCCGACACGCGCATCTCCGAAGTTGTCACCACCGCCGCCGTGGGAGAGCTGGGCCGCCAATATCTTGCCCAGCACTTTACCGCCGTCATCGGCCCTCGGATCATCCTCACCGCCACGCTACAGCGGGGTGAGTCATTCATTCGCATCGATCCGTCCTTCTTCGCACCACCCGCCAACGCACGTCCAGCGCCGCCGCCCTCCACATCCATCCTCTATCTCACCGCCAGAGAAGCCGCCACGCACCTCATCCCATCCAGCGCCGCGCACAATGGACCGCTCTCTTTCCTTCAAATGAGCCACGCCTTCGTGGAGCTTGCCGCCTCCATCGACACCCATGGCCGCGTCCATGGCCTTCAAATCCTCGGATCCACCGACCCCTACCTCGTCTCATCCATCTATCAGGCCGTTTCCCACTTCCGCTACCGCCCGTTTCTCCTCAACGGCGCACCCACGGCCGTCCGCACCCGCATCCTTCTCGACTTCCGCGTACGCTTCCCCAAATAGCCGCGCATCGCAAACATTTCAGCAGTCCAGCAGTGCACAGCGCGCGTTAGCGCATTTCCCCGTGAGCGTGTAGAAGAGACCGATTCACTCGGCGCGGCCACTCCATCAAAGAGCGGACACACTTGTAAGATTTCAGGTCCTCCATCCGATCAGGAGAAATGCGCTAGCATATTTACACCCTGCGGTTATCTCGAGATTCGAACCTATGGATCATCTCTCCAACCTCACCACCGAAGCCCGCCACCCCAGCAGCGAACACCTCGACGAACTCCCTACCCCGTCCCTCGTCGAGCTGCTCCACTTCGGCGACCACGAAGCTCTCGACGCCGTCCAGCGCATCCTCCCGCAAATTGCCACCGCCATTGATACAGTTTCCGCCCGCATGGCTGCCGGTGGACGCCTCTTCTACTCCGGCGCCGGAACCTCCGGCCGTCTCGGCGTCCTTGACGCCTCCGAGTGCCCGCCCACCTACAACACCTCGCCCGAGATGGTTCAGGCCGTCATCGCCGGCGGAGACATCGCCCTCCGCACCGCCGTGGAAGGCGCCGAAGACCACCCCGAGCTTGGCGGCGACGACCTCATCGCCCAGGGCTTCACCGCCAAAGACACTCTCGTCGCCATCGCTGCCAGCGGCCGCACGCCCTACGCCCTCGGCGCGCTCGAATACGCCCGCTCCCTCGGCGCATTCACCATCGGCCTCAGTTGCGTCGCCAACTCGCCTGTCGCCACCTCCGCCGACCTCGCCCTCACGCCCGTCACCGGCCCTGAAATCGTCACCGGTTCCACTCGCATGAAGGCCGGCACCGCCACCAAGCTCGTCCTCAACATGCTCTCCACCGGCGTCATGGTGCGCCTCGGCTACGTCTACGGCAACCTCATGGTCAACCTGCAGCCCACCAACAAAAAGCTGCGCGACCGCGCCACCCGCATCGTCGCCACGCTCACCGGCCTCGACGCTCCGGCTGCCGCCGCCCTGCTCCATCAAGCCGGCTCCGTGCGTGTCGCCGTGCTCATGCACCGGCTCTCCCTCGACCGCACCGCCGCCGCCGCCCGCCTCGAAGCCGCGCACGGAAGCCTCCGCGCAGCTCTCGGCGAAGCAGGCAGCAAATAGAACATTCATTGTTACAAATAAAGCAAACGGAATTCCCCGCAGGAAATCAACGCCCCTGCTCTACAAGTATTGTCATTCCGAGCGCAGGCGCGCAGCGCTGCAGCCAAGGGACCTGCGGTTTAGAGCATTTCCCCGATTGGTATAGACCGAAGAGAGAATCTCAACGCAGCTTTTCCGTTAAGAAAGGCTGCGCTTGGCCGAATTCAGAAAGTTCAAAGCAATAGGGGAAATGCTCTAAAAAGCCCGCCACGCCTCGTCAGGAAATCAGTATTCGCCCGGCTCGCTGTACGCCAGGTTGTCAAACCGCGTGCACTTTGACAGATACGCCAGCTGCACGGAACCCGTCGGCCCGTTGCGCTGCTTCGCGATGATGATCTCCGCCTTGCCCTGCGTCTCCGGGTCCGGCTCCTCGTCACGCTGGTAGTACGCCTCGCGATGAATGAACGCCACCACGTCCGCGTCCTGCTCAATCGAGCCCGACTCGCGCAAATCGCTCAGCATCGGCTTCTTGTCGCCGCCGCGCTGCTCTGAGGCGCGCGAAAGCTGCGACAGCGCAATCACCGGAATCCTCAACTCCTTCGCCAGCGCCTTCAGCCCGCGCGAAATCGCCGAGACCTCCTGCGTCCGGTTCTCAAACCGCTTTCCGCCCCCGCTCGCCGGCGTCCCTGACATCAGTTGCAGGTAGTCAATCACAATCAGGTCCAGCCCACCCTGCTGATGCATCAGCCGCCGCGCCTTCGCGCGCATCTCCGCCAGCGAAATTCCCGGCGTGTCGTCCACGAACATCCGCGACTCCACCAGCCGCTCCAGCGCCATCGTCAGCTTCTGCTGGTCGTCGCGCGTGAAAAATCCCTTCTGAATCTTCTGCGAATCCACCAGCGACTCACTCGCCAGCATGCGCCGCAGCAGCGACTCCTTTGACATTTCCAGCGAAAACACCGCCACCACCTTGCCGCCGCGCACCGCCGCGTTCTGCGCAATGTTGATCGCCAGCGCCGTCTTGCCCATCGAGGGCCGTGCCGCAATAATGATCAGCTCCGAGGGCTGCAATCCGCTCGTCATCTTGTCGAAATCGTCAAAGTGCGTCGCCAGTCCCGTAATCTCGCGCGAGCCCTCGGCAAACAGCTTGTCGATCGTGCCGAACGATCCGCTCACAATCTCCGGAATGCTCGAGAATCCCTGCGCAATGCTGCGCTCGGTCACCTGCAGCAGCGCGCCTTCGGTCGCGTTCAGCACGTCCAGCGCGTCTTCTGATTGGTCCGCCGCGCGCGTAATCGCGTCCGAGCCAATCAGGATAATCTGCCGCAGCAGCGCCTTGTTCTTGACGATCGTCACGTACTCGTCAATCGCCAGGTTCCGCGGCAGGCCTTCCGTCAGCGACGACAAGTACGCCACGCCGCCAATCGACTCAACCTCCTTGCGCCGCGCCAGCTCCTCGCTCAGCGTCACCAGATCCACTGGCCGGCCGTTGTCGATCAGCTCCGCCATGCGCGCAAAAATCCGCTGGTGCGCTCCATGCGCAAAATCATCGGCGCCAATCCGCTCCGCCGCCTCGTTGTACGCGTGGTTGTCCAGCAGAATCGCGCCCAGGATCGTGCGCTCCGCATCCAGCGACGCCGGCAGGCCCCGCTCAAACTCCATGTCAGTCAGTACAGCCATCAGTGTCTTCCAGTTTAGGTCCGTTTGCCCCAGCCCGAACCATCATCTCGCCCCCGCTCCCTGTGCATTCCTCGGTACCGATTGTGGAAGAGCGCCCGTAACCCTCCCCAATCCCTCAAAAATCAGGGGCGCCCATATCGAGCGCCCCATTGCAAAGCACTGTCTTGTATAGAACTCTTAAGCCTGCACCAGCCCGCGCAGCACATACTGCAGAATCCCGCCGTGCTGGTAGTACAGAATCTCCTGCGGCGTGTCGATCCGTATCTTCGCCTCGAACTGGATCGTCCGCTCTTTGCTCTCCGCGCTCACCTTGATGGTGCGCCCGTTGGCAAACTTCGCGTCCAGCATCTGCGCCAGCCCGGGCAGGCTGTAGGTCTCCTCGCCTGTCAGGCCCAGCTTCTCCACGCTCTGCCCCGGCATGAACTGCAGCGGCAGGATCCCCATGCCCACCAGGTTCGAACGGTGAATCCGCTCAAAGCTCTCCGCGATCACCGCACGCGCGCCCAGCAGGCACGGCCCTTTCGCCGCCCAGTCGCGCGACGACCCAGACCCATACTCCTTGCCCGCCAGGATCACCAGCGGCGTCTTCCGCTCGGCATACTTCACCGAGGCGTCGTAGATGCTCATCTGTTCGCCTTCCGGCAGCAGCCGCGTCACGCCGCCTTCCGTGCCCGGAGCCAGCTTGTTCCTCAGACGCACATTCGCGAACGTGCCGCGCACCATTACCTCGTGATTGCCGCGCCGCGACCCGTACGAGTTAAAGTCCGCCGGCTTCACGCCATGCGCGATCAGGTACTGCCCCGCCGGCGAATCCTTCTTGATCGAGCCCGCGGGTGAAATATGGTCTGTCGTCACGCTGTCGCCCAGCACCGCCAGCACCCGCGCGCCCACAATGTCCTTCACCGGAGTCGGCTTCGGTCCCATCCCGTCAAAGTACGGAGCCTTGCGAATATAGGTCGAGTCCGGCTCCCACTGGTACACGTCGCCGCTCGGGAAGCTCAGCTGCTGCCAGTTCTTGTCGCCCGCCGCCACCGTCGCGTATTCCTTCTGGAACAGCTCCGAGTTAATCGACGCGCTAATCGTATCCGCCACTTCCTTCTGCGACGGCCAAATCTCCTTCAGGAACACCGGCTGGCCATCCTTGCCCTTGCCGATCGGCTCTTTCTCAAAGTCGTGATCGATCCGCCCCGCCAGCGCATACGCCACCACCAGCGGCGGAGACATCAGGTAATTCGCCCGCACATCCGAATTAATGCGCCCTTCAAAGTTACGATTTCCGCTCAGCACCGAAACCGCAACCAGCCCGTGCTCGTCGATTGCCTTCGAAACATCCGTCGGCAGCGGACCCGAGTTTCCAATGCACGTCGTGCAGCCGTAACCCACCACGTTGAAGCGCAGCTTGTTCAGGTACTCGATCAGCCCCGCCTTCTCGTAGTAATCCGTCACCACGCGCGAGCCCGGAGCCAGCGATGTCTTCACCCACGGCGGCACGCTCAGCCCCTTCTCGACTGCCTTCTTCGCAAGAATTCCGGCCGCCACCATCACCGACGGATTCGACGTGTTCGTGCAGCTTGTAATTGCCGCGATCACAATCGACCCATCGTCCAGGTACTTGTCCACGTCCACGCCAAAGCGCTCTTTCACTGACGTGTAAGGCTTGTCGCTGTGCGCGGACTCCGAACAGCTCTCGTCGCGACCGCCTTCGCCCTGCCAGCTCGCCACCTGCCGCGCGCCGTTGGCATTGCCGTTGGCCGCCGGACCCTTCAGCGCCGGCACCTGCTTCTTGAAGCTCGCCCCCGCCTCGCTCAGCAGAACGCGATCCTGCGGACGCTTCGGCCCGGCCACGCTCGGCTCCACCCGCGACAAATCCAGCCCGATCGTCTGCGAATATTCCGCCTCCGCCGCATCTGCCGTGTGGAACATTCCCTGCTCCTTGTAGTACGCCTCTACCAGCGCAATCTGCTCTTCGCTGCGTCCGGTCAGCCGCAGGTAGCGCAGCGTCTCCGCGTCCACCGGGAAGATGCCGCACGTCGCCCCATACTCTGGCGCCATGTTCGCAATCGTCGCGCGGTCGGCCAGCGCCAGCTCGCTCACGCCCGGCCCGTAGAACTCCACAAACTTGCCCACTACGCCCAGCTTGCGCAACATCTCCGTCACGGTCAGCACCAGGTCGGTCGCCGTCGCGCCCTCGCGCAGCTTCCCGGTCAGCTTAAAGCCAACCACCTGCGGAACCAGCATCGATACCGGCTGCCCCAGCATTGCCGCCTCGGCCTCAATGCCGCCCACGCCCCAGCCCAGCACGCCTAGGCCGTTGATCATCGTCGTGTGCGAATCAGTGCCCACCAGCGTGTCCGGATACGCCTGCGCCTTGCCGTTGCTTTCTTTCGTGAATACCACGCGCGCCAGGTATTCCAGGTTCACCTGGTGGCAAATGCCCATCCCCGGCGGCACCGCGCTGAAGTTGTCAAACGCCGACTGCCCCCACTTCAGAAATGCGTAACGCTCACGGTTACGTTGAAACTCCAGCATCGAGTTGATCGAGTACGCCTGCTTGTTTCCGAACTCGTCCACCTGCACCGAGTGGTCAATCACCAGCTCCGCCGGCTGCAGCGGATTGATCTTGTGCGGATCGCCGCCCAGCTCCTTCATCGCGTCGCGCATCGCCGCCAGGTCCACCACCGCCGGAACCCCGGTGAAGTCCTGCATCAGTACGCGCGCCGGCATGTACGCAATCTCACGCGAGGGCTCCGCCTTCGCGTCCCACTTCGCCAGAAACTCAATGTCCTCCGCCGTCACGCGGCTTCCATCCTCATGCCGCAACAGGTTTTCCAGCAGCACTCGCAAACTGTAGGGCAGGCGCGAGAGCGTTACGCCCTTCTTCTCCAGTGCGCTGAGCTTGAAAATTTCATAGGTCTTGTGAGCCGTCCTCAGTTCTGAACGGCTCCCAAAGCTATCGGCATTCTTCCCAGTATTCGACATGGGTCATCCTTCCTTTAACGGTTGGGGGTACTGCGGTCCTTGGGATACGGATCTTTCGATCGGGTCTGCGCTGGCGCCTCAGAATACAGCGACGCGCCCGCGGTCGTGACGTCCACGGCGAAAGCGCTTCAGGCGAACTTGGTTGCACAGGCTTCGCATCGATCTACCCATATTTTATCCCCGGTCTGTGGAAACCCGCTCACCCGCCCATCCCGCGCTCCTGTTAATCTGTCCGAACATCACGCCGCACAGCATTTTTCCCGACGCCGTAGAGGAGAAATGCTCCAAGGAGCCAAAAGAATCCCCATGAATCGCGAAGCCGTAAACGTTCTTGACCAGATCGAAGCCAAAATCGCCGCCCAGCACCTCCTCCAGCATCCCTTCTACCAGGCCTGGTCCCGCGGCGAGCTCACTCTCGACGCACTCCGCGACTACGCCGCCCAGTACTACCAGCACGTCGCCGCCTTCCCCACGTATCTTTCCGCCGTCCACGCCCAAACCGAAGATCAGTCCGTCCGCAGGCACCTGCTCACCAACCTCATCGACGAGGAGGCCGGTTCCCCCAACCACCCCGAGCTCTGGCTCAAGTTCGCCGAAAGCCTCGGCCTCACCCGCGAGCAGGTCGAGTCCATCGAACCCTGGACCTCCACCCGCACTCTCATCGACGGCTTCCGCTCTGCCTGCCGCAATCACGGCACCGCCGCCGGCGTCGCCGCGCTCTATGCCTACGAGAGCCAGATTCCTGCTGTCTCAGAAAAGAAAATCGAAGGACTCCGCGATTTCTACGGCTTCAAGACAGAAGATGGCTACCGCTACTTCACCGTGCATATCGAGGCCGACCGCGAACACTCCGCCACCGAACGCGCTCTGCTCCAGCAGCTCATCCGGCCCTCCGACGAACCGACCTGTCATCACGCCGTCGACACCGTCCTCGACGGCCTCTACGGCCTCCTCACAGAGGTCTGCCACCGCCACAACATCCCCGCCCACTGCTAATCACAGCAACAAACATGGTCCCGCACCACCCCAAGCGTGCGGGACCCACCTCATCCCTCACTCCATCCGCAACACCCGCATCGGATCCACCCCGGCCGCACGCCGCGCCGGTAAATACGCGGCAGCAAGGGTAATGACAAAGAAAAGGGAACCCACTGCCCCCATCGTCCATGGATCATCCGGCTTGATCCTGAACAGAACCGTGGACAAGAAATGATCCAGCGCAAGCGATACGCCCAGGCCTATGAGAACCCCAGTGACCGTCAGGGCGATCGCCTCCCGAACAAAAGAGAAATGTATGGCCTGCCGTGATGCGCCTAGCGCGATCCGCAGCCCGATCTCCCGAACCCGCTGCGTCACTCGGTAAGAGAGAATTCCGTACAGTCCAATCACTGCCAGCATCAAGGCAAGACACGCAAATCCCGTCAAGGCAAACGCCTCGAACCGAATCAGGGATTCTGACGCGTCCAGCCTCTGCCTCATCGTTCTTACGTCGTAAATCGGGTCCGCCGGATCGACAGCGGCCACAGCCTCCCGAACGGAGTGGACATACGATGCAGGATCCCCATGAACCCGCACGGCAAAAGTCATAAACGGCCATCCCTGCTGTGTAAAGGGGAGAAAGTACTCCGGCTGCGCCTTGCTCCGTGCCCCAAAACTCCGATTCGTGCGAACGACGCCAATCACCACTGCCGGAGGATGGCAAAACCACATGCAATGCAGCCGGTGACCGATGGGGTCTTCCCCCGGCCAGAGCCGCCGCGCCACGTCCTGCGAAACAATCACAACCTTCTGGCTTCCGCTGGAATCGCTCTTCGAAAATGTTCGTCCTTCTACCAGCGAGATGCCCATGGCGCGGAAATATCCGCCGCTGGCGATGCGTGGTATCGCCGCCATGGATTTGCCTCCCGCATGCTCCGGATGCTCCGCCGAAACAGGCATGAGCATTTGGGCCTGCCTGGAAAGAGGCACATCGTCGGCTGCGCCTACGGATTCAACTCCGGGAATCGCCGCCAGCCGGTCCAGCACTTCCGCATAGATTTGTGAGTCTCGATGCAGCGATTTCTTCCCGCCGGTGGAACGGGCCGAAGAGCGCGATACTGAAAATGTAAGGACATTTCGCACCCGATAACCAAGTGGCACCCGCCCCAGATTCACCAGACTATGAATCAAAAGGCCGGTACCAATCAGCAGGACAAATGTCATGGCGATTTCTGCCATGACGAGCCCTTGCCGAAATCGGCTGCTGTAGCCCGATCTCCGCCACACGCCATGCTTCAGGGCTTCCACCGGATCCCTCTGTCCGGCCAGCACGGCGGGCACGATTCCGGATGTCACACCAGCAATCAGCGCAACACCAGCGGTGAAAGCAAGGACTTCGAGATTCAAATGTGGGCGAGGATACGCAGCCAGTGCCTGGGGACGAAAAACATACAGCAGCCGCAGAATGCCTTCTGCCAGACCACTCCCTAACCCGCCGCTCAGCATCGCGATCAGGATGGATTCCACCAACTGCTGCTGCAACAGGCGGCCCCGTGCGGCACCCAGCGCTGCTCTCACCGCAAGCTCCGCACGACGCTCCGAAGTCCGCACCAGCATCAGGCATGCAATGTTTGCGCAGGCAATCAACAGCACAAACCCCACCGCCCCGCAGAGCAGCCATAGCGAAGAGCGAATGGACTTGGTCAACTCTGAAGCAATGGGCGTCAGAATGGGCCTCTCAGCCGAAGCGCGTACCTTTCGGACCTGCTGCCAGCGCGATTTAGCCTCCGCGCGCACTGCGCCAATGGGCACGCCTGCCCGTACCCGCGCAATCAGGTGAGGAATGAAAGCTCCGGCTTCAATCAGGGAAGTATGCGGATCGAAAATCGTCGGCGTCCAAAGCTCGGTTCGTCCAGGAAAGTTCAAGTGCGGTGGTAGCACGCCAATGATCTCGAATACAAATCCGTTGACCCGTATCTTCCTGCCGATCACGCCCCGTTCAGAGCCGAACCGCTCGCGCCACAACCGGTCACTGATTAAAACCGCATGATCTTTACCCGGCACATCTTCATCGGGAGCGAAGCCCCGTCCCAGGATGGGAGTGACACCAAGTACACGCAGAAATTGCGCGCTGACCTCCGCGGCCTGCAGTCGCTCTGCCGCATTCTTGCGCAGCACCACGTTCGTGCCTGTGCTGACATAAATCGCGGCACTGTCAAGCGTGGTAAAAGACCGGGCGGCATGCCGAAATGTAGCCTCCGCGTCCTTCGTACCGCTGATATAGCCAAGGCCCATGTCACCCCAGTACTGTATGCTCAGCACACGGCCCGGATCCTTGAACGGCAGGCGGCTCAGCAGAATTGCGTGCACCAGGGAGAACACCGAAGTATTTGCCCCAATCGCCAGCGCCAGCGTCAACACAGCCGTCACCGTAAATCCCGGCGACTTCTTCATCTGCCGCAGCGCGAACCTCACATCCCGCCAAAGCCCCTCCACCCACAGCGCCGCATCTGCTCCCACCGTCCGCTCGCGCATCACTTGCAGATTTCCGAACCGCACCCGCGCCACCCGCCGGGCTTCCTCCTCGCTCATCCCCGAGCGCACCGCGTCCTCCGCCGCCATCTCCAGGTGCGACCGCAGCTCTGCTTCAATCTCCGCCTCCACCCGCTCCCGTCGAAACAGATTGATGATTCCTCGCCAAAGCCTCATAAATCATCCCTTTCGCTCAGTTCACAAAACGCCATTCGGGCAAACCGGCGAAGTATCCCTCTGCAACCGCTGGTTCTACTATGCGTAACGCAGCACCGCCCGCACGCCCTTCACCAGTTCCTCGAAATCGCCCTCGGCCTGTTGCAGCCGCCTGCGACCCGCCGCCGTCAGTCGATAGTACTTCGCGCGCCGCCCCGTCTCCGTCAGACCCCACTCCGACGCAATCCAGCCGCTGTTCTCCATCCGGTGCAGCGCCGGATACAGCGAACCCTCCTCCACGCGCAGCAGCTCATCGCTCGCCCGCTGAATATGAAGCACCATCCCATACCCATGCAGCTTCCCGCGCTGCGACAACGTCTTCAGCACCAGCAAATCCAGACTTCCCTGCAGGTCGTATCTCGCCACCCTCACCCCTCGATCTCTTGGTATCGCGAACTATAGCCCTAGACGTAGAGGTATGTCAAAACAAACCCCGCCCCAATCTCTCCCCAAAATCCGCTTCTTCAGCCCAAAATCCGCACTCGCGCGGCGCCACCCGCGCACCCTTACCCGATCCACCAATTTGCTATAAAATGAGGAAAGTCTTCCCGCTACGTGGGGCTATAGCTCAGCTGGGAGAGCGCCTCGTTCGCAACGAGGAGGTCAGCGGTTCGATCCCGCTTAGCTCCACCATTAAATCAGTCACTTGCGGAAGCCCTTCCATCTCCCCACGCAATTTTGTGTCGTTGTTTGTGTCGTAACCCTTCATTGTGTCGTTTGATTCGGGCTTTTGAACCGGCCTCATGGAGAGTGCGTCCAGCGCGTCGCGCTTTGCCTCTATGCGAACGTGCGAGTAGTGCTGAAGCATCTTCTTCGAGACGTGCCCGGCAATCCCCATAATGGTCTGATCGCTCGTCCTGGACTCCGCCAGTTCGGTAATCGCTTGGTGCCGTAGATCATGGAAGCGGAAGCCGTGGAATGGGCTATTCATGTCCTCCGTGTCTGCCTTGCAGCCCGAACACTTTTCGGCGGGGTCTTGCAGCAGTCCGCATTCCGGGCATTGAATCACCCGCGTCAGCTTCCGCCATGCTGTCCGCCAAGTGACAACGGGACGGGTTGGGTCCAGCTTCTCTTTATCCTGCTTTTCGCTGCTTTGCCGCTCACCGTGCCGCGCTTTCCTCACAGCCGGGAAGAGGTAGTGTCCCGGTTCGGGATTGCCCAAGCCCTGAGCCTGCCTGTATAGCGCCAGAATGACCTCCCAAGCGTCCGCGTTCAAGGGAATCACCCTTTCCCCTGCCTCAGTCTTGCTGCGCCTCACCGTGAGCGTCCGCCCGATCATGTCCACGTCGCACCAGCGCAGCCCTTTAATCTCGCATCCGCGCATAGTCGTATTCAGGGCCAGCCGTGCCGCCCATGCCGCCGTCTGCCACTCAGGACGCGCAGCCGCCCGCTTTAGCAGCCTGACCTTTTCTTCATAGGTGAGTGCCCGTCCGATGTTCTCCCGAACCGGCAACGGGCGAATCTCTTCCGAGAAGTGATGCCACCGCTTTGCCCTCTTCAGCACCCCGCGAATAATGTCCAATTCCCGGTTGAGTGTCGCATTGGACCGGCCAGCCGCTTTGCGACTTCTGAGGTATGCGCGAACTTGTTCCACCGTCAGACGCCAAACCGGAACGTTGCCGATGACCGCTTTGATTGCCTTCGCCCGTTCCCTCTCTGTCTGGACGCTACGCGGAGCCAGCCGGGGAATCCGATCCGCAATGAACCTGTCCGCCGCTTCGCTGAAAGCCAGCCGGGAGAATTCATCTCTGGAAGCCATCAACTTGCCCGCCTTGGCTTCCGCAATCAATTCCCGCTCTTTGCGCTGCGCTTCCCGCCAGTCGCTAGTATCGAGTGATTTTCTAAATCGCTCACCGTCCACAAAGAAATGCGTATGCCAAGTGTCACCGCGCTTTTTTAGTGCCATCGCTTTTTCTCTCCTTTGCCCGCTTCCGTCGCTCGTAATCTCTGCTCGCCTTTCGGCGCGCGCACTGCGTGGAACAGAACTTCTTTTCATGTTTGCTATCCAGTTGGAACAGCAAGCCGCATTCGGCGCAAAACAAGAATGCTCGCTCACTGTACACGTCTTGCCAAACCATCCAGTGCAGCGCGTCCACCAGACTGCGCAGCCCCGGCCATGCTCGCACTGTGTCGCCTCGCTTGCCTCGCTCCACAATGAGCTTGAGGGAGTAATCCGTCATGGGAAGAGTGGAAACCAGATAGGCGCAAGCCTCATCAATATCCTGCTCTGACGCACCTAGATTTTCTTTGTCGAAAAAGAAATCGGGAAACATCGACCTCCCCGGAATGCTCATAGGAACGCCCATGTGTTCTCGCATTTCAATCAGTCGCGCATTCGCATAGTCGCGCTTCTCAAAGGCATCCAGCGCCGCCAATAGGGCCGCCCGGCGCAACTCACGTTGCCTGATCGAAGCAACGAGTTGAATCTCGGCTTTCAGAAGGTCGCGCTCTATCCGGTATTCGCTGATCGGATCGTCACCGCTTGTGAATGGCAGACGCACTGGCCTGAGCGGACCCCACGCCTTCACGAATGCCAATAGCGCCTTGTCATCGGTTGCTTTTGCAAGTTGCAAATGCGGCTTGCGCTGGTACGACTCCAAGAGATCGTATTCCCCTGTCCGGCTCAACTCCCACCGCACCCGGTCGCCAATCAATTCCACGCGGCTGCATCGGCACCACTTGGTCTCTTCTGAAACATTGATATTGTTTTGCACTTTCATATCAATGCAACTGTGTCGCACTCTACTCAAGAAGTCAAGGAGGACTTCAAGAAATGGCAATCAGCTTCTCTGTTAAGGTAGCGGCGGCGGAATCGGGCCTATCTGAGCGCACCATTCACACTGCCATCAAAGAAGGGCGATTGAAGGTAATGCGTGTTGGGCGGCGCATTCTCGTCAGTCCAGATGCACTGCAAGATTTCCTGAGTGGCCGGGCAGAAAAGGACAAGGCAGGTGCAATGTGACCGTCGAACGTCTTTTAACGCTGTCAGAAGTCGCGGACCTTTGCCGGGTCAGCCCGCACACGGTCAGGGCATGGGTGCGAAAGAAACGTTTGCAACCCGTGAGGCTCTGCCGCAGGCTTCTTTTCGATCCGCGCGAAATTGAGCACCTGCTCGAAAGTGTCCGATGAGTGTTTCGCCTATGCTGTCACCGGCAGATTCGCCTTCACAATCCGATAGATCGGCAACCCTAGAGCCGCACGATGTCCCGGCTCATCTCAAACGCAAGTGGGCGGTGTACACTCACGGCACTCTAAAGCAGCGATGCTGCGAGCTAAAAAGTAATGAGCACCTGATTGCTGACCTCATTCCCAAGCGGAGCCTTAGCATCGTTGTCGGCGACTCAGGCTTAGGCAAAAGCCCTTTGCTCTATCAGGCCGCGCTGTGCGTTGCAGAGGGCATCCCTTTTCTCGGCAAGCCTGTGATGCACGGGCGCGTGTTGTACATCGACTTTGAGAATGGGTTAGGCGGCGTGGATGAAGTCGTTTCGCGTCTTGCGAGCTATTTGGGACTGTCTGAGGTCAGTGAGAATCTTCTTCTGTTCAACTTCAACGATGCTCCGCCAAAGTGGAAGCCTTCTGACCTTGAAGAAATGGTTGCCGCTTTTAAGCCGGACTGGATCATCATTGATCCCATCGCCGCATTGGCTCCTGAGATCGACACCAAGAACGACTGTGTTACACGCGTGTACCAGACTCTACGCGGGATCATTAAAGACCACTCTACGACGGTCACCCTGGTTCATCACATCCGCAAGCTGCCCACTCAGCCGGGGGTGACTGTAACGGACCTTGAGGAAGATGTACGCGGCTGGTTCCAGCAGGCAAGAGGACCGCGCCAGCTCATCAATGGCGCAGACGTTCGCATCGGAATCGACAAATGCCGCAGAGCGGATATGCTGACCGAATTGGATGGCCGTTCGGTGGAGGTGTCCCTGGTGATTGCGGGCTTCGGGCGGCTCCGGGGCAGCATCGAACCGATGTACCTGGGCCGCATACTTGGCGATGATGATGAGCCGATGGGATATGAGCAACTCCGGGGTGCCAGCCTGCTATTCAACGACAATCGCCAGAAAGCGTATGCCACCTTGCCGGAGACCTTTACCTTCAAGCAAGCCAAGCACGCCTTGGAGCGGGGATCGCAAGCAACAACCGACTTCCTGAGAAAGTGCCAAAACGCCGGAATTCTCCGCAAAGAGGGCAGGCAGTACCGGAAGATTAAAGTAGCAGACTCGGCGGACTAACCCCGTAAGCTGTTCTTTTTCAGTTGCATGGAAGTCCAGTTGCACGATGGACCAACCCGGACTAACCGGACCCACTCAGTAAGTCCGCTCGGTCCGATGAAGTCCAGAAGAGAAGCGGACTCGTAAGCTACTGAGCATTTATAGAATTGCGGCGGAAGTCCGCGCAGTCCGCCGAATTGCATTCAAGCGAAGGGGAAATTGACAAGAAACCGCATGTTTATTTGACAGCGCCGGGGCATCTGGCAATGTCTCGGTGGATGCGACGGCAGCAGGCAGAAGGGAGGAGCAAGCGCAGATGAGCGGGAAATTCCGATGCCCGCATTGTGGTTTCATAAATCACTTGCAGGCAGGCAAGCCGGGCCGCCCCAGAGCTTTGAACCGGACGGACGTGAGCGAGTTGAAAGGGATGCTGAAAGCAGGATTGACTCAAGCACAGATCGCGCGGCGAATGGGAGTGAGCAGGCAGACCGTCAATCGGTATGTGCGGGAGAATATGCCTATCGGCGGCGGAGTTGGGGGAGGGTGAGGAAAGCGCGCGCAACTTGTGAATCCGGCAACGGACGGCGGTTAGGCCGCGCGATACCCCCGCCCTTCTCCGCGCCATCGCCTGTGCCTCCCCTTCCCTTCTTCGATCCAGCGCAACCGGGCAGTCAAACCAACGAACGATGCGGTACGCCGACGTGGAGCGGTCAGGCCGGAGAGAGTGGCCTCAAGGCTGGGAACGGCGGTGTGCCAACGATCACGCCATGAGCGATGAACCAAACCAAGGCACACGCGGCAGGCGAAGCGGTCTACCCCGTCCGGCAGGTACAGAAGGGAACATCTGCGCTCGCAGGCCGGGCAGCGGAACCAGTGGCGGCGGTGCGGGCCGGACGGGTGAGGGATGAGGTCGTGGGTGATGGGGATAAACTGCCGGGCCAGCCATTCCGGCGGGGCAATGCTGAAGACCTGGCGCGGGATGATGAGGCGGTCAGGCACACCGTCTTCGCTGACAAGGTGAAACCGGAGTTGAGCGGAGGTCCAGCGGAGCATGCGGAGGGTAGGATCGGCCAGCGAGAGCGAGAGCGGACGGAGGATAGAGGGACAGTGGAGAACGTAGCGAACGGATTCAACTAGAGCAGGGCGGCGAACGGACGGGGCAGTGGTCATGTTTGTATCCGGGCGACGGAGGGCAGGCTGACGGATCACGCGCGGGCGGTGCGAAAGTTCATCGGCGTATGATGGCAGCCGAGTACAGAAAGGAAGGGCTTTCGATGACCGAAGAACAAGCGCAAGAGTTCCTCGACATTCTCAGAGAGATTGCCGACTCAATGGATCACCTTGTTCGTTTTGTTGATGTTTATGCGACCCTGACGTTAAAGATGCCTCACGTTCCAAGTCCAGAAGAGACGAGAACTCGGCCTTCTCACGGCCCTCCAACAGGACAGCGGCGATCCTGAGGGCCAGCTTCGCATTAGCAATCGTTGTATCGCTGAGGAGATCGGCAATTCTCTCCGCGTAGGGGATCGGGGGGTGTTGTTGCATTTCGCATGGTTCTCCTATATGTTGAACTCGTCAGCAGAACTCAAAGTCAGAAGAAGCCGCATCCTAGCCCGATGCGGCTTTTTATTTCGTCTAACTATACAGTCAGCGATACGGTAGGTCCACGCGCCGCCCCCCAAACCAACTGCCCGGGCATTCCCTTTCACCGAATCCCCGTCAACAATCTTGACGCCGTGACCCCAAGCGCGCGCCGCCGGATGCTGACTGCAACCAAGCATCACCGGCCCTTACCATTGATCGCATCCTCAATTGCGCTGAGTCTCTTCACGACTTCGGCGTGACGCTCCTTCGAAAAGACGTCAAACACAACGATCATGACGGCAAGAACCAGTGAAATTGCTGCCGAGAGTCCCGGACGGATACCACCGATCCAACAAAGCACGATCCAGAAGAACGCCGAGTAAAACACGACCGCCGCAAGAACCGCTGCCGGAGTTTCTGAGTCATTCTCGTATCGTGTCATCACAGTTCCCCTCTCATCCCCAGCGAGTTTTTCTATTTGCGGCCCGAACCCTTTGTCCTGAGCGTCTTTGTCTCAATCGCCAACTTGTGAGCCTTACCTTCGGCATCGCGCAGGTAAAGGTCCATCCCCACTACTGCGAACGTGACCGGCGTGTTGATCGTGACATCCAGAGCCTCATCGCGGTGTTTGGTTTTCAACTCCGCCGTGTAGATATATTTGGCGTTTTCAATCGTGAACTGCCAGACGATGTAGACCGTCGTGACCGTCCTGCCCACACCGTTGGCACTTCTCCAGCCATAGACGTAGGGCTGGCTTTTTTCGGTGACATTGCGGAGCGTGCCCGTCTTCCATGCGGAGTTGGGTATTTTCTTGGCGAAAGCGGCAGGGGCGGCAGCGAAGATGACAAGCAAGACGAGTGACAGGAGAACGGGCAGGCGGGCGGGAGTTGCAGTGCGGTGTTGCTGCACGGGCTTCATTGGCTTCCTTTCGTTGACCTCGGCTTTGGAACAGCGGCGGGTTCACTGCGCGGGCGTGGACGGGTGATGCTTGAACCACTTCCGCGCCCGCTCCTGTACTTGAGATAGTTCCGCTGGGGTTAGGTGAGATGCTGCGTCGTTTCGATCTTTGGCCGCAATTTTCGGATCGAACATCCAAACATTGTGATTTGACGCAAGTGCAACGTCGAACCAAAAATAGGCTTCGGTGTAATCTTGCGGGACACCATTGCCATCCTGATACAGCAATCCGAGCTTATATTGTGCGTCTGCGTCACCGTGATCTGCCGCTTCGCGATACCACATCGCAGCTCTTGCATCATCTTGCGCTACGCCTAGGCCCCAACGGTACAGCGTACCTAGCTGCATCTCGGCGTCGGCATTGCCTTGATCAGCAGCCTTGCGATACCACTGCAGAGCTATAGCATCGCTGGTGGGCACGCCTAGACCCGCCCTGTAAATCGTGCCGAGTTCATCCTGAGCGTAACTATCTCCTTGGTTAGCGGCTTTGCGATACCAGTATGCGGCTTGAGCGAAGACCCACTTGCATTGCGCACAGAAGACGGCTGACGATGCCTTGGATTTCACAAGCCACTGTGCCTCTTCATAATCGGCTACATCAGAGTAAATATTGCCGAGCGACTCTTGCGCCACCGCGCCCCCTTGATCAGCCGCTTTTCGGTACCACTGTATGGCCATCGTGAAGTTCTCGGGGACACCTTGGCCATCGGCATACAATGTGCCGAGATTGGTTTCTGCGTCAGCGTTACCTTGGGCTGCGGAATCCCGGAGCCATTGCGCTGCCTTTGCGTAGTCTTTGGGGACACCATTGCCCGTCTGGTACATCCACCCAAGTGAGAACTCCGCCTTGGCGTCACCGCTTTCAGCCTTCGCCTTGAGCGCAGCAATATTCTGGGCCGCAGTTTTGGCAGTCTGCGCGGCCGCCGCGCACGTCACCACCAACACCAACCCTCCGGCCACACACCAGAACATTTTGGACATTTTCAGTTACCCCAGAATCGCACGTCCGTGTCTTATGCGACACAATGCAGGCTCATGCTAACGCCATGCTGGGGGCATGGCAAGCGACATTTGCGTGCGCGTAGGGCGCAAAATCAAAGAGTTGCGCCGCGCGAAGGGATGGTCTCAGCAATTGCTGGCGGACCATGCCGAGTTGGAGCGGGCACACTTGTCGCGGCTGGAACTGGGCAGGCGGGAAGCCTGCTTGAGGGCACTGGAGCGGATCGCGCGGGCGTTGGATGTGGAGGTGGAGGATTTGGTGCGGCGTGGCTAGGGTGGCGATGCGTGCGCGTTGCGCTTGGCCCTCACCGGTGCCTTCTCATAGAGAGGTGGTGGAACTGCAGGAAGAGTCTTCTTCTCAATCAAAAGCAAATTGTCGACGGTATCCGGAATCGGAGGGCTAAAGCCCAAGGACAACAACTGCTAATGACACAAAGGCGATCAGGAAGCACAGAGAACCCCAGCCACGATGCTTCTTAATGAACAACCCGATACCAGCCAGCGTGAAAATTGTGAATATCAGCATAGTTATACTTCCCTAGGCCAAGCCTAGCTCCCTGATCCACCGGATTGCTTCAGTACCCCGCCTGCCTGCTTGCATGTGAATGTAGTGCCGCCTCCGAGGAGTGACCCCTGATTCCGTGTACAGTGCCAGAACACGATCCCGTATTGCCGTTCAAACGGCTTACCATCGAACGTTATCTTGATCTTGTGAACCGGACCGTTGCCACAATCTATCTCATAGAGGGCATACCCAATTTGCTTATGAAAGGCTGCAGCATCGGCGGTGGTCAGGGGTACTGATTCGCAGTTTCTAGTCTCACCGGGTAACCAGTTCGACATCTCTGACGGCCCAGTCATCAGAGTCTCTCGCTCGTACGAAATCACTCCGAGATCCGCGAGTAAACGAGGGACGGAACGAAGGCCCCACACGAGGGCCGCAAGAAATGAAAGCAATAGGGCAAACTTGAACATGCTCTTGAACGCAGAATTCCACCTGTTGCGGGCAGAGCGCCACATTTCCTTGCGCCTCTGATATTTAAGCAAGCTTTCTCGGGCGGACTCGTAATCGAACGACCCCTTATCTTGTTCGTTTGACTCTTCTGAATCTTCACTTGGACTTGGGAAACGGCATTCAGGCACTGATTTTGGATATTCGTTTGCGTCGCCCGTCGTGTTTCTAGGTTCCTGATCTACTGGCACGGAATGGCCGCACTCCAGGCAGCGCACTATTTCTTCCGGACTAAACGCGCGTATCTTGTCTACGCCGCTGGGCCATTTCTCTGTTTCTTGGTCAGTATTGCATTGACCGCAGTAATATAGCGCCATTTTCCTCTCCCCACCCTCTACTATCCGGCCCCATGCTCAGATGGGAAAGCAGCCCCAGCTTTTCGCTCCGCGAGCAATGCTAGAGCGTACCCAGTACGGGGTCAAGGAATATAGACTCATGGGCTGTCTATCCATCGGCTTTACAACCCGATGACTGTAGCCCACGCCCTTCGGCACGGTTTTTAAACAAATCCGTGTAAAGCGCATCTCAGCCCCCGCGCACAACTCAAAAAAAAATTGAAAATTGCGAGCGCCTTATATCGCCTCAACCTTCCAGCCGAACGTGCCACGCGAACCGCACCCCCTGAGAACGTGCGCGCGCCGCGTCCGGTTGCGCGAACCGTTGCGCGTGGGATGGTCAGCGCTTCCGCCCGCTGGCCGGGTGTGGGAGCAGCCCGGCAGACGGTCACGCCGGGGATCACAACCGGCCATCAGCAGCGCCGCATTTTGTGTCGTTGTTTGTGTCGTAACTGTGCCATCCCTGCCGGTGTCGGGCCATGTCCGGCAGTGTCACTCAGGCACACACAAAAGGCAGTGAACGTGCGCAAAACGCGCATGAACACTGCCTCTCAGTGTCACTTAGTATCGTCTGGTATCTTTCCGTCAGACTTTACTCTCTGAATTCGCAACGAGGAGGTCAGCGGTTCGATCCCGCTTAGCTCCACCAAAATCCCCTCAAATCCCAGCCATTCTTACATCTTCACCACCGTCGCGCCCGCCTCCAGCGTCACCATCACCGGCTCTTTCCGCCCGACAAACTCCACGCGCACCCGCCTGCCGGCTGCTGGTCTCCCATTCTCATCGGCCCGTACCGTCAACTTCCGCTCCGCATCCCGCCACGCGCACAGCAGCCGCGTAAACTCGCCCTCCCGGTACCGAAAGCTCTCGCCGTCATCCTCGTACACCGCAAATTCCCCATCCGCACCCGGATACACCCTCAGCGTCAGCGGCTCATCCACCGGCTCTTCCGTCCACTGCTTCACTGGCCCCAGCGGAACCACCGCGCCCGCCTTCACATACAGCGGAATCGTCTCCAGGTCCACCTCCCGCGTCACTTCCCTGCCGCCGTCCAGCTGCTCACCGGTCCAAAAGTCCCACCACTCGCCCTCCGGCAGATACACCCTCCGCTGCCGCGCCCCCTTCTCCAGCACCGGAGCCACCAGGAACGCATCGCCCCACAGATACTCGTCATCCCGCAGCAGTGCATTCCTGTCTCCGGGATACGCAAACCACAGCGCCCTCATCATCGGCAGCCCCGTCCGATGCGTCTGCTCCACCGTCGAATACACATACGGCAGCATCCGGTAGCGCAGTTCCAGGTACTTCCGGCAAATCACCTCCACCTGCGCATCGTGCAACTCCGCCTCCGGGGGCCATCCCGGACCCAGCCGTTCCGCGCCCTCCAGCGGTCCCGGCTTCCCCGTATCCCATCCCCACGGCAGCCGCAGCTTCCACGCCTGCCCATGCGACCGGAACAGCGGGCAGAACGCGCTGAATTGAAACCATCGCAGATACAATTCCGGAGTCAGCTCCAGCGTCGGCGTAAATCCGCCCGTGTCCGTGCCCCAGTACGGCACTCCGCTCAGCCCCGTGTTGATCCCGTTCCGAACCTGCGCCGCCAGCGTCTTCCATGTCGAAGTCACATCGCCGGACCACAGCCACCCATACCGCTGCAAGCCCGCATAGCCGTTGCGGTTCAGCGCAAACGGCCGCCGCTTCGGATGCACCGTCAGCGGACCCTCCCAATACATCTTGTTACGGTCCAGCCGGTTGTACACCGAGAGTCGGTCGCCCTCATCGGCCCACCAGCCGTCCACGCCCACGGCCTCCACGGGCAAATGCTCTTTCCAGTAGCTCACCGCATCACCGGGCTCGCGCGCCGTCGGCCCCGTGTCGTGAATCGTCCCGTGGAAATCCCCCGGCGGCACCACGTGCAGCACCACCTTGAAGTGCTCCGCGTGAAATTCCCCAAACATCGCCTTCGGATTCGGAAACACATCCTCGTTAAAGGTGAACGACCCATGCCCTGTATTCCATCCCGATGGGCAAAATCCCGTACCCAGATAGATCAGCGTGTCGCACGGCAGTTTCTTCTCGCGGAAGCTCCGCGCAATTCCCAGTACTTCTTCCTTGCTCGCCAGCGTCCGGTGCGACTGCTGATACCCCAGCGCCCAGCGCGGCGGTAAATGCGGAAATCCCGTCAGCTCCGCATATCCGCGCAGTATTTCCCGCGGCTCATCGCCCACTATCAAATACACGTTGCGCGTCGAGGTCGCTTCCACCGGCCAGAAGACTCCCCGCTCGCCCCGCAAATCCATCACGCCGGAGGGCTGCCCGATCAGCAGCCCCCATCCCGACGCGCTCACCAGCCACGGAATCGGCAGCCGCGCCCCATCCGTATCCAGGTTCGGCGTTCCCTCGCCGTTGTGCATCCGGTAGCGCGCGCCGCGCAAGTCAAACGTCGGCAGTCCCTCGCCCATCCCGAACACCGGCCCGTCCGCAATCCCAAACCGCACCGCCGTGCTGTCGTCGTCGAACTGAATCTGCTGCCGGAATTTCCCGCCCGGCTTCGTCACCGTCACCCGCAGCGGATTCTCCTCCACCGCTATCCGGTACTTCCCCCATGCCATCTCTTTCACGACCGGGTCCAGCTGGCTCTCCAGCGCCACCGCATACGGATGCGCCACCACGCCCAGCTCTTCTTCGCTTGCCCACGCATTCACCGGCGCAATGCCAATCCGCAGCACATTGGCGCTGATCGACGTCAGGTCCAGGTCCAGCAGTCCGGGCTTTCCTGTCAGGCGCGGCAGCACGCCCGCTCCTGCCACCCGGCACGTCAGCAGAACCTGCGCCGCTCCTGCGCCCATCCCGCCCAATACAGCTCTGCGCGAAACCTTCGTCGCCATCTCGGCCTCCTCTCAGCTTGTGTGCAGGGCCTCTCCGCGATGCACGGCTCAGTGCGCCATCTCGTCCTTCAGCACATAGCGGTGGCTTGCCTTCCGCCTCTGCGTATTCTCCTGGCGCATCTTGGCCAGTTCTTTCACCAGCTTCTGCACTTCGGCCGTTTGTCCCAGCCGCCGCCGCGCCATGATCTCGTGATACAGAGCCACATCGTCCGTCGGATGAATCCGCAGCGCCGCCTGCGCCTCCACCAGCGCCTTCTGTGGATCATTCAGCCGCAGATACAGCAGCGCCAGCAGGTCGCGCGCCGGCGCATAATTCGCGTCAATCGCCACCGACTTCTCCGCTGCCGCAATCGCTTCCTTCGTCGTATTGCTCGTCGAGTTGGACTCCGAAAGTGCCTCGGCGTACAGGTATTGCAGCAGGCTGTCCTTCGGATGCAGACGCGCTTCCTTCCGGTAGATATTCAGTGCCGCCGTCTGCTTGTACTGCTGGCTCTCCACGATTCCCATCGCGTCCATCGCCAGCGAGAGCTGCGGCGCCAGTTGGTGCGCCTTCTCAAAATCGGCAATCCCCGCCGCGAACTTCGACAGCTGCACCTCCAGCACGCCCCGCGCCAGGTACAATTGCGCCGCGTTCGGCAGTTGCGTCAGCCCCGCATTGATCATGTCAATGCCCACCTGCGCCGAGTGATGAGTAAACGCAATCTGCGCAAACTCAAGGTAATTTGCTAGGTTTTTCGGCCGCTCCACAATCGCCGCCCGCAACAGTTTCACCGCTGTCGGAGTATCGCCCGTCTCCTCGGCCAGCCGCGCGCCCAGCGTCAGCACTGCTTCCTGGTGCGTCGTCTCGAGCAGCGGATCGAGCGTCGCCAGCGCCGTCTTCGCGTCGTGCAGCTTCCACTGCACCAGCGCCAGGTTGAAGCGCACCGCCTCGTCTGAATCCGTCCCTAATATCTGTTGGTAATTCGTCTCTGCCTGTTTGTAATGCCCCGTATCCGCAAGGCAGAATGCGTACGCCTGCTGGTACTTCGGATGTCCGGCAAACATCTGGCTGCTCGCCTCAAAATGCGGCAGCGCCGCCCGGCAATCCCCCTTCGCGCGATACAACGACGCCAGCATCGCATGCGCGGTAATATCGTCCGGCTGCATTTTCAGGATCCGGTTCAGCAGCACCGCGGCATCCGGCTGCCGCCGCGCATACTCAATTTCGGCTGCGCCCTCCAGCGCCAGCAGATCGCTCGGGCAATATCGCAGCGCCTGTTTGAAGGACTGCGCCGCCTCCACCGGCCGCTGCAATCCATTCAGTGACATCCCTCGCAGCGAAAGCAGACGGCAGTCCTGCGGCGACTCCCGCAGCATCTGGTCCACGCTTGTCAGTGCCTGCTGGTATTCGTCCAGCCGCAGCAGCATGATGATCTGCTGCACCTTCTGCTGTTCGGTCTGCGCCTGCGCTTGGCACGTCACCACCAGCATTCCCGCGCACACCAGGCACGCCGCCGCTGCGCGAAAAATCCGCCCTCGAAGGGCAATTACCCCATGCACCTTAGCTGTTTCCTTCCACACTTTCTGGCATTCCCTGACTCTTCGCTCATCCTCTCACGATTTCCCGCTGAGCCGCCGCTCTCCCTTCGCCAAGCCCCGCAAACAAAGATCGCCTGGCCCGGTCCTCCGGTGAAGAGACCGAGCCAGGCAGGGAGGAAGTCAGGTTCATCAAAGGGCCGCGCATCTGCTTCCGTTTGCGCGTGTCCCTTCAACCTCAATCACTTCGCGGGATGCAGTTCTGACATCTGCAGCTGCACATGCCACGTCACCGACTGGCCAGGCTTCAGCGTCACCATGCCGGTATTCATCCCGTGCCATTCCTTGCCGAACGGATCGGCAAAATTGAACTGCTCCTCGACCACCGCAAACTTCACCGTCGGCGGCGAGTACACCTGGATCGTCTTGATCTGCGGCGAAAAGCCCACTTCGCTGATCTTGTAATTCGACGCCGGATCCGACAGCGAAACCGTCAGCTTTCCGTTCTTCCACAGCAGGTGCGACCAGTTGTCGTCCAGGTATCCATGGTCCAGCGGCTTGCCCTGCGGCGCCAGAAAGTCCCACCGCGTGCCCTTCACCGGCATCAACTTGCCGGTCACAAACACGTCCTGATAGTTGTTCACTTCTGCCCGCATCGTTCCCGGCACATGCAGCAGCGCCTGCGCGTGCTCCCCGCTCGGAATCCGCAGGTACGGGTGCCACGCCATCGACATCGGCTCGTCTTCGTTGCCTACGTTCTTCGCCGTAATCTGCGCGTCGATCGCCTTCGCCGTCAGCGCAATCCTGAAGTGCAGATCCGTCTTCGAAAGCCACTGCCCGTGGAACGCGTCCGGCATGTCCGCCGTCACCACCTGCCCGTCCGGCGTATTCTCCACCTTCACGTTGCTCGCATTCTCTTTCAGAATCAGCCCGTGCATCGCATGCAGATCTTCAGTCGGATGCGCGCTGTTGTGCCAGTTCGCCGGCAGCACCAGCTTGTGTCCATGCCAGTACGTGGTAATCGTCTTCTTGTCCGCCGAAACCTTGCCCAGGATCCGGTTCGGATACGGCACCAGGAACGCCCCGCCAAATGCAAAGCTGTCATCCCCGTATGCATCGCTCGCCGTGCCGTAGTATTTCGTGTTCGCCACCTCCAGTGTCGGCGCATGCAGTACGTGAAATACACCCAGACCCGGAAAATACCCCGTGATCTGGAACGTGTTCATGCCCCGCCCCGGCAAGATCGTCATGCCAAGAAACTGCGGCGTGTCCCCCGTCTGCTTGCGCTTCAGGTGAACCACCGGCATGCCATTGATTTCTGTCGGCTCGGCAGTGGCCGTCGAGGTCGTCTTCGCGGCGGTGGTTTTCGTAGAGGATGTGGACGGCTTCTGGCAACCGGCAACCACGATCAGCAGTGCAGGCGCCAGCCAGGCTAGGTAGCGAAAACGTGACATAAGTGACCTCAAATAGCGGATTCTATGCAAGCGGCTTTCACAGCACGAAGCGCGCTGCGTCTCCGCTTGCCGCGCTTCGTTCGCTGCTTACTATAGTTGCACCATCTGGGAACGGTGGTTGCAGCTCCCCAGGGACAATGACAGAGAGGCCATCTGTTTTCGCCGGTCGTCGATCCCGCCGTCGCATCGGGCCCCTCTGTCGAAAGATGAAGCACTCGGAGTGAATTTCCCAAGGGCAAATCCACTCTAGAACGTGAAGTTCCCTCCTATCTGGATGAATCGCGGCGGATCCTGCCCGGTGGCCTTGCCAAACGTTCCCAGCTGTTGTCCGTTCTTGAAGACCGAATCCGCCAGGTCCGTGTCCACATTCACCAGGTTCGGCCGGTTCAGCACGTTGAACACCTCAAACCGGAACTGGAAGTTCAGTCTGCCGAACAGCTTCGTGTTCTTCAACAGGGCCGCGTCGAATTCCTTGAAGTTCGGCCCCACAAAGCGGTTGTACTTCTCATTGCCCTCCTGCCCAAACGTCGGCTGAGGGAACTGCCCTTGTGTGAAGATGCCCGACGTCAGGAAGGCATGACGGCCAGAGCCCTGCGAATAGCTCGTCACATCCGGATAGTCGTTGTTGTCGCCATCCGCGTTGTAGTCGCCGCTGCCCGGCTGGTATCCGACGTACTTGCCCGTATTCGGATCCACAACCGGTTCAAACGGTGCGCTCGTGAATACGTTGATCGGATTCCCGCTCTGCATGATGCCCGTGCCGCTCACGATCCAGCCGCTGGCCACCCTCCCCAGCGCGCCCCGGTCGCCGTTCACATCCGGCAGTTGGTAATTCCATGCAATCGAGAAGCGGTTCGGTGCATTCCAGATCGACGGCCCGTACCACTGGTGCACGTTGATGTAGCTCGGATACACCTGCGTGTCGTCCCACGAAGACGACCGCGTATACGACGCGTTGAAGAACGACCGGCTGAACCTTCCCTGCAGGGCCAGAATCAGCGCGTCGTAATTCGAGACACGGTCATTCTTCGTGTAATACACCGACCCGAAGTTCGGATTCAGGCGCGTCGGCACCAGGCTCGTGTGCTGGATCAGATCACCCGCCTGCACGTTGATGTCCTGCCCGTAGCTCACGTTGTACACCTGGCCGCCGCCCGAGAGCAGCTTCCGTCCGTTCGCGCCCGAGAAGTCAACACTCGCCACATAATGCATGCCCATCTTGTGCGCGATGCCGAGCGAATACGTGTACGTCACCGGTGAGGTCAGCGTCGGATCCACCGCGCCGATCGTAAACTGCAGTCCCGTAATGCCTCCCGCCGCGTTCAGTTGCCGTGCCGGCAGTGTCGGGGCAGGGAAGTTGAACGGCTTCTGGTTCGAGGTTCCGAATCCAAAGATAGGCGCCGGGTTCTGCCCCTGGTAGAACGTCGGGAAGATATCGCCCGGCGGGTTGCCGCGATACTCCTCCTGCAGGTTGGCCAACGTCGGCCAGTTGTGGAAGATGCCGGCGCCGGCCTTCAACAGCCAGTCCCCGTTCCCGCGGATATCCCACGCCAGTCCCGCGCGCGGGCTGAAAATGTCCGTGATCGACCGCGCCAGCGCATGATCATGCCGGATCAGCACGCCGTTCGCAATCTGCTGCGCATACGTCTGGCCAGGCCCAAGGTAAAAGTCGCTGAACGCGGTTCCCGCGCTGCGCGACCACGGATTCCCAAAGTCATCCCACCGCATGCCGTAATTCAGCGTCAGCCGAGGCGTGATCTTCCACGTGTCCTGCACAAATGCGCCAAACGTCATGCCTGCCGCGTTCCAGTTCCACTGGTCCCGCTTGCCCGTCAGCGGATTGTATGCCAGCCCGCCTTCGGTAAACGGCTGGTCCTGCGCCAGGTTCAGAAGGTTCGTGAAGAAGAAATTCGGCTGATCGTACGGCCCGTTGAAGATTTCAATGTCGTCCGCGAACAGGCCCTCGGTGCCGATCTGAATGTCATGGTTGCCCACCAGGTGCGTCAGCATGTCGCGCCAGTGATAGTTGTGTTGGATGAAATCGCCCTGCGCGAAGCCGTCGCCGTACCCGGCGCCCACGCCGGAAACATTGACGACCGGCACGTTGAAAAGGCCCGTCGCCGGCGTGATGCCCTCGATGCGGTCCGCCGCAAACGCTGCTTCGTTGATCGTGTTCGAGTTGAACGTGTGCGTCTCATTCGCCTGAATCGCCCACTGGTAAAACTTGTTCGTCGTGTTGAACGCTGGGCGGGGATTCGGTCCGTTCGAGTTCAGCGTCGTGCGGAACACCGTCCCATACAGGCGGTCTTTCCTGAAGTCCTTGTCGATACGGATGAAGTACTGGTCGCCGTTCCGATACGCCGACGAACCGTAATTACCCGAATCGATCATCGCCAGGCTGCAGGGCAGGTTGTTCGTCGCCGCCGTGCCGCACGTTGTCGGAAAAATATCCGCCGCGGTGGCCGAAACGGCCACGTTGCTCATGTTGCTCACCGGATAGCTCGTCAGGATCTTCGTGCCAACCGTGTTCGGATAATTCGTCTTTGCCCAGTTCACAAACGCCGGATCGGCAAAGGTCGTCGTGTATGCAACCGCATTCGTCGCGATCTGCGGCTCAATCTCGAAGAAGAAATAGCCGAAGTGCTTCTTCGGCCAGAACGGTCCGCCAATCGACGCCGAAACGTTGTTGCTCTGGAATGGCTCGTACTTGTGCGTAAACTCCGTCGTCGCCAGCATGTTCTGGTTCGTGAAAAAGTCCTCGGCGTTGCCGTGATAATGCTCCGTGCCGGACTTGGTCGTCATCGTCATCTGGATCGAACTCGCCCGCCCATACAGCACCGAGTACGTGTTCGTCTGGATGCTCGTTTCCTGAATCGCATCCGGGTTCGGCGTCAGGTTCAGCACGCCCGGCCGGATCGAGCTCGTCACGTCCAGCCCGTCCACGATGTACATGTTGCCCACCGCGCCTTGGCCGTTCGCGCTCGCATCCACCTGCGTCTCCGTCGAGTAGTTGTCACGCCCCGAGCCCGGGCTCCCGTTGCTCGTCACGCCCGTGCCCGTCACGCCCGGCGCCAGCGTTACCAGCGAAATCATGTTCTCGCCCGCCAGTGGCAGCTGCGACAGCGTCCGCTCTGAGATCGTCTCCTGGATGCGGCTGTCTGCCGTGTTCAGCAGCGGAGACTGCGTCGATACATTCACCGTCTGCACCGAACCGGCCACCGACATCTTCACCGGAACATTCAGTGTCTGGTTCGTCTCCAGCACCACCGGCACGGTCGTCGTCGCAAACCCCTTCGCCGTGGATGACAGGTGGTAGTCGCCCGGCGCCAGGCTCGGAAATGTAAATGCGCCCGCCGCGTTGGACGTTGCGGTGTTTACCTCGCCCGTTCCATCGTTCGTAAGTTTCAGCGAAGCGCCTGACACCACTGCGCCGCTCGGATCAACCACCGTACCCGTTACGGTGGCGCTGAATTGTGCCCACGCGCTTGGCATCGCTGCAAAACAACACAGCACAAGCAGCGTGAATATGACTCTCATCCCCTTCATCACTTGTCCCCTTGAATAAGCCTTCGATGGATAACGTTTTCTAATCGTGCCTGCAACAAGGCCTCAAAATTTTCTCAACCTTGTTATTCGTCCGAACGAACATTTGTCAAGTGGAAAATGTTTTCCCATTTCCACAAGTTCTCCACGACCGCACCGCCCCTCCGGCACGAATCTCATTCCACTCCGCTTCCCGCCAGCACACGATTCCCCCCATCTGTCGCCTGTTTTGGCCGCATTCCACTACTCGGCCTTCGCCCCGGCGAATCCGCCACTCCCTGCGGACAAGGTTTTCTGCTTTTGCCTGGCCAGAACCCCGTGCAACCCACCTGCGGGCATGCTCCTTCGCGCCTGCGGGAAAACCTTTTGCTCGGAACTCCCTCAGCCGCCTTCCAGCGCATCAGGCCCGTCCCGGCCCAGCCCTTGCGCGCACAAAAAAACGGGCAGGGGATTCGTAACCATCCCTGCCCGTATCGTCAGACATCAAAAGTCGCGCAGCTTGCGCCCGGCCGCTGCCGTTACGCCGTCACATCGTGGTACAGCCGGTTCCACTGCTCGCGAATATCCGGAAACGCACGGAACGTCACCGGCGCCACCGCCGACTCGGCCTTCCAGCGCCGCCCGTCCGACCCCTCCTGCTTCGCCGCCAGCAGTTGCGCCCGCGTGAACTTGCTCTCCGGCGCGTTGACCGCAAACAGCGTCAGCGCCCCGCGCATCAGCGCCACCGTGTTCGGGTGCTGCGGATCCACGGCTTCCAGGTGCATCGGCTGGTCGATCGTGTATTCAATCACGTCGCCGTTCTTCCACTCCCGCCGCAGTTCCAGGAACTCGCCCGGCCGCACATCCACCTGCTGCCGCTTGCCGTTCACCGCCACTTCCGTGTTCTTCCCAGCCCATTGCGGCACCCGCAGCGCAATCGTAAACGTCTGCGGGCTCTCGCCCCACACATGCAGCGCAACGTCGTTCGAGTACGGATACTCCGTCCGCTGCTCAATCCGGAAACGTGTACCCTTCTGCTGAAACTTCACCCGCGACGGCACAAACAGATTCACGTACACGCCCTGCGGCGAATAAAAATACGAGCTGATTCCGTAATCCGCCGTCACCTGCGGAAACGTCCCCGAGCAGCACGGCCACTGCTCCTGGTAGTACACCTTCTGCGCGCGGTTGTTGTTGTAGTCCGAGTAGTAGAACGTGAACCCGCCTTCTTCAATCGGCTTTTCACCCATGGTCGTGTTGTAGAACACCCGCTCCAGGCTGTCCCCCCACACGCTCTGGCCCGTAATCCTCGTCAGGTAGCGCACAATCTTCGCGTGCCCGTATGATCCGCATCCGGTCTCAAAGCTGGCATGCGTAAACTCCAGGCTCTTGCCCAGAGTCCCGCTGCCCGGCGCCACAAACGTCTCGTTCGG
>JAJZAL010000182.1 GCA_021799405.1 Acidobacteriota bacterium
TACGGTGATGCGCTCTCCGCAGCGCGACGTTTGGTGGCTCCAGCCGCGGGCCGACTGAGGTCGAGCCGAATGGATCGTTTCAACTTTTCAACGCCACCATGTCCGATTTCACGAAACTGGCCGGGCAAGATCTATTCATCCTCCACTGCCGCGCGCATCCTTCCGGCGGCCTCGCTCCTCTCATGGCCAGTAGTGAGGGCCTACGACCTCGTTTTGAATGCACGCGGTCTCCAGAAGAGGCCAAACGCCACCGAGATGCTTGATGGTGTCGGAGACAAAATCGTGCTCAATCACCAACCGTTTAGCCATCACGGGCTGCCCATCTTCGGTATTGGGTGATGCCAATGAGCCATAGGGCCTCAAAATATTGCGAATCTGAGTCGCTTGATTTGGCTGCATATTCCTTAAATCGCCATCCGCATGCACTATGCAGGCTCGGACGGTGAAGTAATCCGTGACCTTATTCCAATGCGAGTAGTTCGAAAGGTGTATGCCAAAGTTGACTTTCAAGAAATTGGCGGCTTTCTTTATCCCCTTGTCCTTTTTAGGTAGATCCACCCACTTTGTGGATGTAGGCAGAGCGCGATCGAAGGCTTTGCACAGGTCGACCAATGAGCCCTCGAATAAGGCACAAGCCATGAGTAATGTGCTCGAAAACACGATACGAGGGAACCGGCTTTGTAGCTGGCCATAATCATCTTCGCGGGAGCTGTAGTATTCTTCCCTATCCTCCCCGTGGAGCGCATTGACGGTAATATAGTTATCGATACGCTTCTTAAACTCCTGCTGCTCCCGATGGACGAAATCTTGGGCTAACGAGAGGTATTCGAGAAGATCTTGAAACTGCGACGGTGCAAGAATCAACGAGACCAAATCAAAGTTGGCGCTCATCAAGCTTTCAGCTAATGCTGGTGTCGGTCTTGGGCGGGTGTTGAGGTCGCGGGTTTTGGCGTTCACTCGCTCGTCCGATTTTTAAGGATAGCTGATGCAACCATCAGAATAGCTCAAAGCAAACGCCTGCCAGACCGAAAGTGCTGCCGTGGCTCGTGGTTCGGATTCGAGTGAAGTAAGTTCGCGTTTAACGGCCTTGTCTTACAAATGCCGACTTCCCAGTTGTTGATATCAGCCCAAAGCGCGTTTCCAGAGTTTATGCGGCTGGAAATGCGAGTTGGCAATGATGCATAAACCGAGAGACAGCCGCTCGCTCAAGTGGGTTGCTGGAGCTAACGTTTCTCGCTAACAATCAAAAAAACGAATGAGCTGAATGTATCCACTTACTGCTGTGCGTGTTCTTTCTTTTCAATATAGGTAATTGTCTCGCCGACGGTATTTAATCTCTTGGAATCTGCAGGAGGAATCTTGATGTCGTACTGTTGTTCCAACTCTTGCATTATGAAGTATACATTGGAAGGACTTGCCCCAAGATCTACCTCGAAATCGTCGCTGGGCTTAATTGTGGTCGGATCGATGTCCAGCTGATGGGCGATTATTACTGTGACACGCTCCGCAATAGATATCTTCTGACCGCTCGTCGATCCAGCTTTCTCCTTATCACCAACCTCCCGATTACGCGCCTCTGCCTGCTTCTCCTCAATCCTTTTCTCAATGTAGCTTACTGTCTCGCCCACGGTATGCAACTTGGTCGAATCGGCGTCCGGAATTGTTATGTTGAACTGCAGTTCCAGAGATTGCATCAGGAAATATATGTCTGACGGATCCGCACCAAGATTTGCCTCAAAATCATCGCTAGGTTTGAGTTCACTTAATTTAACCTGCAGCTGATTAGCGATGATTATCTTCACCCGTTCTGCAATAGATATTGTTTGCCCCTCTGCAGGAAGCGCTCCAACTGTTACTGACGACTCTTGTGGTTTCGATTCAATCGAACCGTCGGCCTCACTCGACTGTGCTCCACGATTTCCGTTGCCTCTTGCCGGTGGCCGGGGTGGCGAAGGCGCTGAAGCCATTCGATTTGTTTTTTGTCTCTCGGCCGAAACCGGTCTGAGTTTTTCTGGCAACTCTTTTTTCTTCGATTTGATCGACGTACCGCTCCCGATCGGATGCACTTGCCCACTCCCCTTGGATTCAGTTCTCGCTGCCGGTGACTGAGTCAGGATAGCTGCGGAGGACGCCGAATTAATAGAGTGATTCCATAGAATCGCAAGCGTCGCAACTATCACCGTCAGTAGCGTAATTCCAATTTGAAGAAGTAGCTTTCTGGCTCGCGGCTGCCTCCGCGCGTCTTCCCATGTCCAGAATTTGCCGAGGAATAGGGCGGCACCCGCGACGTAGCAGACGTCTGCAGCCACTTCGTGTCCGGTCGTCATAAATGCAATGCCGCCGCCCAGCGCTAGCGATTCGATGAATCCGACTACACCCCAGGACAAGATCTTGGCCCAGATGTCTTTTTCGTTTAATGGTGCTGAGGCACTTTGGATGTTATTTCCGTCGGGGGCCTGCACCTGCTTTTGGCCTGAAACTCTTCGCTCTTTCGTTGCATTCAACTCGTCCCCACTCTTATTAGGGGTAAGTGCTTCACTAGCTCCCTGTTTGTTGGTACCCACTACTGGCTGCGAAAACAACTCATGCTCCTGCGCCATAATCGCCAAGTCCCTGCGGGCAGTCGCTATTGCGGCATTGAGTTTAAGATCAGCCTCTTGGGTCAGAAGGTTCACAGTCGCACCCATTCGTTGGCTTAAGAAAGCTCTGCGAAGGTGACCTTTCTGTGTCCGTGCGAAGACCTCTAATTTCTTCGCGATGAAATCCACGTCATAACGCGAAATGTGTCCGTTCCGGCGCTTTACCAGTTCTACCCAAGTCTCAAATAGTGCGCGAACGAGCCGCACAGATCCCTCAATCTGTGTTCGCCCGATTGCAGCCTCATGAGCGCCGCTCCGCGCTCCTGACCCGCTTGTTGCGGCGGCGTATTCGCTCTGCATCTCCCTGACTCTTTCGCGGGTCTGGCTCGAGATGGATTCCAGATCCTTATTGAACCGTAGGGTCGCAATCTCGTTTAGATCTTCGTACATGGCAGGCGAAATATGCGGAACATAGTTGGCTAGTGGCTTTGCAATCAGTATATTCCGAGCCTCGACACCTGAATGACCCAATAGGTCCTTAGAAGCGAGTTAGCGTGGAAGAACTTCTGACCCTCAGCCATCTGGGCTGGCGACTTCTGGGCAAACCGTATTTCCAGAACTTACGCGGCTGGAAATACGCGTTGGCGATTATGCGTCCATTGACGCAGGCCCGAACCGCGACGGGATTACCTTCAAGCCGGTTGCTTGAGACGAGGTCGCAGGTCACCCATAGACTATTGGTATGTTTGCCGGTCTACCGATCGGATCGACCGCAAAGAACCTAAACTGAAAGCATGGCTACCGCACGCCAACACCACTACGTACAGGCTCGTTATCTGGACGGCTTTCTTGCACCCGCGGGCACTCAGCTGGTTTGTTACGGTCGCGGCCGCTCGAAGCCACATCGCTCGATTCCGGACGGAATTGCGAGTCAGCGCGATTTCTACGCCATCCCGAATGCACCGCCTGGCATCAACCTTGAGAATTTCCTCGAAAGCAAAGTCGAAGGTCCAGGTCTCGAAGCCTTGCGGCGGCTGGTGCAGAACAGGACGGCGGCTTCCGTCGAAGACCGCATCAGCCTTAGCCGGTATATCGCATTTCAGGAGATGCGTGTCCCGTACGCCAGAGAATTAAATCGCGAACATATGCGGGCCTCGTTCGAGGAGAAGTTGCGACAGTTCGACAAGAGTGGACAATCATCACTCGTTTTCCAAAACGTGGCAACGGCTGAGGGTGTGCCGGTCAAGCATTCTGAGCCGTATGAAGTTACTCGCCAGGACGTTGAGTATTTTCTGGCAGAGATGAACAACAACCCAGATAGTTACGACCTCGAACACATGATCGATCTCGCAAACGATATGACGAGGTTCTATGCCACGATGAACTGGACGATACTCCTGACTCCGCCTTCAACAGCATTTATCACCTCCGATTGCCCCGTCTTCCGGCAGTTCGATCAGCCCGGTGGAGAGAACGCACTCCTGCGGCCGGATTGCACAACTTGCTGCCCCTTGACCAGCGGGGCGTTCCTGATGATGCGCGGCGATATCGAATACCTCATGCTCTCGATGAAAGAGCAGAGCGAAGGAAACGGTCATACGCTGCCACCAACAGAGTTTCGGACGATCTCGGATCAAGTCGTCGCGAACTTCAATCGCAAGATTGCAGCCTATGCCCACCGCTGGTGTTTCAGCGGCACGGAGGCCGACTGGATCCTGGAGGCAATGCAGGGACCGAGCCTTCGACGAAGGCCCACTCTCACATCGAAGAACGGGGGCACCATGGTGCAGTGGCTGCGAGACGACGAACCATAGACGGAGAGAACGGAGGCGCACAATGCGCGCAGATTTGCAGAGAAGTTGAATCGCGAGTTCGAAGAGCCGATCCGTAGCGAACGACAAGTGGTCAGCCTGCAGCATTAGAATCGAGTACATGTCTGGCTCGCCTGATTCCGACGAAGATGGGACCGCGCAGGAGTTGGGCGACCCGTTGACGCCGACCGCGTGGCCTCCGCCACTGGCGCACTGCGGTCAACCGCTTTCGCAGAGTACCGATGAATGGATCACCGTCGCCGAGATCACCAGCGAGCCGGCAAATGGGTATAAGGGGAACAGGCTTCTATACACGGCACTGATCCCGAGAGCGGTGCTCTCAGCTGTGCTCAGCTCGGTCGGCGGTATCCATAACAATGTGAGCGTGGCAGGTTTTCAGCCTGTTTTCGGGCCTGACGGCGAGTGTTCTCCGCAGTTCTGGATCAACGGAGCAAACGGCGTGAAATACGAAACGCTGGTGCACACGTGGGATAACCATCGGCAGCTCATTCTGCTTCCCGACGATGGATTCCTGATGGCGTATCAGCTGGCTCCGCGCCTGCTCGCTGGTGGCTCGATGGCCTGGGATGACCTCGACCGACCAGTGTATGACGTTGTCCGAGTTGCGCCAGTGTCGAACTATTCGGGTCCGGACGGATATTCCACGGCACGAATCTCGATTCGTCGCGACTACCTCGAGGATTACCTAAGCCGTAAAGATTGCGTTGCCGTTGCCACCTACTTCGACGAGCGATATTCCCTCAGCGAACCGGAGGTCGAGAAACTAATTCAGCACAAGACCTTCAGTGTGAAACAGCCGGGCCGCGAGTTCTGGTTCAAGCGGATGCAACTTGATTTTGCAAACCAGATCTCCCAGGTATCGGCGTGCACGCTCCTTATGGACCCGAAGAATAAGCCGATATCGGATCCGGTAGAGGTTGACCTCAAATGGCCTGATCGCAGCGATCCTGTGAAAGGCCACGGTAGGGGAAGTTTCGCTCCGATGGAGCTCGCCTACGTCAAGGACGCCGTGCTGAAGGAATACGAACAGCGTCCGGAATATGACATCAACCCGGAACGCGGTTCCGTGTCTTACGAAACCCGGTGGTCCGTGGGCTACGTGCGTCGAAGGGGCCGCAACCATCTTGAGCTTGAACTTCGAAAGCTGTATGAGGGCGCTCCCTATGAGGTCATCAAACACTTTCACAGCTTCGCCGTCGTCTCGGCCGTCGCAGCCGGTGACCGCAAAGCGAACGGTGATCGCAACATTGGGGTCCGGGCAGAGGAGCTTGTGAGGGCTTATCTGGAGTTCACCGCGGCGCTCGTCACGGTGTCCGAACATCTTGGCCTCGTGGCCTCGCAGGAGGATATTGGCCAATTCGACAGTGAGAAGGTGAAGTACCGAGGATGGTGGACTCATCCTGAGTTCAAATCCCTCGGGCATGTGGCGCTCGAAACGATGCCCTTTGCTGATCTCCTCGATCGGTCGAAGGATATCTTCAATTTGCTGCAACGGCTGCAAAAGTCGCCCTTGCTTCAGATGGCCGTGAACCTGGGGCTAAAGAAGGACGATGTTAAGGGTTTTCAGAGCCTGAAGCTGGTAGGGACAATTTGCCAACTGGCGCAACTGGCAATCGATTCCGGCCTCGATCTGATTCAGGATAAGGTTTCCATCGCGGCTCAATGGGACGCGAAGGTTGAACTCGATCCACTCCGGCCTCTCTTCAAGCTGAACGGCTTACGGGTCGCCGATGCGCACAGCCTGTCCGCTTCTGTCATCGGTCATCAGGAAGCGGATAAATATGACCAATTGCCGGTATAAGGTAGCTTGATATCATCTGCGCCGCAGGCGCAATCATCCGTCGATCATCGTTAGGAAGGCCGCCTCTGTGGACGCAGTGGGAAGCGGTGCTGTAATTTGCGTGGGGCGGAGAGATGGACCCCGCTGTTAGCAGCAACGGGGTCCGGGCTGAGCAACCTTCATGTCTGAAGGCCACAGCGGATGGTCTTACCATGTCATGAACCGTTGTCCTTGTCAAAGGCCGCCGCGGCGGGCCGATGGCGGTTCATGAGGAAGTTCCACTTAGATTAAGGCATTGTACGAATCCGGGCTGTCAGGCGCTGTTCCCGATCTGCACTTGCTGCGACCGGGGACAACGCTATTGCAGTCAGGAGTGCCGTGAACAAGCACGGGTGTGTCAGCGTCGTGCCGCCAATCGCCGTCATCAGCAGAGCGCCGAAGGGCGACTGGATCATCGCGACCGTCAGAGGCGGTATCGTCGCCGCCGGCATACAAAAAGCGTGACGGATCAGGGTTCCCAAACCGCCGATCCAGACTCACCATCGAAGAGAGAACAAGTCATCCGGCAGTGGGCCGCGTCGCGGTTGGAGTTGCGAGCGCGCGGGCCGCGGGTTTTTGAGTTGCGCTGCGTGGTCTGCGGCCGCACGGGGCGCTTGCTGGATCCTTTTCCTCGCACATCGACACGCAGGTGAGTCTCTATGATCGATCCGGATGTACGCGTCAAGATCCGCCACTACTTTTTCGCCGAGCATTGGAAGATCGGCACGATCGCGGCCGAGCTTCAAGTCCATCCCGACACGGTGCGGCGGGCCATCGAGGTGGAGAAGTTCCAGAACACAGTGCCGTTACGCGCTTCGCTTCTCGATCCCTATCTGCCGTTTCTGCGCGAGACGCTGGAAGCGCATCCGCGCCTGCGCGTCACCCGTCTTTATCGCATGCTGGCCGATCGCGGCTATACGGGCAGCATCCGCCAGTTGCGGCGATCTGTGGCGCCTCTGCGGCCGCGTCCGCAAGAGGCCTTTCTGCGCACCCAGGTCTTTGCGGGCGAGCAAGCGCAGGTTGATTGGGCGCACTTCGGCGCCGTGATGGTGGGGCGCGCACGGCGCACCCTGTCGTGCTTCGTGATGACCTTGTCGTGGTCGCGGGCGCTATACCTGGAGTTCTTCTTCGATCAATCGATGGAGAGCTTTCTGCGCGGTCACGTGCATGCCTTCGAGTCATTCCAAGGTTCGGCGAGGGTCCTCTTATACGACAATCTGAAGTCTGCCGTGCTTGATCGCCATGGCAGTCATGTCCATTTCAATCCGCGTCTGCTGGAGTTGGCTGGTCATTATCACTTCGTTCCGAGACCTTGCCAGGTGCGGGCCGGTAATCAAAAAGGGCGGGTCGAAAGGGCGATTCGTTTCGTACGTGAATCCTACTGGGCGGCGCGCACGTTCACCACGCTGGAAGAATGCAATCGCCAGGCGTGGCGCTGGCGCGATGAGGTTGCCCATCGGCGGCCATGGCCGGACGATCGCACTCGCACGGTTGCTGAGGCCTTTATCGACGAACAGCCGCGCCTGTTGCCGCTGCCGCTGCATGCGTTCTCGACCGATCATGTGACGCCGGTGCGATCGGCCAAGACGATCTATGTGCGCTTCGACGGCAACGATTACTCGATTCCGCCCGAGGCCGTGGGCCGCACCTTGACGCTGATCGCCTCCGCTGCCGAGGTGCGCATCCTTGACGGCGCACAAGAGGTGGCGCGGCATCACCGCAGCTACGACCGGCAGCAGATGGTGCTCGATCCCGAGCATCAGGAGGCGCTGCTGAAGACCAAGCGCAAGGCCCGCGAGTCGACGCGCAACGGACGGCTGGAAGTGGCTGTGCCCGAGAGCGTAGCGCTGTTGGAGAAAGCCTTCGTTACAGGCGAATCGGTGGCGCAGCAGACCACTCAACTGCTCGAACTACTGGAGCGCTACGGCGACAAGGCGCTGCGCTATGCCGTGCACGAGGCCATCGAGCGCGGCACTCCGCGCGCCGCCTCGGTAGCCTTCCTGCTGCGCCAGCGTCATCGCGCTGCGCCACTGCCGCTCGATCTGAGCCGCTATCCGCAGGCCAAAGACATCGACGTGCGATCGCACGATCTGGAGACCTACGATGAACTTGCTCGCAACCGAGACAAAAAGCCCAAGTCATAACCTGCGCGAACAACTCGATCGCACCGGCCTGCACGCCGTCGCCGGGCAACTCGACGACCTGCTCGCCCATGCCACGCAACAGCGCTGGTCGCCGCACCAACTGCTGGAAAAGATCATGCAGATCGAGATGGACGAACGCGCCCATCGCAGCCTGGAACGTCGTCTGCGCGCGGCCGAGATCCGCAAGTTCAAGCCTCTGGCCGACTTCGAATGGACCTGGCCAACGAGCATCGAACGCGAAGTGATCGAACGGGCGATGACGCTGGATTTCCTGGCCGAAGCGCGCAATCTGGTCCTGGTCGGAGCCAATGGCCTGGGCAAGACCATGATCGCGCAAAACATCTGTCACGCCGCCGTGCTGGCAGGACACTCTGTGTTGTTCCGCACCGCCTCGGCGCTGCTTGAGGACCTGCACCGGCAGACGCCGGAAGGCCGTCTGCGCAAGCTGCGTGCCTACGCCAACGTATCCCTCATATGTGTCGACGAAGTCGGGTATCTCAGCTTCGATGACAAGTCGGCCGACCTGCTTTATGAGGTCATTAACCGCCGCTACGAAAAGAAGTCCGTGATCGTCACAACCAACAAGCCGTTCAAGCAATGGAACGAGGTCTTCCCCAACGCCGCCTGCATCGCCACCATGCTCGATCGCCTGCTGCATCATGCCGAGGTCACGGTGATCGAAGGCTCCAGCTATCGCGTGCGCGAAAGCGAGCAGGAGAGCACTGCGCGCCGCAGGAGAAAGCCATGAATCGCCCCGCCGATGCGAACTCCTATCTTGCCGCAGTGATCACGCTGTATCTGGAACTGCCGGAGACGCCCATGCGCGCCAGCCTTGCCGACCAGGCGCTGGCGCGCCGTCTTGAGCGGGACGGTGTACCGTTGAAAACCATCGAATCTGCTCTGCTGCTCGGCTCTCTACGCCGCCTCATACGCCCCCAGGAGGCGCCGCCGTTGTCGCCCATCCGATCGCTGGCCTACTTCCTGCCCATCATCGAGGAGCTGACCGAAAACCCCTCGCCGGAAAACTACCTCGATTACCTCCGCCTCAAGCTACAGCAAATCCTGAAACCCAGGTCGGCCGCTGGTCATTTTTCTACGCTTCCTGATGGCCGCTAACAGCTTCGACATCGCAGGAGATGATCGAAACACTAAAGGCCTTCGGGATCGATCACCAACAGCATGTTTCAGGCTGGGGCGGAGCCTTAGACAAGATCTTCGACACAGTCATCACATCCTTGACGGCAATGAAACAACTACTCCTGGACTCGTTGTCTGAAACGCTCTGACTTAAAGCAATCATCGCAGGGTCCGGTCCGTCAGTTCTACTCTTGCGGGATGGGAAAGCCGCATTCTCTGAGAAACTCCTGCAGCGACTCTTCAACGACGCAATGTGCGGCGAAGCTCAGCTATCCTCAAACGTGTGGACAAGCGTACCGCTTGCGGCGTTGCTCTTCGGGCCCGCCATCATTTCAGTGATCGACGACTTGAAAGACTCAGGTGCCTCCGCTTGCGCTTGGTCCGGAGGAACGCGGATTGGCGAGGCGCCTGGAGTTTAGCGATTTCCACCAGACCATTGGGAACTGCATTCGACTCAGCCAAAGTCCCCGGCTCTTGACCTCAACTGTTGCTCACAGTCAGGCCAACGCGCTTATCGACTGGGTTCACCGCATCCAGGTGTGGGGATTTTTGTGGGTATACCCCTTCAGAAAGATGCGAAATTGTGGGTAGTACCCACAATTTCAAGCGAATCGTCTGCGCCTGCCGACTACTGAATGTTAGCGACATAGAACAACGCTTGGCAGTACTGAGCAGGGCGAACTTCGAATTGTTAATCAGTCGTTTGATTGCCAAACCACGGTTCCAAGCAAGGAGATTCTGGAACGCGTTCTGCGGCGAAATGAAAGATTGTGCTTAGACCTCATCAAGAAAGACGTCCAGCAATCGCTGAAAGA
>JAJZAL010000183.1 GCA_021799405.1 Acidobacteriota bacterium
TGCCAGGCCTCAATTCCGCGGAAGAACATTGCGGGCGCTGGGAATGTGTACCGTCACGATTATGAGGACATGGCACCGAGGGTTGTCTGGGATACTGTGCAACTGGCCGGGCCGCCCCTGTAATCAGTGACTGGGCAAGAACTTGGCCGCCTCGGCTCCTCGCCAGCGAGCCTGAAAGATAGAGAGTCAGTGAAGTAAAACGAATAGGAATTGCCAATTATCACGGCACAGCGCTCTGCGGTCGGAGGTGGGGATGCAAAAAGGCCGCCCGCTGCAGCGGACGGCCTTTTGTAGAGTGAAGCAAGGCTGGGGATCAGTCTCCGGCCACCGGCTCGGCTTCCTGCTCCCGGTTGCGGTTGATCGGCATCGCGGCGTTATTTGAAGCCGGCTTAATAGCCTCCAGCCGAACCATGCCCTCAATCGGCTTCTCGCCCAGCACGTGCTCACGATAGAGCTTGGCCATGTGGGCATTCTCCGCATCCTGCTTCAGCTTGGCTTCAACAGCCTTGCTGTCGCGCGCCCGCAACTTCTCTTCGCGAGCGTTCTTGGCGATGCCCAGTTGGTCGAGCGTGTGATTGGCTTCGGCGTTCACATGCTCCATGTTGAGATTCAGGTCGTGGCCCACTTGGGTCATGCCCACTTTCTTGCCGCCAGCAAAGATCTCATGCCGCCCGTGCTCCTCGTACCACTTCGTGAGCGTGGCGGTCATGTGCATCTTCTCGATGATGTTGCGCCAGCCGATGCCGGTGTTGTACGCGCAGAAGCTGATCTCGCCTTCCTGCGTGGCATAGGGGATGATGCACTGCTCGGTCCGGCGGAAATCGTAGTTGAACAGATCCTGGAACCACATGCCGGCGATGAACAGGAAGTTCCAGCGATCCGCGCGCCGCTTCTGGATGTCTTCCATGGTCCGGTCGCCCTTCACGCTGCCGTAGTTGCGCCCGGTGGCGTTGAAGGTCTTGTCCATCTTCTTGAGCATGTCAGTGATCTTGAAGTGGGTGGGCGACTGGAAGGGATCGTAGTTGCGCAGGAGCGCCAATCCGAAGCCGATTACCGAAAGCCACTTGCCCCGGGCTGCGTCGTTGATCTTGGCAAGATCCTTGGCCACCTGGTCCATGTGCAGGAACGCCGTAACGGGCGCGGCTTCCTTGGTCTCCTTGTCGATCATCATGGCCATGCCAATGCCGCAGTTCGGGTGGCATCCGCAGGAGAGCTGACCCCACTCCGCGTTGGGCCCGTGGATCATGTCGGCCCAGTCGCTGAAGGTGCTCATGAAGCTGATGGGGAACCAGTCGCGCTCGGGCTCGCCGAAGCCGCATTGCTTCTTAATGTCATGAGCCATGTGGCTCAGGGTGTAGCGCTGGGCCATGCGGCGCTCGTCGGTGATCTCTTCGTCGCGGCCGGTGAAGCTGACCGGCTGGAAGCTCAGGAAGCTGATCTTCCTGGGGTTATCCAGGGCGAACTGGATGATGCGGCCCACCTGCTCGTTGTTGATGCCGTTGACGATGGTCGTCACCGGGACGATCTCGACGCCGGCTTCGTGCAGGTTGTTGATGGCCTGGAGCTTGACGTCAAAGAGGTTGCCCACCTTACGGTGCGAGTTGGCGGCGTTGCCGATGCCGTCGAACTGGAGGTAGACATAGCGCAGACCCGCCTCGGCAGCGGCGCGGCAGAGTTCCTTGCTCTTGGCGAATTCGATTCCGTTGGAAGCGGCCTGGACCGAGTTGTAGCCCACCTTGCGGGAGTAGGCAATGGCGTCGAGGAAGTACGGCGAAAGCGTCGGTTCGCCGCCGGAGAACTGCACGCTCATCTGCCGCTTGGGCTTGACGGTGATGGCATTGTCGAGCATCTGCTTGATTTCAGCCCAGGTGAGCTCGTGGACGAAGCCGACCTGGTTGGCGTCCATGAAGCAGGGGTCGCACATCATGTTGCAGCGGTTGGTCAGGTCAATGGTCAGCACCGAGCCGCGGCCGTGGGTCACGGTCGAGGTGCCATGGCGGTGCAGTTTCTGGTCGCCGGCGCCGTGGGCGCGGATATCGCGGCCGGGGAAGCTCTCTTCAAGGTGTTTGAAGAAGGCCGGATCGATGGACATCACGTCCTCGAAGTGGCCGTGCTTGGGGCAGTCCTTGACCATCAGGATCTTGCCGTCGCGCTCGATGATCTGGGCCTTGATTTCGCCAACTTTCTCATTCAGAAGGATTTCGTGGGGAAGCTTGCCGTCGAGGACTTGCTTGCGGATCTCGGGGACGCACTTGGGGCAGAGCGAATCAGTGGTGCGTGGCCAGCCGAGCGGTGGTTTCTCTTTCTCCCAGCTTTTGAGCAGGGGCTTGTCGCTCCACTTGGGGGTGAAGGATGGGTTGGGGCTGATACGGTTCAGCCGCTCATAGACAACCCACGCTCCCTTGGCCGCGTAGACAGCCAGTTTCTCGGCGTACTTTATCGCTTTGGGCATAGTATGATGCGATCTCCTTTGGACGGATTCGCCTGCGCCGATTGGCTGCCAGGCTGCGTCCCGCGGTCTCTCGATGAAAGGCGCGGAGCATAGAAACGCATCTGTAGCGTAATGCGTTACCGCCGTCAACCCAAGCCATGTGCAGCGAGCGGGAGAATGGACCGTTGAATGGCGAACCTGGGGCGGCGAATGGAACGCTCCTGCTTCAGCCACAGGCGGTCGCAAGAGGCGAGATGTCTGGAGTCCAGCAGTCAACGGATTGGCGCACGGCTGCGTCTAATGTCTCGAAAGTGTGTCTCTTCTCAAACCCTATGAAAACGCGAATGCTTCCCAGACAGGCGGCGCCGATGCACATGAAATTGGGGCCCGTGTTCTTCGGATTGATGTTGTGTTCCTGGTCAACGGGCGCGACGGCGCAACAGCCGGGACCGCCGGTACTGCGGATTCATCCCGCGCAGACCGGGCCGGTGCTGAAGACACCGCCGCCGCAGATGGTGCTGGCGGTGACGGTGCACGACAAGCACTTCAAGCCGGTGGAGGGCCTGGCCCCCAGTGACTTCACCCTGACGGTGGATGAGCATCCGCGGACCATTACGAGCTTCACGCAGAACAGCAACATGCCACTGCTGCTGGGGCTACTGGTGCAGACGGACCCGGGCATGAGCAGGGCGATGGAAAGCGAGCGCCAGGCGGCGACGAATTTTGTGAACCAGATGCTGCCGGCCAGCACGAAGGCGGATCCGGTGGCGGGCCAGACCGTGGAGACGCAGGCGTTCCTGATTCATTTTGACCGCGAAGTTGAGCTGCTGGAGGACTTTACCAACTCGCGGGAGAAGCTGGCGAAGGAGCTGGAAGCGATGGGGCAGACGCCGGGCGAGGGCGTGAATCCACAGGGCCCGGAGACGGTCGATAACGGCCGCGATCAGATGCACGGAAAAGCGGGCGACGCGCAGCTTTACGACGCGATTTACCTGTCAGCAGATGAGCTGATGAAATCCAAGCACGGGCGCAAGGCGCTGGTGGTCTTCACAGATGGCGTGGACCGAGGCAGCAAAATGACGCTGACCGAGGCGATGGATGCGGCGGAGCGGGCCGGCTTGAATGTGTACACGATCTACTTCAAAGGCGAACAACGCGGTGGTTTCGGCGGGTTTCGCCGCGACCTCGGGATGGGCTATCCCGGCGGATATCCAGGCGGTTACCCCGGCTATCCGGGAGGCTATCCCTATCCAAACGCACCGCCGCCACACACAAAGTCAGTGGACGGCAGGAAAGTTCTGCGCGATATTGCGACGCGTACCGGGGGACTTTACTTCGAAGCCGGCAACTCAAAGAATCTGGCTCCGATCTACGGAATGATTGCCGACGCACTGCACAAACAATACGTGCTGACCTTTACGCCGGATAAGGCGGACGTGGAGGGGGGCTTCCACAAGGTCGGGTTGAAGCTGAATACCCCTAATAAAGATGTGACCGTGGTGGTTGCGGAGGGGTATTTCGGGCCGTCGAAGGAGTAATTGCGATTGCGCGGCCGGCTGAGTGCGCTTGAAACGTGAGCATAAACGGCGGCATTCGGATTGGATGCTTCAAAAGCAGCGAGGGCGCGGCTGATGGCCGCGCCCTCGCTGGTTAACGGGTTGGCACTTACTTTGCGCCGGTGCCGAGCGTTCCGGACGCCTTCTCTTCGAGCGCCGCCTGTGCCGCCGCAAGCCTTGCCGTCAGTAGACGGAAGGGCGAGCAGGAGACATAGTTGAGCCCGATCTTGTGGCAGAATTTGACGGACTCGGGATCGCCGCCATGCTCGCCGCAGATGCCCACCTTGAGGTTGGGCCGGGTGTTGCGCCCCTTGGCCGTGGCCATCTTGACCAACTGGCCGACGCCGGTCTGGTCGAGGGTGGCGAAGGGGTCGTGTTTGAAGATGCCGTACTGCATATAAGCGGGCAGGAAGTTGTTGATGTCGTCGCGCGAGATGCCGAAGGTGGTCTGGGTCAGGTCGTTGGTGCCGAAGCTGAAGAACTCGGCCTCTTCGGCCACCTGGTCGGCGGTGAGGGCGGCGCGCGGCAACTCGATCATGGTGCCCACCGTGTAGTCGACCTTGACGCCCTTCTCCTTGAAGACTTCGTCGGCGATGCGGCGGATGATGGCGGTCTGGTTGCGCATCTCCTCGATGGAGCCGATGAGCGGCACCATGATCTCGGGATGCGGATTGCCTCCCTTGGCCTTGACGGAGACGGCGGCCTCGATGATGGCTCGCGCCTGCATCTCGGTGATCTCAGGGAAGGTGATACCGAGGCGGCAGCCACGCAGGCCGAGCATCGGGTTCATCTCGTGCAACTCCTCGACGCGATGCAGCAGCGCGCGCAGCTCCTTGAGCTTGGGCGAACGCGGCTTGCTCTCTTCGAGGCGCGCGATCTGAACGAGCAGCTCCTCGCGCTTGGGCAGGAACTCGTGCAGAGGCGGATCGAGCAGGCGGATGGTGACCGGCAGCTGCTCCATGGCCTTGAAGAGACCGATGAAGTCAGCGCGCTGCATGGGCAGCAGCTTCTTGAGCGCCGCGCGGCGATCCTTTTCGTTGTTGGCCAGGATCATGGCGCGCATATGCTCGATGCGGTCCTCGGCAAAGAACATGTGCTCGGTGCGGCAGAGGCCGATGCCTTCGGCGCCGAACATACGGGCCTGCTTGGCGTCGCGGGGGATGTCGGCGTTGGCGCGAATGCCCAGCCTGCGGACCGGATCGACCCAGCTCATGAACTTGACCAGATCTGGATCGTCGGGCTGAGCCGGGATGGTCTTGAGCTGGCCGGCGATGACGCGGCCGGTAGTGCCGTCGAGGGAGATGAAGTCGCCCTGCTTGTAGACGTGACCCTTGACGCGCAGCTCCTTCTTGGCCTCGTCAACGGTGCAGTCGCCGGCGCCGGCCACGCAGCACTTGCCCATGCCGCGGGTGACGACGGCAGCATGCGACGTCATGCCGCCACGGGAGGTGAGAATGCCGGAAGCGACTTCCATGCCCGCAATGTCTTCAGGCGTGGTTTCGCCGCGCACCAGGATGATGTTCTTGTAGATGCCCTTCTGGTGGAACTTGACGGCCTCCTCGGCGGTGAACACGATGTGGCCGACGGCCGCGCCGGGTGAGGCCGGCAGGCCGGTGGCGAGCACTTCAATCTTTTCGCCCTTTTCGACCAGGCGCGGCACCAGGAAGTCGTAAAGCTGGTTGGGCTCGACGCGGAAGATGGCTTCCTCCTGCGTAATGAGGCCCTCGCGCACCATGTCGATGGCGATGCGGACGGCGGCCAGGCCGGTGCGCTTGCCGTTGCGCGTCTGCAACATGTAGAGCTTGCCATCCTGGATGGTGAACTCGAAGTCCTGCATGTCGCGGTAGTGCATTTCCATCTTGCGGGTGATGTCGCGCAACTGCTCGTAGACCTTGGGCATGACGCGCTCAAGCTCGCTGATGTGCTGCGGCGTGCGGACGCCTGAGACCACGTCCTCGCCCTGCGCGTTCATCAGGTACTCGCCGAAGAACATGTGCTCGCCGGTGGCGGGATTGCGGGTGAAGCCGACGCCGGTACCAGAGTTCTCGCCCAGGTTGCCGAAGACCATCGCCTGCACATTCACCGCGGTGCCGAGCCAGTCGTCGATATGGTTGATGCGGCGGTAGGTCTTGGCGCGGTCGTTCTCCCAGCTGCGGAAGACGGCGTCGCGAGCCGCGACCAGTTGTTCCATCGGCGCCTGCGGGAAGTCCTTGCCGGTCTCCTTCTTCACCAGCTTTTTGTACTCGGCGATGATCTTCTTGAGCGCTTCGGGGCTGAGATCGTAGTCGAACTTGACCTTCGCCGCGGCCTTCACACCGTCGAAGATATGCTCGAACTTCTTTTTGGGAATGTCGAGAACGACGTCGCCAAACATCTGGATGAGGCGGCGATAGGAGTCGTAGGCGAAGCGCGGATTGTTGCTGCGCTTGGCCAGCGCCTCGACGGCCTTGTCGTTAAGGCCCAGGTTGAGGATGGTATCCATCATGCCGGGCATGGAGAACTTGGCGCCGGAGCGGACGGAAACGAGGAGCGGATTATCGCCCGCGCCCAGCTTCTGCCCCTGCATCTCTTCGAGCCGCTTGAGAGCAGCCCGCATCTCGACGTCGATCTGCGGGCTCAAGCGCCCGCGCATGTATTCGCGGCAGGCCTCGGTCTGGATCGTGAATCCGGGAGGAACGGGCAGGCCGGCATTTGTCATTTCGGCCAGACCGGCGCCCTTGCCGCCCAGCACGTCCTTCATGCGGCCATTGCCGTCCGCCTTGCCATTGCCAAAGAAGTAGACATATTGGGTTGAGGTTGAAGTCGAGCTCGCCTCGGCGAGCGCCTGATCCAGAACAGCCTGGGCCATGGAAAAAAGCCTCCGTGTCTTCGATTCCGCGGCAACGGTGCCTATGAAAGGGTGGAACTACACTGCATCAGCACTCTAACTTTCCAGGTCAACAGGCTGAATACGAGCGCATCATCCAAACATCCGGCTGCGCCTAACGGGTTTCATGAGTCGCTAGAACAAATAGCGCTTCAAGTATACGATTGCCTGTGCCTCTCGTCACAGAGGCAACGTCAGGTAAACGCGGTTTCGCGCTCGGGATGAGCGGATCTTTTTCGCAATTTGAGATGCAGGACGGCGCAGAGGGCGGGTTTCAGCGGTCTCCGAAGATGTTCCGTGGCGATGGGTATTCCTTCGGGGGGCTGCGGAAAAGATCTGATTTTGGGAAAGATTCCGGAAACCATCCGGCAGGGCCCGAAGGCCGCCATTCCGTTGGCGGGTGCACATCTCAGTTACACCAATCCCATGATTGGGCGCCTGAGATCGAGGTAACCGGCCCCTCCGCAGGCAGGTCAGGAAAGCGTCGGCCGGTCAAGGTTCGTGGCCTCCCTTGTCTGAAAATCCAGACATGGAGCACCCAGCTTCATGGGCCAGAACTGGACCACCCGCCATCTACTTGCGGTTTACGCCTTCCGGTGCCAGCAACCCGGTTCGCAATCAAGCAAGAATCAGGCCGCGGTGAGGGACAGCGCGGGTTCCCGCGGGGCTTCAGCCGCATTCCGCGACAGAAGGATGCGGTCAAGCCCGACCAGGGACAGAATCTCCGCAACGTGCGGCGCGGTATTGGAGACGGTGAAGCAGTGACCTGCTTCCTCGGCGAAGCGATAGAGGGAGATGAGGGCGGAGATGCCGGCGGCGTCGATGCGCCGGACCGGTCCAAGATCGAGTGTGACGCACTGGCGGCTGACCAGGGGCTTGATCTCTTCCAGCAGGCGTTGTTCGTTACCGCGCACCAGTTCGGTAAGCTCTTCGCGGTCGTCCGCGGGGAAAGCTACCGTTACGGTTGTGCTGCATGTTGTGCCGGTCATGACAAACCTCCTTTTGGGGCCCTTCCCGGCTCCGGGACTGTGAGCGCGTATCCGGGGTCCCGGGCATACCAGAAATCAGCACGCGGGCGGCCAAAGTAGTTGGAGGCGAATCAGCTGAAATTGCAGGGGAAAGCAGCATTTCAACATCCCTTGCCGCGGCTCCAGGTGTGCGCTTTCAAAATCTGGCGTCCGCATTCGGACAGTAATTCCAAATACGCAAAAGCGGCGACTGCGGTTCCGCGGAGAGCCCTGGCCTGCCTTGCCAGACGCGACACTCAGCCTTTCTTGAATGGCGCGAGCCGCTGCGCAGAAGAGAAGTGATGTCTCGTGGGGCGGCTCAGTCGTTGGCGGCCACTTCCTTTGCGATTCGGACCCATTCAACGGCATGTTCCGGGTGGCAGGCGAGCGTGTGATTATCCTTCATGATGATTTCAAGGCAACAGCCTCTGCCAAGTTCGACGGCCTTGCGCAAATAACTCCGGATCGCACCCCAGTCCGGCGATGGCACGGCGAGCACGGCCGGGTTTGGTTTGAGAGACAGGATGAAATCGTCCTGCAGATATCCGGCCATCATTTCCAGATTGGCCCAGGCTGAGCAGGAAACCCGGCGCAGCCGGTGATGGCGCTTTACCACATGCCAGCGGGTATGCACAGGTTCGCAGCAGCCGTAACAGGTCAGACCGAACCGGTCCATGATCGGTTTTTCAAACGGGAAGATGAACTCTTCGTACATTTTTGGGGAAACGCCGACGGACTCCTGGCTTTCCGTGAATCCCCACATATCCTTGCACCGGACCCTGCCGTTGAAGTCGGATTGCGGCAACTCGTCCGTATAGCCGTATCCGCCCGACCCGACATACGTGCCATCGTTATTCAGCGAAAGCAGGTTGTTCTCCTCAAGGTAATCCAGCTTATTCATGTGCCCCTGCAAGATGATGGAGAACAGTTGCCTCAGTTCGTCCGGATAATCACGGAAATCTGTATAGATGTTCTGCATGCCGCGCAACAGGATCGCCGGATAGGTGATCCCCAGTGACCACCACCATGTCCCTTTTTGGCGAACTGTCAGGATTCCTCTAAAAATCTCAGAGGCCAGTTCGTAGCATGCCTTCGACACTGCCCAATCGATCTCAAAGGTCAGCGGATGGATGCGGCCGAGGTCGGTGGAGTAGTTTCTGACGGGGCTCTCCCATACATAAGAGCCCAGTTGCTCAGGCTTATGATATTTGATTTCCGCGCCCCAGCAATCAGCCGAGCAGGTGTACGGCACATTAAAGCAAGCCTCCACCGGCCGGTCGTCTCCCATCAACTCGCCCCAGAAGATTTCCTTGCGCAGGTTCATCTCCCAGCGGCGCGCGATCTTTGTTCTGCAGCGCATCTGCCGCTCGGTGATGATTTCGTTCCAGCCGTTCTCGGGGTCGCAAAAGATGACGGGCCGCGTCTTCTCGAGCCGGTTATGCCTGCGCCACAACTCCCGCTTCTCGCGCATCTCCGGCAGGGCAGCCAGCGTCGCGACTCTCTCGGCCAGTTTCCGCAATATCTCCCGCTCTTCCGGAAAGATCGTCAGGTCTGCCTCATGGAAGCCGGTTTGGATGCTTTCAGAGACGGTTTGTTCCAGGCCCGTAGAGAGGCCAGTGCCGTAATCTTCCAGTGCGGTCATGGCGAGACTTGCCTCCATTCGCGGATCCAACTGACGATTGCCCGTTGTTGGCGCATCCCACGGCCTCCGGCCGGGTAACGTCCCGGCTCGCGCACAAGTCATTTTGTATCCGCTCGGCTGATTCTGAAAGAAAGTTTATCCTGAATTCCGGGAGACAGCGCCGCGCCGCGAGTTTTCGGTGGAATGGAGCACGATTTTTCTCGATTCGCCTCGTCCGCAAGCTCCTTAAGCAAATGTACGAGTTGGTACACTAGCGCTCTTATGGCCCACGATCTGCCCTATTCCGCGGTTCATCTTCTCCCCCGGCTGGATCTGGATAGCGTGCGGCCGCTGGCCATCGAGGCCGGTTTTACTGAAGCGGGCCTGGTAGCGCTTCCCTACGCCAACGCGGCGCGGGATGCGGCGCGGTTTGCGGGGTGGATCCGTGGCGGACGTGCCGGAACCATGCGCTACCTGGAGCGGGTCACCGAGGACGGGCGGCTGTTGCGCGAGCGGGTGGAAGTGCCGTTTCCGTGGGCGCGCTCGGCGATCGTGTGCTTTGCCAGCTACCACTCAGCGCAACCTCGTTCTACCGAGCCGGCCCCCGGTGCTACGGGATGGATCGCCCGCTACGCATGGTCGAGCCGGACGGAGCGGGACGGTACTGAGCGGCCGAGTGACTATCACAAGGTGCTGCGGAAGCGCGTAAACGCGGTGGAAGCAAGCCTGCACGCCCGTTTTGGCAACTTTGAGGCGCGGGGCTTCGTCGATACCGGGCCGGTGGTGGAGCGCTCGCTAGCCGCGGCGGCGGGGCT
>JAJZAL010000184.1 GCA_021799405.1 Acidobacteriota bacterium
GAGCGGAACAATACAGTCCTGAAGCGATTCAAGTCTGATTGGGTGTTTCCATCGAAGCGGGCAAAGAGTGGGCACATCGAACACACGTCGATTGAGAAGCCCTTCAGGAAGGCAAGGAAGGATGCAAAGCTGCCCAGTGATCTGGTGCTGTACAGTGCCCGTCACAGCTTCGCTACAGACTTGCTAGACCGAACAGGGAATCTCATGCTGGTGAAGGATGTGTTGGGACACGAGAGTGTCGCCACCACACAGAAATACCTGCACCCCTCGATGAAGAATCTGGCAGAGATTGTGAATCAGAGGAACGCAGGGAAGTCAGCAGGAGCGGCAGCTTGACCGTAATGTCATACTTTACGTCATAGTCCGCTTTTTACGATGGCTGGGTAGCCTGTAAGTCGTTGATTCTATGGCGCGCCCAGAAGGATTCGAACCTCCGACCTATTGATTCGTAGTCAATCGCTCTATCCAACTGAGCTATGGGCGCGTTTCGTTTGTTGCTGACTTTACATACTTTAGCAAGACCCTCGCGGCATGGCAACCTTGCGGGTGTGAATCTGACCTGCAACCTGCCCGGGCACGCAATCGCGCCTGAAAAAGACGAGAAAAACCCAATTCCATGCGAGTTCTCCGAACGCAAAATGGGCGCGCAGAAATCGCGTGCCCATCTTCGTGTGGAATCGTGCTTTACTTGGGAGCCGGGCCCCTCACAATCTGCACAAGGTTTGCCGGATCGATGTATTTGGCGAAGGCCTCGCGCACCTGGTCGGCGGTGAGAGCTTCGTACTTCTTCGCGGCAATCACCGGCTCATTGAGAGGCAGGCCGATGACGGCGCGGCTCAGCAGTCCGTTGGCAACTGCATTTTCGCTGGCCTCACTCAGAGGGATCTGTCGCAGCAGCAGGGCCTTGGCCTGATGCAACTCTGCGGGCGTAACATCCTCTGTCCGCATCTGGTCGAGGTCGCGCACGATAATCTGCCGCGCCTTCGACACGTTGCCAGGGTTGCAGCCATACACCACGGAATAGCTGGCACGTGTTTTTGAGGCGTCCAGGTTCACGCCTACGTAGTACACCAGTCCGGTGGTCTGGCGCAGGTCATGGTAAAGCCGCGTTGCATAGAATCCGCCACCCAGTACGTGCGTACCCAGTTCCAGTGGATAGTACTCCGGCGAGAAGCGATTGAGTTTCAGTTGTTCGGCCAGAATAGCGATGTCCTGAACACGTTCCTTGTCCGGGACATTGGCCGCCGAGGGCTTGTTGAGTGGAACCGGAGGCAGGGTAGTGTTCGGCTTGGGACCGGTGGCTGTCCAGTTGCCGAACCACTTCTCGATGACCGCCTGAGCCTCCTGCGGCGTCACATCGCCGATCACCACGATTGTGGTCAGATCGGGGCGCACCGTTTCAGCGTGGTAGTTCTTCACATCGGCCAGCGTGAGCTTCATGATGGACTGCGGCGTGGCATGTCGCAGCGACGGGTCATTCTCAGGAAGCAAAGCCTTCATGAGTGCGCGCGAAGTGCGGTAGCCAGGGCTCTGCATGTTGCCGGCAACAAATTGCGCCGTCTGCATGCGGGTCACGGTAAATGCGCGTTCGGGCAGTGCCGGATGAAGTTCGTTATCGGCCAGCAGCTGTACTCCGCGTGAGAAGTACTGCTTGAGCACCTGCAAGGAGAAGCTGTAGCCCGCACTTTCATTCGCGGCGATATCGTCCAGCGCCTTCTGGAAGGCGATCCGGCCAAGGGTTGTGGTGCCATACGAGTACAGCCCGTCGAGGACTGAGGAAACGCCTTCCTCATCCTTCGGGGTCTGCAGGTCGGCATTGTGCTTGATCTGGCCCACTACCGTCACTGTTGAGCTGGTGCGGTCCGTCCGCACAATCAGGCGGATGCCGTTGGGCAACACGGTATTGGAAACCGCGAGCGACTTGTCGGGAACCTGCAGCTTGGAGAGCTGCTTCTCTGCCCATTCCGGCAGCTTAACCGGCTTGGTTGGCGCTGAGGTCACCTTCTCGCCGCCGCCGAAGCCTTTGCTGGCCACAGGTCCGCCCGATGCTTCCGGCTTCAGGGTTGCCGTCACGGTGCTTACGTTCAGCAGATACTGCTTCGCTACACGGTCCACGTCCGCCACGGTGACCTTGCGAATGGCGTCGATGTCCTGTTCGGGTGACGTGCGGCCTTCCGCGGCCAGTGCGTTGGACCATACGTTGGCGAGTCCCGGAATCGAGTTGCGCTGGAACTCTGCCTGCGCCAGCTCGCTCTTCTTGGCGGCTTCCACCAGGTCGGCCGGAACGCCGTTCTTGGCGTAGTTCTCGATGATGTTACGCATTTCCTCAATGGCATCCTTCGGATTCTGGCTGGCGGGCAGCGCCACAAGTCCGAAGCCTACGCTGGCCTTGCGGTAGGTCTCTGCCAGGCCAAATTCGGCTGCCAGAGCCTTGCCTGCGGGAACCATGGCATAAAGGTTGCCGCGCTCGCTGGAAAGCACGTCAGAGAGGATGTTCGCCGCTGCGTAATCAGGCGAATCCGTGCCCGGCAAGCGGTAGGCGATAAATCCAAGCTGATACGGAAGGTTGCTGTCGATGGTGAAGCTCGCTGTTTTAAAGGGTTTCAGGTGAATCGCAGGATGCTTCGGCACCGGATGGTTCTTGACGCCGCCGAACAACTCCTTGATGGTAGCGAGGGTGCTTTGTGGATTCACGTCGCCCACGACAATCAGGATCATGTTCGAAGGCGAATACCACTTCTTATAGAAGTCCTTCAGCATCGCGCCCGTCGTCTTGTCAAAGGAAGGTTTGGTGCCCAGCGGATCGTGCGCGTAGGGCGTGCCGGCGAACATGATGTGGTTGAGCCGATTGATGAATTTATAGGTTGGATTCGACAGGTCCTGCGCGACTTCCTGCTCGATGGCCCCGCGCTCCTGCGCCCATTGCGCTTCGGAGTCGTCAATTCCGGCCAGGCAAGCTGCCTGCGCGTGCAGCGCTACATCCACATCCGCTGCTGGTACAGTTGCATAGTACTGGGTGATGTTCTGCTGCGTGTCGGCATCATTGTCGCCGCCCAGCAGCGCGTAGATCGCAGCAGTCTGGTCGGCGGTCATCCCCTGGCAACCGCGAAATGCCATGTGCTCCTGCGCGTGCGCCATGCCCGGGAAACCCGCCGGCGTCTCGTTTCCGCCCACCAGGAAGTTGGCTTCCACCGTAGCTACGGGTGCCAGGGTGTTGCGAATGATCACCACCCGCGCGCCATTTGGCAGCGTGGCACGCGTTACATCCTTTTCAGGAACGGGCTTTGCATAGACGCTGGTGACAGATGCTGCCAGCAGCACAAGTAGTGGCAAAAGGCTGATTTTTTTCAAGGCTTTCTCCAGAGAACGTCTGAAACTTGGACGGCACCGGTCAGGGTTTCGCAACCCCGCCCGCTGCAGGATTTGTTTCCACAGCGCAAAATCGGGAAACACAAAGACGTCGTCCAGTGCTTGTTTCGACGCATCTATTTGGCGTGTGACTTTGATCACCGACCGTGACGGTTTCCTTACGCCAGAATATACCTAATCTACGCACCCGAAACGAGGCGCCATGACTTTCAAAGCTTTGACCGAGCGGGATGAAACCACGCTTCCCGGCACCGTCATTCCGTCTGTTTTAGAAGCCCTGATGCAGCGCCCTGCAGTACACCCGCCGCTGCCGACTGCCGTGGTCTGGCCGTGTAGCCAGTTTGCGCTTTCCGGCGCCATCGACGCAGCAGAAGCGGGTGTTATCCAGCCTATTCTGATTGGCTCCTCTCGTGAATTGCGAGCCGTTGCCGGGGACCGCGCTCCGTTGCTGAGCCGCTACCAGATCGTAGAGGCTTCCAATGATCATGAGGCCGCGGGCATTGGTGCGGAAATGTGCCGGAAGGGTGAGGCCGCAGCCTTGATGAAGGGCAGCCTGCACACCGATGTCCTGATGCATGCCGTGCTGGCAAAAGACGCTGGCCTACGCACGACTCGCCGCGTGAGCCACGTATTTGTAATGGACGCACCGCTCTACAACCGGACGCTCTTTATTACCGATGCGGCGATCAATATCTATCCCACGCTCGACGACAAAGTCGATATCGTGCAGAACGCCATTGATCTTGCCCGTGCCCTGGGGGTGCCCGAGCCTCGCGTCGCCATCCTTTCAGCCGCCGAAACTGTCTGTTCCAAGATCACCTCCACGCTGGATGCAGCGGCGCTGTGCAAGATGGCCGAACGGGGACAGATCACCGGAGGCATCCTGGATGGCCCTCTGGCGCTCGATACGGCTGTCAGCCCGCAGGCGGTGGAAGTGAAGCGCATCCGCTCTGAGGTTGCCGGTAATGCCGACATTCTTATCGTTCCCGATCTGGAGTCCGGCAATATGCTGGCGAAGCAGCTGGAGTATCTGGGGGGCGCGGCGCTCGCAGGCATTGTGCTCGGAGCCAAGGTTCCGATCATCCTGACCAGTCGCGCCGACCCGCCACGCTCCCGCGTGGTTTCCTGCGCCATTGCGGCACTGTTGGCCCGCGAACAAAGCGGTCGTCTTTAGTCTTCCCTTGCAACTCGGGTCATGGACCCTGCATCTCCACAAAGTTCGGAGATGCGGGGCATTCCTCCATAGACCCATCGACGCTGACGCGAGCAGCTTCAGCCCGCGCCAACGGATCTATCTGTGATCTGCGTCACTCGTTAACGTGTTCAGGAACACAGGATTCCCCGGCAGCAAGAGGCATTCTCTAGGGAAAAAGGAGAAGCCATGCGGCCTGGGATTGAGGATTACTTCGCGCGGAGTTGTTACGCTGCGCCCGACCGTATTCTTGTTGCGACCGCCCTCACCGACCTCGAATACCTCGCACCACAGGCGGTCGCACAGGCTGAAGCGGCGCAGGCCGAACTGGTGTTCGTTCACGCGATAGCGCCCGATGCGCCGCCTGCTAAGGCTACCTTTTACAATCCGCTCAAGGCCGATCGGGATGCGCGCCTCAGTCTGGAAGTGCTCGCGCGCCACATTCGTGTACGCAACATCCCCTGCAGCACCTTGGTTCGGCATGGCGAGCCATCTCAAGTGATCGAGGATGTTCTGCGAGAAAAATCAGCGGGCCGGTTAATCATCGGTACACGCGCCTCCGCCGATGCGGTTACCGGTTCGATGGGGAGCGTCGCCGGTCAGCTCCTGCTCCAGACTCCTGTCCCGGTCTGCACGCTTCCGTTCAAGGGCCCGGATGCCTCCATCGCAAGCACCCCTTTGCGGCGGCAGCAGAGCGGTCTGGGGCTGGGGAGAATTGAGACCCCGGCTGCAATTCTCTATCCGATTGGCGAGCATGGTCCACATCCCGAAGGGATTAGATTTGCGCTTGACCTGGCTCAGTATCTCCACACTGAACTGATACTGTTACAAATATCGGCGCCCGGCCGCCATTCTGCTGATCCGCTCGCCACCACATGCTCGGCTGGCCTGTGGCCACGCGTACGACATATCAGCGGCACGGATGCCTCGGCTGGGGCTCTGTTGCGGTCAGTGTACGAGACGGGCGCAGGGATGCTCATGATTGAGGCTCCGCCTTCGCTCGGTGGCAGCATGACGGCTTCCGCGACGCTGGTGGAACTGGTTGCCCAGGCGCCTTGCCCCGTTCTGACGCTTCCTGTCCTGCCATCGAGCCGAAATCATCCTGACTTTCACATTCTTTCCGGGACCCATTCCGATTCCGTTTCTCATTCGATCTTCGGAACACACTGATGGCGCACGCCGCACGACTAACCCGGCAAAATGATGGATCACCACAGGGTGGCCTATGGTCTGAGTCAAATCGGTCCACGGGCTCACACGCTATGGCCGGCAGACGTCGCGAAGTCAAAATTGCAAGTGCCATTCTTGACGTAGCGCGGGCTGAAGCCGGCTGCCTTGGGGGCGCGCGGCTGGTGCGCATCGGAGTCACGATTGGTGCTGACTGCGATATAGATCTCGCCGCTCTTGACTATGCGCTCAAAGTGGTGAGGCATGGCACTGACCTTGAACGCGTCGGGGTCCATATCATGTCTTCCTCGCGGCGCAGCTTGTGTCACCGTTGCGGGTGGGAGTTCGCATCCGCCTACTCTGATCAGCCATGCCCGCAGTGCAATTCACTTGATTCAGAACTCATCGCCGGTGATGAGCTGGAGCTCGCGTTCATTGAGGTTGAAAGACCTTGATTACTCGGGTACAGCTCCATGCGCATGGTTCCTTTCAGGATGCGAACTATTCCTTCAACCCGGAAAAAGAAAACAAACCAATGCTTCACCAACTAAGTGGATAAATGACCTGTGATGGAGGTCACATCGTGTGGAATAACTTCACTTCTAACATATGCCAGTTCGGAAACGGATATCCGCCAGTGACGTTTGGCTGGGGAGGTCGCTGTAGAGAGAAAACAGAAGGTGGTTGCCAATGAGACGAATTTCCCTGCTGTCCGCACTTTTGCTCGTCCTCGTTCTCGTGGTCTTTGAGCATCCCTCCACATATGCTGCATCCGGGCCCCCGGTCCCCAAGGTCAAAGCAGCCCAATCCCAAAGCACTGCAACGCTTCCACCTGGGTATGTCGGCTCGCAAATGTGCGAAACCTGCCATACCGATATTGCGCATACCTTCAAAAATAATCCTCACACCAAGATGGTCTTCTTGCACGGCGACAATGATCTGACCTGCGAGAACTGCCATGGACCGGGTCTTGCGCACGTGCAGGGCGGCGGTGACGTACATAAGATTTTCAGGTTTGACAAAGCCACTCCGAAGCAGATTGACGAGAAGTGTCTTGCTTGTCACGCGACGTCGCACCCCAATTTCATGCGTTCACCGCACGCCAAGGCCGGTGTGAGCTGCATCAGCTGTCACAGTGTGCATCACTCGAGCGCGCCGCAATACCTCCTGGTTGCGTCGCAGCCGCAACTCTGCGAGACCTGTCACTCCGATGTGAAGGCACAGTTCGCCATGCCGTTCCATCATCCGGTACCCGAAGGCGTAGTGAAGTGCACCGACTGCCACGACGTACACGGCACATTCAACCCAAACAATCTGCGGACGACTGTGGATCAAAACAGGATCTGTACCCAGTGCCACACCGACGTGCGCGGACCCTTTGTGTTTGAGCATGCCGCGGTGAAGGGGGTTGGGTGCCTTGGCTGTCACAGCCCGCATGGTTCGCAAAATCCGCGGATGCTGAATATGCCTAACGTGAATGTGTTGTGCAACCAATGCCATAGTCCTGTGGCCGAGGGTACATTCCACAGCATGGGACAAGGATCGGCGGAGCGTTTGCCCTGCACGAATTGCCACACCGAGATTCACGGTTCCAACATTCATCCCGCGTTCATTCGCTAAAACGGCGCCGGGTTGCATCTCCAGCCACATCGGGTGATGCAACCCGCGGAAGACCACCGTTTCGATGTGGCGAAGGCTACCCTTGGGAGGTTCCAAAATCATGAAAAAGACGAGCTGGTTTTTCTGGCTGTATCGTCAACTGTCCGCTCCCCCAATTGTGCGACGCCTTGGCACTGGTCTGGCAGTTGCCGCCCTGGCGACGGTGACCAGTGTCGCTATCGCGCAGACCACGATGCCGGGGACCACTACAACGCCCGTCACCCACCCCTCGGCTCCTGCCGGATATTCCCTGCACGGAGTGGTCAACATGGGCGGCCATATGGTCAACATTACAGGCAGTAACGCGATGTACGACACACTGGTAAACCTGCATTCGGGACCGCGTGTGCTGGGCAATAGCTTTGAGTTGCGGCCTCTTAAGTCGAACAAACATCCATTGTTCGATCACCTGACGGTATACAGCAACGGCTTTGGTGGTGACCCATTCAACTTTACCCGTATGGATGTCGTAAAGGGCAAGTATTACGAGTTCACGGGGAGTTTCAACAGGGATCGTCAGTATTTTGACTATGATCTACTGGGCAATCCGAACATTCCCTCTGGGCGGTCGATCCCGATTGGGCCGACAAGTGCGCCTACTGGAAGTCTTGCGTGGCCGCAGGTGCGTCAGTCGCCATTCCTCTACAACACTGTGCGCCGCAGAACCGATGTGAATCTGACATTGTTTCCGGATTCACGCGTCACCTACGAAGTCGAATACGAGCAGAACGTCTTCCAGGGGCCGTCCCTGAGTCCCGGCGGACAGATTGGCCCGAGCGACTTGCTGTTGAATATGTATCAGAGAAACAGCACAGACTTCTTCCGGGGCGCTATCAACTGGAAGCCAATACGGGACACGCAGTTCACCTTTGAAGAGGTCGTCGATCATTACAAGGGCGACTCCTACTACACGATCGCGTCCAGCCAGTACATCGTGCAGGAAGCCGACGGAACGCCGGCAGCGCTCGGAGACTGGGACAGTCTGAGTCCCTATGCCATCAACTTCTGCAATACCGGCAGCATGGGCTCCGCTCCCTATAGCATCCTCTCCGATCCGCAAGTTCCTGGTGGTAAGCCCGTCATTAACCCGGCCTGCGATGTCTTCACTAGCTATTTGCGCTCCCAGCCTACGCGGATCCTCTATCCTACAGAGATTTTCCGGTTCCAGAGCGCAAGCATCAAGAATCTGGAAATGAATGGCGACGTCCGCTACACGGACGCCAACATGAACCTTCCTCACTATTACGAGAATATTCAAGGACTCTACGGGCGGGTTCGCTCAACCACCTTTACGGGCAATGCAAGCGCTCACCGCAAGGTGATTGCGGTGGATTATGGGCTCACCTGGCAGGCGTCTCCGTTGTGGACTATTTCCGAGCAGCTGACATACTCGAATGTGCAGCAGCCGGGAACTGCCTATGAATCGAAAGGCGCAACGCTTGAGACGCCGACGGATCCCAACGAAACGATCACCTATACGGGTCCGCTGGTTGCCGGGCCGCCGAATTCCGGACCTCACGGCAGCCTGGCCGGCACGACAGCAGAAAATTTCTTTGGGCAGAAGCAGTTCGTCAACAACGCAACCGTGGCATGGAACGGTTGGTCAAGAGCCACGCTCTCGCTCACGTACCGCTATCGCTACCATGTGATCGCTCAGGGTATTCCACATGACGCGCCATTGGCAGTTGGCTCAACCACTAATGGAACCGTCACGATTCATCAGAATGGCGGAATCTTTAATGTGGACCTTCGGCCTGCAGCGAATTGGAACATCGATGGCAGTGCGGCAGTGTTCTATGGAGATAACGCACTCACTCCGGTAGAGCCGCGCCAGGAGCAGCGTTACCGCGTCCACACCGTGTTCCATCCGAAACCGTGGCTCAGCATTAATGGTGCTTATAACGATGTTGAAATTCACAACAATACCAACAACAATCAGGCCGCAGCGGCAGCAGGAGATGTGACCTACGTTGGCCCGATCGACCATGTGGCTCACAGCCGTGTGTTGGGCGCGGGTGCGGCCATTACACCCAATCAGTACTATTCGCTGGACTTTAACTATGGGTTTAGCGAAGTGTATGCATCTACAAATATCTGCTATGACGCGGGTGCTGACCCCAGCGACCCAGGCGCCGCGACCCCTACTGGAACAGCATGCCCTGATGCAACCGTAAGGGGAGCCAAATACTATGAATATGGTCCGACAAAGGACTTTATGAATGCGCCCACGCAGTACGGAACGGTCGCTCTTAATGTCAATCCGGTCAAGAATGTGCGTTCCACACTCGGCTACAACATCAGCTCGGTGCAGGGAAGCCGCTTCTACAACGACGCCCGGGACGTTGCCGGCTCGCTGATTTCTACATATCAGACTCCGTATGCCAAGGTTTCCTGGACGGTCCATAATGGGCTCGTATGGGATGCCGAGTATGACTACTACGGATATGGTGAGGGTGGTCCTTCCGGAGCTCCATATTGCTCCACTTCCAACACGCTTCCCACGCCTGGAAATCCGTCGCCTGTGGTCCCCTGTGACTCGCCAACGTTACTCGGCCTTCAGACAGGTCGCATGATCTCACCTACGGGAGAGACAGCACCACGTATCTTCCACGCAAATCTCGTGACACTTGGCATGCATTATGAATTCTGACAACATGGAACCGGTCAAAAGGAGGCCAATCACCATGAAATACTCACTGACGCTAGCTGTTCTGCTTGCAACCGCCATGGCCGTGCCGGCCGCATTGGCTCAGGGGCCTGGAGCTGCACTTTACAAATCCAAGTGTGAAATGTGCCATGGTCCCGACGGAAAGGCAGCTACGCCGATGGCCAAGATGATGCAGGTGCCTTCCTTCGAAGCATCCGGCGTCAAGAAGAAGACCGATGCCGCC
>JAJZAL010000185.1 GCA_021799405.1 Acidobacteriota bacterium
AATACCCGATCCATCCCACGCAACGGCACTGAATATGACAACTGTTTCGCAAGCAGTACAGATGTTTGATTGTGGTGAAGTGTGGCAAAAGCCAACGATAAAGTTGGCTGAAAAGCAGAGGACGTGCTTCAGCCGGAAAGAGACACATCATGGCTACCAGAACTTATCAAAGATTTTCAACGTCCGCTCTCGTATTTGGAATCGTAGGTTGGCTCGCATGGCTGCCGGGGTCAGGGGCTGCCCTGGTTTCCGCCCAGAATCGTCCCATGCACACAGAAAATGCTGCACACGCGATCAAGGCTGCCGATATCGTACGTGATCCATCCGACCTTCCGCCGCCGATCGGCAACCGGCCACCCGCCGTGGTGCGCGTGACTCTCACTTCTAAGGAACTGGTCGGCGTGCTCGATCCCGAAAGCGGCACGGTCTATCGCTATTGGACCTTCGACGGCAAAGTACCCGGGCCGTTCATCCGCGTGCGGCAGGGAGATACTGTTGAGGTGACTCTCAAGAACGCGAAAGACAGCACGATGGTGCACTCCGTCGATCTTCACGCGGTGATCGGACCGGGCGGCGGGGCGGCCATGCTGCAGGTACCGCCCGGTCAGTCGAAGACTGTCACATTCAAGGCCACCACTCCGGGGCTGTTCGTTTATCACTGCGGCAGCCCGATGATTGCGCAACATATCGCCAACGGCATGTACGGGATGATCCTCGTGGAACCGCCGGGGGGACTGCCGCATGCGGACCACGAATATTACGTGATGCAAGGTGAGATTTATACGACGGCGCCGAAAGGAAAATCGGGCTTGCAGGAGTTCAGCGTCGAAAACCTCATGGCCGAGAATGCGCAGTACTACATCTTCAATGGCGCGGTGGACTCAATCACGAAGGAGTATCCTCTTCACGCCAATGAGGGCGAGACGGTGCGCATTTTCTTTGGCAATGCCGGACCGAATGCTACCGCGTCGATGCATATGGTGGGTGAGATATTCACTCGCTATTACCAGTTCGGATCGCTGAGTTCGCCGCCGCTGGAGGGAATTCAGACCGCGACGGTTCCGCCGGGCGATGCGGGAATCTTCGAAGTCAAGGCCAGGGCACCCGGGCAATTCACATTTATGGATCACGCGATTTCCAGGATGGAAAAAGGCGACTTGGCCGTTCTTGACGTGCAAGGCCCTGAAAATGCCGCCCTGGTGCATGCGGGCCCGGCAACGCTGCCGGCGGGAACGCAGGAGATCAGTGGCGTCACGGCCGCCGATGTGGATGAAGTAGACCATATTAAGACGTCATCCGCCTCACTCACTGTCCCGGAATCGGCAATGAACATGGCAGGGATGAACATGGCTGCCATGGCAGGCATGTCTTCCGTATCCAGCGCGACACCACCCTTCAGCCTGCAATCGCTCGGCGGGCTTATCGGATGCCTGACTCTGGAGAACGACGGCAAGGCGATGCTCGAAGTATTTCACTCGCAAAAGGTCTATCGGCTGGAGGCGCAGCCACTGCTGTTTTCGCAGAATGGCGGCCACATGGTCCATGTCACCGGTCACTTCGGCAGCGTCCTTCCAGTCGAAGATCCCCATGTTCCGAGCTATGTTGTCGATACTGTTCAGACGGTGATCCCAAATTGCTCAGCCAGGATATCGGTCGCGGATTTGAAGAAGGCATTGGCGCCTCCCGATGCGCCCATTGGCGGCGAGGTGACCATGGGAACCTCGTCGTTCACTCCCGCAACGATCACGATCTCCGCTGGAGAACAAGTGGTGTGGAAGAATGCCTCGGGTTACTACCATAACGTAGTGGACGACCCGGCAAGAGCTTTGAATCGCGTCGATGTGAGCTTCCCAAGCGGAACCGCTCCATTTGGCTCCAGCCTGCTGTCGCCCGGTACAACCTTCTTTCATGTTTTTGACAAGCCGGGAATCTATCACTACGTTTGCACGATTCATGAAACTGCCGGGATGAAAGGAACCGTGATTGTGCGGCCGGCACCACTGCTCGCTTCAAACAAGAAGTGAGTTCGCGTAATGTCACAGGCCTATTTCCGGTAGTATTGCGAGCACGGGACCCAGGAACAGACCGGGCCCCGTGCTCGCTTAGAAATGCAAGGTGCAGTTGATGAATCCAGCTTTGGCCGATCCAAATACCTGAAAGTAATCAGATGAGGCGGCGCTGCAGGGCATGCGTGACTGCTTCAAGCCGGTTATGAGTGCGCAATTTCCGGTTGATGTGGTGAAGATGATTGCGCAGTGTTTGCGGGCTGATTCCCAGCGCCCTGGAGATGCCCGGCGCATCGTTGCCCGCCGCGAACATCCGCAAGATTTCAAGCTCCTGAGAGGACAGCGGAGTGATGGGCGCCGCTCCATTGGGCGACTCTTCCATCGCGCACACTTCTCGTGAAACAGCGATCATTTTACGGAATATTTCCTCTCGCTTCTTTTGTGGGCTGATGTCCCGCGCCATGTGAACGATGAGGGTCTTCTGGGTTCGGCGGTTCAGATACTCAATCGTAGAGATATTCACCCATTTCCGCTCCCCGTCTCGCGTGGTCACGCTCAGATCGAAATTCGGCATGGGCCTTGGTTTAAGCGTACCTTGTAACTCGGTGCAATGCTCGTGGCAAACCTGAGTGCCCAATGCTCCGACGCCGTGAAGGATCCCGGAGCAGGTTTTGCCCAGCACCTCTTCTTCAGGGTAGCCAAAGAGTTCCCTCGCGGCCCGGTTCCAAAAGCAAATCTCACCCGATTCGCGGGCGGCGAAGACTCCGTCGGTTGTGTGATCAAGAAAGGCGAATAGCTCCGCTTCCAGCATATGGATACCCCATGATGGAATCTTTACTCTGCGTACAATTGGAGGATTGCGCCTTCGGGTGCGAGCAGGCAGTGACTTTGGTCGCAGGGCAGCCGCAACCGCGCACCTGTTCGCGTCGGCAGCCGGCGATTGGATGTTGCTCAGACAGGTTTAATCTGCGGTCTTCACCTCCGGCCAGGCGATGGTGAGCAAAAATGCGCTCTCTTCCGTCGCCTCGACGTCGTGCTCAAGGCATCGTTCCAGCGTCAGAAGGTCGCCCGGCTTTATGTCTTCCGTACGGTCGTCTGGAAGATGCACTCGAATCTTCCCTTGAAGAGCTTGTATGGAAACAGGCCCTTCGGCGCGATGATGGCTCATGTAACTTCCCGCCTTCATCCGCACCAGAACGATGCGGAATTCCTCGTATTTGACGAGCGTTTCAGCGCTGCGGCCAGACTCACGCCGCCACGATGGGGCGTTTTGCAATTTTTCGAGTTCCTTACTAATGTTGTGCCGGATAACCTCTTCCGCAAGCTGGGGAAGGCGGGTGAGAGTTTCGCGTTGGCTGCTCATGGGAACACACTCCTGAAGGATTTGTCTGTGGTCTCTGTACGTTAGATTGTGGAGCGCTCTTACTGCTTCCGGCAATCATCAGTTTTCAGGCTATGATGCCGGCAGGCAGCGCGAAATGGTCTGAATGTCATCGAGGCAGGGATGCTTGTACCTAATCAGCTACGCCGAAGTTGCGATTTGATTATTCATTCGGAACGTTCCCTTATTTGGCCAGCACCGCAACTCCATAAGCGGGCAGAGTTACAGATTTTTCCGCATTCCCCGAGAGCACGCTCCGTCTCACCGAAGGAAGAGTGAACGTCTCGGGGGACGTTGAGAAATTCTCGAAGATGAGCACATCCTTTGAATCTCCGGTGCGCCGCTGTACATCGACTCCTTCGGGAACCGAAGGCAGATCGGGAGTGACGCCACTCGACTTCATCATCCAACGGGCCGCTTTCTTCATCGCCGCCGCATCCATCCACACGCCGAAATACGTGATCGATCCCTTGCCCACCTTCCGCGTGATCACGGCCGGCTGGCCGTCGAGCCATCCGTTGTATCTTCCGAACCGCATCATGACCCGCGTGCCAGGATCGTCCACCTGGAGTTGCTCGGCGTAGGTTTTCGCCTCTGCATTGCCCCACTCTCCGGAGACCAGCACCGGCTTGGGCAGCGCGAAGTACTGCGCCACCGAACCGCCCAGCATCGGGCGCAATGGCCCCGGCTGCAGTGCCGGCCAGCGTGAAGCGTCGTCATCCAGCAATCCCGACCGTTCACCCAATACCAGGTTTCCACCATTCTGCACATAGCGCTTCAGGTTGGCGGCGGCCGCGGCCGTCAGCAGTTGCATCCCGGGCGCAACCACCAGCTTGTACTGCGCCAGATTGTCCGTGGGCGCAACCACGTCGATGGAGTTGCCCAACTCGTGCAGTGGCCGATAGTAGCTCAGCAATTCCTGTACAGGCTTGAATGGCGGTTCCTTGCCATTCCTCTGCCACTGCAGCGCCCAGCGGCTGTCGTAGGAATACACGATTGCCACATCGGCATGAACCGAGGTTCCGGCCAGCGCATGATCCGCCTTGTCAAATTCGCTTCCGGTCTGCGCGATCTCCTTGTAGATCGGCGCAGGCGTGCCGTCCGCATTCACGATCTGTCCTCGGTGGTACTCTTCGCTGCCGTTCAGCGCGTCGCGCCATTGCCAGTAACTCACGGTGTCGGCGCCATGTCCGATGTCGGCCCAGATCGCGGCCCGCATCTCTCCCTTGGCGATGTTGGAGCCGAATGTCGTCTCCATGATCCAGAAGTTCCGGTGCTTCAGGCTCCGCGCCAGGTCGTTTCTCGCCCCGTTATCCACCGGATCATAGAAGCCGCCGCGCTTGCCCAGTGGATCATCCCATGCGGCAAAGTCCAGATCTTTCATTACCTCGTACTGATTGAAGTTGTCGTACCAGCCCATCAGGTTGGTTGTGATGAGCTGGCGAGGATCGGCGTAAGGGCGGATTGCGTTCACTTCGTTCTTCTCAAAACTGCGCCACGTATCGGTCACAAACCTGTACCAGTTGATCTGCAGCGCCGGATATCCCGTATCCGACGCGAGAGGGATCTGGCTCCAGTCGGTATACCTCGTGCTGTGGTAATCCGTGTGCCATCGCCGGTTGAGCTCATCTAGGGTTCCATTGCGCACCTTCAGCCATGCCTGAAAATCCTTTCGCGTTGCATCATCGTAAGACGCCGGTCCGATCTCATTTCCAAGTTGCCATGCAATCACATAGGGGTTATGGCCGAAGCGCCGCGCGAGCTGCTCGTCGATCGCGCGAATGAACTGCCGGTACTTCTGGCTGGAAAAGTTGAACTGCCATGGCGCAGTATTCGGCGAGTGGTAGCCTTCGGGTGTTGCCAGAACCTCCGGATATTTCTGAATCATCCACTCCGGCGGCCGCTTGTTCGGCGTGCCAAGCACGACAGAGATTCCGTGCTTGCCGGCCAGGTCGATGGCGCGCTCCAGCCAGTCGAGGTCGTAGTGCCCCTCCTCCGGCTCCATCCGGTCCCAGGCAAATTCGCCCACCCGCACCAGGTGGATATGAGCTTTCTGCATGAGTTCGAGATCCGCCTCCCACCGCGATTCGGGCCACTGCTCGGGGTACCAGGCGGCGCCAAGCAGTAGCGGAGGAGGTGTCGCACCGGACCGCAGTTGCTTTTCGGCAGGAGTTCTTGCCTGGCCGTTGAGAGAATGGATCAGACACAAGAATGCACAACAGATGATTGCGAGCACCCGGACCGGCCGGCCTGCAAGCGAAAGATTGAGCATGAAGATTCCCCTCTTAGATCCTTAGTGTGAAGGAGCTTTGTCTTATCGGTCCGCAGTTTCCGATTGCTCATGGCGATGACCACTCATAGCCTTGCCCCATCGATTGTTCAGTTGAGCGGCCCGCAGTGACGGCGCGGCGACACTCGTCCACGGTAGATCAGGCTGCGGATCTTCCGCAACAATCCGGCGACAGGACATCCTCCGAGTCCGAGAGAATCGCTTCCCTTATAATCGAAAGTGCATGTCATCTGGCAACCTCGGCAAGGCTGTCCTGATCCACTTCTCCGGCCACGATCACCCGGGTCTGACAGCCGAACTTACCAGCATCCTGGCACGTCATCGGGTCAATCTTCTCGATATTGGCCAGGCAGTCGTGCATGAAGCGCTCTCGCTGGGAATTCTCATTGAACTCCCCGCCGACAGCCGATTGGCGGCGCTGAAGACCGCGCTGTCTGAAAGCGCGCGCGAACTGAACCTCCAGGCGCGGTTCAGGACCGTCCCGCCGGATTCGTTAAAGCACTGGCTCCGCGGCCTGCACCAGCACCACTTTATCATCACCATGCTGGGCCGTTCGATCACGGCGGAGCATCTGGCGCAAGTGACTGGCATCATCGCCCGCTACGAAATGAATGTGGACCGGATCGAGCGGCTTTCGGGCCAGCTTTCGCCGGCCGACTCCCCCGGCGATGCCTGCGTGGAACTGGCGATCAGCGGCGCGGCTGTGCGCGAGCCCGACATGCGTGCGGAATTTCTGGCCGTCGCGCAGGCGCTCTCCATTGATATCGCTTTCCAGCGGGAGAGCATCTTTCGCCGCAACCGGAGGCTGTTCGCCTTTGATATGGATTCGACTCTTATCCAGGGCGAGGTGATCGACGAGCTGGCAAAGATGGCTGGAGTCGGCGATCGTGTCTCCCAGATCACCGAAGCGGCCATGCGTGGAGAGTTGAACTTCGACCAGAGTTTCACGCGCCGCGTGGCTCTGCTCAAGGGTCTGCCGGCCGAGCGCGTCGAGACCGTGCTCAGGACGATTCCGCTCGCCGAAGGCGCCGAGCGTCTCATCCGCACGCTTCGGCTGCTCGGATACAAGACCGCGATTCTCTCCGGCGGCTTCACCATTTTCGCGCGTCATCTGCAGCAGAATCTCGCAATCGACTATGTGCACGCGAACGAACTGGAAATCGCCGACGGGGTGGTGACCGGGCGCGTGATTCCTCCCGTTGTCAACGGTCAACGGAAAGCTTCACTGCTCGGCGAAATCGCGCAGGCCGAGGGCATTTCTCTTGAGCAGGTGGTGGCGGTTGGTGATGGCGCCAATGACATTCCCATGCTAAAACTGGCAGGGATGGGCATCGCCTATCGCGCCAAACCGCTGGTTCGCCAGAGTGCTCCGCAGTCCATCTCTCGGCTGGGACTGGACGGATTGCTTTACCTGATCGGTGTTCGCGACCGGGATCTTGAACCCCACGAAGCACTGCTTTGACGTGTCGGCCGGCCGCACTACTGGCAATTTTGAAGCTGCGAAAAGGCTACCCGCGCCGAAAAAATCAGCATTGCTCGATCCTGATGCTTCTTTGTAAGTTCTTTGCCTGGTTGCTGTTTCCGGGGGCGCGTCGTCTTGAAGGCGGCGTACAGTATCCCCGGCTTTGCTATAAAGCATGAAGCAGATGCGCGCCGGAAACGCCGTGGCGCAAGGATCCAGCATCGGGTTGGTCATGATGCGCTGGCCGTGCTGGTTATGGCGTGGCGAGCCCCGCCGGGTCCACTAGAATAGAAAGCAGGTCTGTGATTTGGCAGTCATAGTCAAAGTTCCCCGCCTCGCAGTCAGCGCCACCCGGCGACAAGTCCTGATCCTCGCAGCTACGGTCTGTCTAATCGCACTGCTGGTGGGAGGCTTGATCTTTTCCTGGTACTGGAACAAGTACGGGCAGATCGTTACTAACCGCCTGAAAGAGCCGCTGTTCGAGCATACGGCGCAGATCTATGCGGCGCCTCCGGAAGTGCGGCTGGGGCAGAAGCTGACAGCGCAGTGGGTAGTGAACGAGCTGCAGCAGGCGGGATACACGGCGGAGGGGCAGACGCCGGTCTCGAAAATGGGGACGTATGCCGTGGATCCCGGAACCGTGACCGTGAGGCCTGGACCGGCTTCGTACCATGCCGAAGATCCTGCGACGATCAGCTTTGCCCAGGGGATGGTCAGCCAGATTGCAGGCGGCAGCGGGGAACAACTCTCGGCCTATGAGCTGGAGCCGCTGCTGGTGACGGGGCTTTCCGATCAGAGCCGGGCCAAGCGGCGGCTGGTGACGTACAACGATCTCCCGCAGTACATGGTGCCGGCTGTGACTTCGATCGAGGACAGGCGCTTCTTCCAGGAAGGCGCGCTCGATTATCGCGGCATTCTGCGCTCGGCGCTGAACGACCTGATGCCCGGACATCACTACCTGGAAGGTGCTTCGACCATCGACATGCTGCTGGCGAAGATGTTCTTCCTGACGCCGGACCGCACGTGGCACAGGAAGTTCCTCCAGGTGATCATCGCTCTGCAGATGGAACATCGCTTGACGAAGCAGCAGATCTTCCAGATGTTCGCGAATGAGGTGCCGTTGGGCGAAGTGGGCAGCTACGCCATTGACGGGTTTGGGGAAGCGGCACAGGCCTATTTCGGCAAGGACGTGGGACAACTGAATCTGCCGGAATGCGCGCTGCTGGCAGGCATGATCCAGAGTCCGAGCTGGCTGAATCCGTTCCGGCATGCGCAGCGGGCGATGGTCCGGCGCAACGTGGTGCTGGACGCGATGGTAGAGACGGGTGCGATCACGAAAGGACAGGCAGACCAGGCGAAGGCTACGCCAATCGACGTGGTTCCAGGGGCCTTCGATTCGGGTGAAGCGCCCTGGTTCACAGAGCTGGTGCGGGGTGAGCTGCGGCAGCGCCTGGGCGATCCGGACTACAACGAGCAGGGACTGCGCATTTACACGTCCCTCGATCCGGATCTGCAACAGGTGGCGCAAAATGCGGTGCGCGAGGGGCTGAAGCATACCGATGAAGTGGTGCGAGCGCGCTACGAGCGACGGGTGCGCTACGACGAAAGGCACGGAATCAAGCCGCCGCCGCTCAAGTATCCGCAGGTGGCGCTGGTGGCGCTAAATCCGCACACGGGGCAGGTGCTGGCGCTGGTGGGCGGGCGGAATTACGCGCAGAGCCAACTGGATCATGCCACCAAGCACCGGCCGACCGGCTCAATTTTCAAGCCGTTTGTATATGCGGCGGCGTTCAATTCGTCACTGGCGGGGACGCAACTGACCAACCCCAGTGGCGCGAGCGGGATCTTTACGCCGCTGACGATCCTGCACGACGAGCCGACGACGTTTACCTTCGATAATGGACAGACGTATTCGCCGCACGATTTCGATAACGAATATTTCGGCGACGTGCCGGCGGTGCAGGCGCTGTACATGTCTCTGAACAACGCGACGATCGAGCTGGCGGAGATGGTGGGTTATGACAACGTGGCGAACCTGGCGCGGGCGGCGGGAATCACGTCCGTACAGCCGACTCCGGCGATGGCCATCGGATCGTATGACGCAACGCCGATGCAAATGGCGGGGGCGTATACGGTGTTTGCCAACGGAGGGGTGAAGATCGATCCCTGGATGCTGGCCAGCGTGCGCGCACCCAACGGCGACGTGATTGCCGGCTACACGCCGAAGACTACACCCCTTCTGGATGCGCGGACAGCGTTTCTGACGTTGAGCCTGATGGAACAGGTGCTGGATAATCGGCACGGGACGGGCGCGGGCATTCGAACGATGGGTTTTACGGCGCCCGCGGCGGCGAAGACGGGTACCTCGCACGACGCGTGGTTTGCAGGCTTTACCAGTAACCTGCTGTGCGTGGTGTGGGTGGGGAACGACGACTACAGCGAGCTGAACATCGAGGGCGATAGGGCGGCGGGGCCAATCTGGGGCGACTTTATGAAGGCGGCCGTACAGTTGCCTCAATACTCCGATACGGAGCAGTTTGTTCCGCCGCCGGGTGTAGTACAGGTGCAACTGGACGACACGACCAACTTGCTGGCGGATGCGTCGTGCCCGAATGACTGGACGGCCACCTTCCTGGCTGGCACCCAGCCGACCGACACCTGCGATCACTCGACCGGCAACCAGCCGAACATCTTCCAGAAGATCTTTGGACTCGGCAAGCAGCCTGCCAATCCGCCAGCGGCTCCGAATGCGGCTCAGCCGCTCACGCCGGCGCCGGCGGGAGCGGCTTCGGCGCAGCCAGCGGCAACGCAGAATCCGCAGGAGGAGCAGGCTCCTGAGCAAAAAAAGAAACGCGGCTTCTGGTCCCGGATCTTCGGACGGCATAATCATAAGTCGCAGGACGGGCAGAATCCGCAGCCATAATCCCGGACGCGCACGAGGCACCCAGCCTCCAATTCACGCTGCGGATAGTACTACTGTGTCATAAAAGGCCACGCAGGCAGCAAGGGCAGCGAGGCAGAGATCGAGCCAGATGGGTTGCGATCTGGCAGCGCAGGGTGGCGATGGAACTGGGGTTATGCCTTTCGGTTCTTATGGGCAG
>JAJZAL010000186.1 GCA_021799405.1 Acidobacteriota bacterium
TCGCCCATCCTGCCCCGGCTGCCGCTGGCCCTATCCTCAACAAACAAAAAAATGCCCCACAGCCGTGCCCCGGTTGACAGGGTCACTCCATATCAGAGCATGTCTCATCCACCCCAAAGCCTTCGAAGGGAGTCGTGCGAGGTCCGCCCCAAAGCGGGCCTCGTGTTGTTTTACGGAGCCATAGACCTATTTGTGAAACACGCTCCACTGATCTCGCTCGCGCTGCGCTATACCCAGCTACCAACGCTGCCGGAAAATCCATGGTCTTGACTGTGTCGCGGACTGCAGAATCGGAGCGGACCTGGCTGAAAACTCAGGTAATCTTCTCGACTCCTTGTGGTACACTCTAGCCCTCCAGAAGCATCCGGAAATTCAGATCAGAGAAAACGACATGTTGAAGAGTCTCCTTGGATTCGTGTCTGCTGCTGCTTTTATCGCACTTCCCTTCACCAGTTCTCTTCCCGCGGGCGCACAGAGCCCGGCCCCCCTGACAAGATCGGCGCTGATGAGCCAGATGAAGTGGCGATCGGTTGGCCCATATATCGGTGGACGCGTGGTCACCGTGGCCGGCGTTCCGGGAAAAGCGAACCTATTCTATGCAGGAACCGTTGGTGGAGGCGTATGGAAGAGCACCAACTATGGTATTTCCTGGACGAACATTACCGATGGCAAGCTGAAGTGCCCGAGCAACAGCATCGGCGCCATCGCTGTCGCCCCGTCGAATCCCAAGGTCATTTATATCGGTACCGGCGAAGACGATATCCGCAATGACATGATTCCCGGCGACGGCGTCTTCAAGTCCACCGACGGTGGCAAGAGCTGGCATCGTGCCGGGTTGCGTGACACCCACTCGATGAGCATTATCCTCGTCGATCCGAAGAACCCGGATATTGTCTACGCCGCATCCATGGGCCATGTGTTTGTTCCCGACCCGCATCGCGGCGTCTTCAAGTCCACCGATGGCGGCAAGACCTGGAAGAAGATTCTCTTTGTCGATGACAAGACCGGTGCGATTGATCTGGTGATGGACCCGAACCATCCTGATGTTCTCTACGCCACCATGTGGCAGGCGCAGCGCATGCCGTGGGGGCTGATCAGCGGCGGCCCGGGCAGCGGCATTTACAAGACCACCGACGGCGGCGCGCACTGGACCAACATCAGCCGCAATCCCGGCCTGCCGAAAGGCGTGCTGGGACGCATGGGCGTCACCATCGCGGCCAGCAATCCGAAGATTGTCTACGCCATCATCCAGGCAAAGCATGGTGGCGTCTTCCGGTCCGATGATGCCGGTGCGACGTGGAAGCGCGTCAACAAAGAATGGAAGCTGAGACAGCGGGGCTTCTATTACATGACCATTTATGCCGATCCCAAGGACCCCAACACGATTTATGCGCCGAATGTGCAGGCGCTTTGGGTGTCCCATAACGGCGGGAAAACCTGGACGAAGCTGCACCCGCACCACGGGGACAACCATGTGGTGTGGATTGATCCGGACAATACGAAGATCCTGCTGGAAGGCAATGACGGCGGCGCGACCGTTTCGCAGGACGGAGGCAAGAGTTGGAGCACAGAGCACAACCAGCCTACAGGGCAGTTCTACCACGTCAGTCTGGACAACCAATTTCCGTTCCACATTTACGGCGCCCAGCAGGACGAGGAATCGTTTGAGGGTCCGAGCGCGAGCAATGGCGGAGGGATTCCGCTATCGGCATGGCATAGCGTCGCCGAGGGAGAAGCCACGTTTGTTGTGCCGCAGCCGAACGATCCGGATATCACTTACGGCAGCGACTACTTCAGCATTTTTGTGAAGTACAACCTGAAGACGCATGCGTATCAGAGCGTGAGCCCATGGCCGCTCTACCGCAGCGGTGGATCATCGGCGCAGCAGAGATACCGCTTTGGGTGGACACATCCGATTCTGTTCTCGCCGGCAAATCCGAAGGAATTGCTGATTGGCGCGCAGTATGTCTTCAAGAGCGACGACTACGGCTGGACCTGGACCCGCATTTCACCTGATCTGACACGCAACGAGGCGGATAAGGAGATTCCGAGCGGCGGTCCCATTGATCTGGACCAGTCAGGGGCAGAAATCTATCCAACGGTCTTTTCGCTGGCAGCCTCGCCGCTGGATGAAAATCTGATCTGGGCGGGTTCCGACGATGGGCTGGTGCATGTGACCACCGACGGCGGCAAGACCTGGCAGTTAGTCACACCTCCGGGGCTTCCTGACTCCGAGATCAGCTCGATTGAGCCGTCACACTTTGACAAGAACACGGCGTATCTCACGGCGTGGCGATATATGTGGGACGATTTCACTCCCTACGTATACGAGACGACGGACCTGGGTAAACACTGGACGAAGATCACCACTGGGCTTCCGGCCAACCAGTTTGCGTTTGTGATCCGGCAGGATCCGAACGACTCGAAGCTGTTGTTCCTCGGCACTTACAGCACTGTTTATGTCAGTTTCGACGGCGGCAACCATTGGCAGCCGCTTACCCTGAATCTGCCCACGGCGGAGGTGCGCGACATCGCCATCAACACCCGTCAGGGCGACGTTGTGGCGGCAACGCACGGGCGGTCGTTCTGGATTCTCGACAATCTGAAGCTGCTGGAACAACTGACGAAGAAACCGGAGGTCACGGCCGACGGCAGTTACGTCTTCGCGCCCGAGACAGCCTGGCTGACGAATGACTACGGCGGTCCGAGCGGAGGCCGGCCCGGGGTGGGGACGAATCCGCCTTACGGGGCGACGGTCTTCTTCCATATTCCGGCAAATTACACGGGCAAGACGCCGGTTTCGCTGGAGTTTCTGGATGCGCAGGGCAAGGTGGTTCGCAAGTACGCCCTGCACCTGGCGACTGCCGAGCAGAAGGCCCAGAAAAGCGGAAAGCTGACTCCCAAGCAGAAGGCCCAGATCACCGGTGACCACAGCGGCGAGATTGCCGCTGTGCAGATGGCGAAGGATGAAGCGCTGCTGACGGCCATCGAACCGGGAATGAACACCTTCCAATGGAGCCTGCGCTACCCGCACGCGGTGGAAGTAACGGGCTACCACATACCGGAGCCGGAAGGCCGCCTGATCAACATGGTGGATGGCCCGAGGGCTGTGCCGGGAACTTACACGGTGGTGCTGGACTACGGCGGCCACAAGACCGAGCAGAGCTTCGGGGTTCGGCTGGATCCGCGGCTCCCGGCGACACAGCAGGATCTACAGGCGCAACTGGAACTGGGGCTGAAGATCCAGGGAACGCTGAACACGTTGGATCAACGGCTCAACGAGGCGAATGCGGCGCGGACCAAACTGGAGAAGGCCGTGGCGGCGCACCATGTGAGCGAAGCGCAGGCGGCGAGCTCACTGAAGGCGCTGGATGAGGCAATCGACAGCGTGGAGCAGACCAGGATCGCTTCGAACGAAGGGGATCTGCTGCATCCAGTCAAGCTACGTGGATTCATCGCCTACCTGGCGGAAGACGTCTCGTGGGCGTATGGGCGGCCGACTCCAGCGCAGTATGCGGTGTATGACCGGCTCGACGGCGAGGCCAAAGCGGCAGATCAGAAACTGGCCGCCGCCGTAGCGGGCGCAAGTCACATGGTGAAGTAGTGAGCAGCCCGGCAGAGTTTATTCTTCTGCCGGGTTATAGCCGAGGTTGGGTCCAAGCCATCGCTCCACCTCGGCCATGCTCATTTCCTTGCGGGAGTGATAGTCCGCAACCTGATCGCGGCCGATTTTGCCGAGGCTGAAGTAGCGCGCCTCAGGATGGGCGAAGTAGAGGCCACTGATGCTTGAGCCCGGCCACATGGCGAAGGACTCGGTGATGATAATGCCGGTGTTGGCCTCGACATTGAGCAAGCGCCAGAGCGTACCTTTTTCCGTGTGATCGGGGCAGGCCGGGTAGCCCGGAGCCGGCCGGATGCCACGGTATTTTTCGTGGACGAGATCTTCGTTGCTCAGTTGCTCTGCGCGACCGTAGCCCCAGTCATCGCGAGCCTGCTTGTGAAGGCATTCCGCGAATGCCTCGGCCAGACGGTCAGCGATGGCCTCTGCCATGATGGCGTTGTAGTCGTCGTGATGGGAGCGGAAGTCATCGCAGAGCTGCTTGAGGCCAATGCCGCTGGTGACGGCAAAAGCGCCAATGTAGTCGCGCAGGCCCGTCTCTTTGGGAGCAATAAAGTCGGCAAGCGAGCGGCATGGCTCGCTGCCTTCGCGGTTGGCCTGCTGGCGCAGAAAGTGGAGGGTTTCGAGAGCCTGGCTGCGGGTTTCATCGGTGTAGAGCTCTACGTCGTCGCCGACGGCGTTGGCCGGGAAGAAGCCGTAGACAGCGCGCGCGGTGAGAAGTTCCTGCTCGATGATGCGGTCGAGCAGTGCATTGGCTTCCGCGAAGAGCTGACGCGCCTGCGCGCCCTGCTTCGCGTCCTCGAGGATTCGAGGGTAGACGCCCTTCAGTTCCCATGTATGGAAGAACGGCGTCCAGTCAATGTACTCCCGCAAGGTGGTGAGCGGGAAGTTATCGAGAACGTGCACGCCAGTGAAGGCTGGGACAGCGATATCCTCCGCACGCCAGGCGATCGGCGTCCGACGCGAACGGGCCGTTTCCAGCGCGACCAGCGGCTGCACGGGAGTGGCATGGGACTGACGAATCCGATGGTACTCGGCGTGGTGCTGCGCGAGGAATTCGGCTTTGCCGTCATCGCTCAACAGGCTGGTAGCCGCAGGTACAGCACGGCTGGCATCGAGAATGTGAATGACCGGTCCGCTGTAGTGCGGCGCAATCTTGATGGCAGTGTGCGCGCGGCTGGTAGTGGCTCCGCCGATGAGCAATGGGATGGTGAAGCCCAGGCGCTGCATTTCGCGGGCGACGTGCATCATCTCGTCGAGCGAAGGAGTGATGAGACCGCTGAGGCCGATGATGTCGGCTTTTTCTTCGCGTGCGCGCTCGAGGATCTTCTCAGGCGGGACCATGACGCCGAGATCGATGACCTCGTAGTTGTTACAGGCGAGTACAACTCCGACGATGTTCTTGCCGATGTCATGAACGTCGCCCTTGACGGTAGCCAGGACAATCTTCCCCTGCGATTTGACGGATTCGCCGGCGGCAGCCATGGCTGCCTTTTCGGCCTCCATGAAGGGCGTGAGGTAGGCGACTGCCTTCTTCATGACGCGGGCTGACTTGACGACCTGCGGCAGGAACATTTTTCCGGCGCCGAAGAGGTCGCCAACGATGCCCATCCCGGCCATGAGCGGACCTTCAATGACGGAGAGTGGACGGCCGAGTTTTGCGCGCGCCTCTTCGGTGTCCTCTTCAATATAGGTATCGATGCCCTTGACGAGCGCGTGGGAGAGGCGATCTTCCACGCTGCCGGAGCGCCATTCTTCCGCCTTTTTCTGAGTCGACGCAGTGGAGGCGCTTTCTGCCTTGAGCTCCTCACCGTAGCTGAGGAGGCGTTCGGTGGCATCAGGGCGGCGATTGAGGAGTACGTCTTCGACGAGGACTTTCAGCTCGGGTTCGATTTCTTCATAAACCTCGAGCATGCCTGCGTTGACGATGCCCATATCCAACCCTGCGCCGATGGCGTGATAGAGAAAAGCAGAGTGCATGGCTTCGCGGACCTTGTTATTGCCGCGGAAGCTGAAGGAGATATTGGAAACGCCGCCGCTGACCTTCGCGTGGGGCAGGTTGGTCTTGATCCAGCGCGTGGCGTGGATAAAGTCGACGGCGTAGTTGTTGTGCTCCTCCATGCCGGTAGCCACGGTGAGAATGTTGGGATCGAAGATAATGTCTTCAGGCGCGAAGCCGACTTCGTCCACGAGGATGCGATAGGCACGCTCGCAGATGCGGATCTTGTCTTCGCAGGTGGCAGCCTGGCCGTTCTCATCAAAGGCCATCACGACGACGGCCGCACCATACTTGAGCACGGTGGCGGCGTGCTCGCGGAAACGGGCTTCGCCCTCCTTGAGCGAAATGGAATTGACGATGCCCTTGCCCTGCATGCACTTGAGGCCGGCCTCGATGACTTCCCACTTGGACGAGTCGATCATGAAGGGCACGCGGGCGACTTCCGGTTCGCTGGCAAGGAGTTGCAGGAAGCGCGTCATGGCGGCAGCGCCGTCGATCATGCCCTCGTCCATGCAGATGTCGAGAACGTTGGCTCCGTTCTCCACCTGCTGGCGGGCGACGCTGACGGCTTCCTCGAATTTCCCTTCTTTGATGAGCCTGGCAAACTTTGGCGAGCCGGCGACGTTGGTGCGCTCGCCGATGACCATGAAGACATTCTGCTGCTGCGTGAATGGCTGCGAGCCGGAGAGGCGCAGGGGCCTGAACTCCGCAGATGTGGCGGAAACTTGCGAGCCAGCCGTCACGGCGCCGATGGAGGTGCTTCGCAGCGCGTGCGTGGGCTGGCCTTCGAGCGCTTTGGCAATGGCGGCAATGTGTTCGGGCGTATTGCCGCAACAGCCGCCGGCAATATTGATGAACCCGGCATGGGCAAAGCCGCCCAGATAGCGGGCCATATCCGCCGGGCCGAGATCAAAGCCCGTGGGGGAAAGCGGATTGGGCAAGCCGGCGTTGGGATAGCAGGAAATGGCGACGCTGGATTTCTCGGCCAGTTCCTCAAGGAACGGGTACATGAGGTCAGGGCCGAGCGAGCAGTTAAGCCCGATGGAAAGCGGGTGGACGTGCTCGACGGCATCCCAGAAGGCTTCGACCGTCTGCGCGGAGATCATGGTTTCGCCGCCGCGTCCGACGGCGGCAGAGATCATAACGGGCAGTTCCCTGCCTTCCTGGTCGAAGACTTCGCGGATAGCAACCAGAGCGGCCTTTGCGTTGAGGGAGTCGAAGATGGTTTCGACCAGCAGCAGATCGACGCCACCGGCCATGAGAGCCCGGACCTGGTGCGCGTAGGCAGCCTTAACCTGATCGAAGGTGACCACGCGGAAGCCGGGATCATCGGCATCAGGCGAATTGGAAAGCGAGACGGTGAGCGGGCCGATGGAGCCGGCGACAAAACGCGGACGCGAAGTCTCGTTTGCGATGCGGTCGGCCCATTCGCGGCACTGATGCGCGGAGGTTTCGTTGATTTCCCACGCGAGGTTGTTCAGAAATGGATCGTCGATGATTTTCTGATAGAAGGCAGGATCCTTGCGTCCGCCGGTTTCGCGTGGATCGTCGACGAAAAACTCGCTCTGGGCAATACTGGTGGCGCCAAAGGTGTTGGTTTCGATGATGTCCGCGCCTGCCTCCAGGAAACGGCGATGGATGTCGCCGATCATCCCCGGCTGGGTGAGGGTGAACAGATCGCCGTTGTTGAGGAGATCCTTTTTCGCATCCTTGAACCGCTCGCCACGCATGTCGGCTTCCTTCATGCCATAGGTGCGGATGGTGGTGCCCATGGCGCCGTCAATGATGGCGATGCGGTTTTTGAGAATCTGCGCGAGAGGGTGCGAATGAATTTTGCTCATAACGTTCTGTGTGCGAGTCCCCCGGCAGTCGTGGCTCGATGCCTGGAAATCGCCTGTTCGGGCACCTCTACACAGCACGAGCGTCCGGCTGCCTTGGTTGCTATCCCGGCGTGCAGGGGCCTGGTTTGATTATCTCATTGAGATTTAAAGCAGTTTTCGTGACTTCGATACGCACCCGAAGCAGACCTGCGTCAGGGAGGCGCAGGGACGGTGTGACGGCGTGGGAGGTAAGGAAAGGATGAGCGGCGCCGGAGAGTATCCAGCGCCGCTCCCAGCGGGTTGCTAGTTGATGACCTTGCCGGCCTGAGCGATGACTGCGTGCAGCCTTTCTACGGCCGCCGCGGTCTGCTGGTCGAGGTACTCGTAGACGTGATACTCGGCAACCGTGGGACGGGCATAAGGCCACTGGACATCTGCCGAAATATAAGAGAGATAGCCGCGCAGGTGAACCTCATGCAGAGCATCGCCTTCGCTGGAGTGGATGTCCATCTGAACGTCGGAGACAATCTCCTTATTCAGGGCGTCGAGCGCAGCGGCAGCGCTGGCATTCGCCGGTTTATGGCTGGCCACGATTTCCTGCAGCCGATCGCGCTCGGCGATGGCCTGGTTCAGAGTCGTGTCGAGCAGGTTGAGGTCGTGACGGATCTTCATCGCCAGCGCGAACTGGGCATCCAGATCCTGAGGCGTGGCGTGAATGCGCGGGTCGAGCGAAACGACAAGACTTTGCCGAATCTTGTGGCCGCCGTAGTCCAAAACAACGCTATAAGTACCGGGCGTGACGTGAGGCCCGGCAACGGAATTGTCAATGCCTCCGGCGGCGTCGGGCGTGTGGTAGCCCGTAACCTCCACGGCATGCGGGTAGCGCAGGTCCCACTGGAAGACGTTCATCCCGGGTTCAATGGCTGTGAGCAGAGCCTTCGCTTTCTTGATTCGGGTCTCTGAAGATGGCCAGTTCTGCTGGGTGTCAGGATTCGGCTTGAGCTTGCCGCTCTTCTCGGCCTTTTCTTTGGCCGTTGCGAGATGCAAGGGGAAACTGTGCACGACTTTGCCCTGCGAATCGAGGAATTCAAGCGAGACAGGAGTTTTTCCGTTGTAGTTTGCCGGGATGTGGAAGAAGACTGTGGCGCCGAATGGAGCATTCTTGCCGGAGTTAACCGGGGCGCCGTCGGCATGGCTGACGACCCCGTACTCATGCGTGAGCCACGCCTGTTCAGGGGCAAAAAGATAGCTGCTATCCGCGGTAACGTCAGGATCGGAGGTGAACTGCTCGAGCAGCTTGAGGTTGTCGAGCACCCAGAAGGCCCGGCCATGGGTGGCGGCGACGACATCTCCCTGGCGAGTGTTGATGGCGATATCGCGCACCTCGGCCGTGGGCAGATTCAGGGTAAGCGGCTGCCATTGGTTGCCGCCGTCGAAACTGACATAAACGGTGCTGTAGGTGCCAAGGAACAGCAGTCGCGGGTCGTTGGGATCCTGCCGGATGACGAAGGCAAACTCGTTGTCGGGCAAACCGCTGGTGATTTTGGTCCAGTGCTTGCCGAGGTCGGTGGTCTTGTAGACGAAGGGGCGGAAGTCGTCCCACATATACCGCCATGCCGTGAGATAGGCAGTATTCTTATCGGCGTAGGACGGCTCGATCGAGCTGATTTCGCAGTCGCCAAGGCCCGGGGGCGTGACCAACTGCCAGGTCTTGCCGCCGTCGGCGGTGACATGGACCAGACCATCGTCGGAGCCAGCCCAGAGCACATTTTTATCCAGAGGCGAGGCTGCCAACGAAAAAACTGTGGGATAGATTTCGGCTCCCGTCGCGTCAATGTCAATGGGGCCGCCGGTCGGACCTTGCTTGTCGGCCTGATTGCGAGTGAGATCGGGAGAAATGCGGGCCCAGGTGGCACCGTAGTCGTCGCTCTTCATGACGTACTGGGAGCCAATGAGAAGCTCTTTCGGATTCGAGGGCGAGAAGAGAATGGGGTGCGTCCATCCGAAGCGGTATTTGAGTTCGGCCGAGGATGCACCGCTCTTGTACAACGGCCAGGGGCTGACGCTTTCAAACTGCGCAGTCTTCAAGTTGTACTTTAAGAAAATACTGTAATAGCCACTGCCAAAAGTAATATTTGGCCGACCCGGCTGCGGCACAACAAAGGTGCTTTCACCGTAGGCAACGTTGTGCCAGGCGCCCAGCGAAATAAAGCCGTCGCGGCTGGCGCTGGGCCCTTCGGTGGAGCCTTCGTCCTGCTGGGCGCCGTAAATGTGGAACGGGAACTGGTTGTCGAGATTGACGTGGTAGAACTGGCCGGTGGGTTGATTGTCTTCCGAACTCCAGGTCTTGCCGCCATCAATGGAGACAGTCACGCCGCCATCGTTGCCTTCGAGCAGAATGTTGGTATCGTCCGGATTGATCCAGACCACGTGATGGTCGCCATGCGGCGCGTGGAGCTTAGTGAAGTACTTGCCGGCGTTATGCGAAACCCAGAGATCGTCCACATTGGGCACATATACCGTGTTGGGATCCTTGGGGTCGGCATAAATGGTCATGTAATAGAAGGCGCGCTGGCGAAGAGACATCTTGTTGTTGACGCGCTTCCACGTCGCACCGGCATCATCGGACCGGAAGACGCCTCCATGCTTTGCCTGGATGATGGCATAGACAATCTTCGGATTGCTGGCCGCGATGGTGACACCCATGCGCCCCAGCACGCCCGTGGGCAGGCCGGGATTGCGGCTGATGTTGGTCCAGTGCGCGCCGCCGTCGGTGGTCTTGTAAATGCCGCTG
>JAJZAL010000187.1 GCA_021799405.1 Acidobacteriota bacterium
ACCTCCGCAGATTCATGCAGCGCGTCGATCTCGAGCGGCCAGTTCAGCGCGTAGACGTAGCGCGCGATCCACGGTGGGCACAATTCGCCACGGTAAATGCGGTATTCGTACCATTTGCTCTGCGCGTTGTGCCGGGCGTGAAAATCGGGAGCGACGCTTTCGGCCTCAAGAATCCGAATCGCCGCCGGCAGCGTCCGATTGAGGGCGCGACGCAGGTTTTCTGGCGGAATCGGTGCGGCAAGAGGAAAGCTGGCCACTTGCGCAAGCGCATGCACCCCGGCGTCGGTCCGGCCGCTGCCCTGGGGCAGCACGCGCTCGCCGGTGATGCGCTCAATGGCATCGGCAAGCAGACCCTGGACGGTCGGCAAATCCGGCTGCACCTGCCAGCCGCGAAAGTCCGTACCGTCGTAGGCGAGCGTGATTTTCCAGTTTGCTCCCATAGTTACACTTCGGGTGATATCCTCCACTCTTTCTGTGCGGTAACTCACCGAATATGCCGTTTCTCCAAGGTATACTCAGGCTTCGCCAGTTGTGCAGCCCACCAGGGGCTTCACTGCAAATTGCGCGGGCAAAGTCTCTGTTTTCCACTGAAATGAATGTAACTTGCGGAACCTGGGAACCGGGCGCGAAGATCAAACGTATAGCAACGAAACGCTCCCCGTCAGGCGGCGGAGGATGCAGGGACAGAAAGAGGGGCGAATGAGCTGGTTGACTGACCTTACATCAGAGCAGAAGCAGCGGAGTGCGCTAGGTTTGCAGCGGCTGAAGGCGTGGGCGGCAATTGCCTGCCTGATGGCCGGAACGGCCCCGAGCTATGCACTGGGCTACGGCATGGGTCAGCAGACCTCGGCAACGGCGCAGGGAGATATGCCCTCCGCCCCGCAGCCGCACTTTACGGAACCACTGTATTTGCGTCCTTCCAAGCAGAATTTTTCGCGCGCACGCGGCTATTTCCCGAATCTCATCGGGCCTTACCTGCCGATTAATGTCGCGCCTGGCCAGAACTATCTGAACGCCCTTACCCTCGGTCAGCTGTTGCGCGGCGGCAAGATCTACCTCAGCCTGAGCGATGCAATTCTGCTGGCACTGGAAAACAACTATGACATCGCCATCCAGCGCGTGAACCTCAACATTGCGGATACCGATATCCTCCGGGCACGCGCCGGTTCAAATCTGTTTGGTGTGAACTCCGGCCTGGTGACCGGAACCCTCGGCGGGTCGACTGCTTCGGTGAATTCGGTCGGCGGTGGTCCGGGCGGTACAACTTCCGGAGCTGGCGGAGCAGGCGCCGGTGCGGAAGGACTCGCGCTGACGGCGAATGGCAGCGGACCCACGCCTGAAAATCTCGATCCCACGCTCCAGGCTCAGGTTCAACTCAACCGCGTCAAGCAGCCGCAGCAGAATATCCTCTTCAGCGGCGGATTGCCGGCTATCAACACGAATACGGACCAATACAACTTCACCTATAATCAGGGCTTCGTGAGCGGCACAGGGTTGCAGGTCACTTTTGACAACAGTCGCATCACGACGAACAATCCCTTCGATACCTACAGCCCGACGCTGCTTTCCACCTTTAATGCCCAAATCACCCAGAACCTGCTGCAGGGCTTTGGCCCGGGCATCAACGGCCGCTTCATCGTACAGGCCAAAAATGACCGCCGCATCGCGGACTCAGCCTTCCGCGCCCAACTGCTCTACACCATCAACCAGGTAGAGAATATCTACTGGGGACTGGTCAGTGCTTACGAAGATGTTGCTGCCAAGCAGCGCGCGGCTCAGCAGTCCGCCAATCTCGTCAAGGATGACGAAAAGCAGCTTCAGGTGGGCGCCATTGCTCCGCTTGATCTCGTCAACGTCAAAAGCCAGCATGCTGCCGACGAGCAGGCTCTGATCACCGCGCAAAGCACGCTCGAGTACCAGCAGATGCTCATGAAGCAGGCCATCTCCCGCAACCTTGACAATGCCGTGGTGGCCAACGCCCCCGTAATTCCCACGGACCGCGTCAACCTTGCGGAAACACCCGAGGAGTTGAAATCCATCAATCAGCTCGTTCGCGAAGCCGATCAGGATAGCCCATCCATCGAGCAGGCGACCCTGGCTCTCAAGAATGACAGAATTACTCTCAAGGCCGACAGGAACGGTTTGCTGCCCACAGTCCAGTTGTATGCCTTTTATGGAGCGCAAGGCATCGGCGGCGCCGTCAGCCCCTACTGCAACACCGGATTCTTCGGCAAAAACATCTGCAACCAGCTTCCCAGCACCGGCTATAGCACGGTGTTTACAAACCTGTTCAACAGCACCGGACCTAATAAAGGCGCCGGAGTGAATATCACGATTCCGATTCGCAACCGCACGGCCCAGGCCTTGGAGTCCCGCTCCCGCCTTGAGTACGAGCAGGAGCAGATGCGCCTCCAGCAGCTTTACGTGCAAACCCGCATGCAGGTCATCAACGGCCAGTACGCGCTCACCAACGACCGCGCCGCCGTGCGGGCCGCTATCGCGAATCGCAACTACAATCAGCAAAGCCTCGATGCCGAAATCAAGAAGCTGCATCTGGGCGCGGCCACCACGGCCGACGTGTTGCAGCAGGAACGCAACCTGGCCGCGGCGGAAGCCACTCTGATCTCCGATACAGCAAAATACGCCACGGACCGCGCCGCGCTGAGTGAGCTGCTGGGTATTACACTCGACCGCTATGGCATTTCGATCGTGGACGCCGCTACGGGGCAAATCTCCACGCCGCCGATCATCCCCGGCATCGAGCCAGCCAGTACGATGCCGGAGGTGAATTTGCCGGCTCAGAAGCAGCAATTAAAGAAGCAGCAGAAAGAGCGCGTGCCCCAGCCGGAGAAACCGGCGCCGGGTGGCATGCCGCAGCATTCGAAGTCGTAGCACCGGGCACGGAAAACCCGGCAGCCTGGTGACGAAGTGAAAGTTTTCCTCGTTGCCGGGCTGAAATCAGCGCCGCGGACTGCTAGAATCTATTGAATCCACTCCTCGGAGAACCGATGCAGGCGATCCTTGCGCTCGAAGACGGGCGCATCTTCCGCGGTGAGGGCCATGGCGCGCACGGCGAGTGCTACGGCGAAGTTGTTTTCAACACCTCATTGACCGGGTATCAGGAAATTTTCACCGATCCCTCCTACGCCGGCCAGATTGTCGTTCTTACCAATCCGCAGATCGGCAATTATGGCACCAATCACGCCGACAATGAAGCCAACCGGCCCTATATCGAGGGGCTGGTCACCCGCGAATTTTCCCCTATAAGTTCCAACTGGCGTTCCCAGCAGGTAGCCGACGAGTACCTGGAGCGCTTCAACGTCCCGGTGATTTCTGAAATCGACACGCGCGCCCTGGTGCGGCATCTTCGCACGCATGGGGTCATGCGCGGGGTGCTTTCTTCGATAGAAGCCGATCCCGATGTGCTTGTCGCCAAGGCTCGCTCGTTGCGCAAGATGGAAGGTACCGATCTGGCCAGCGTCGTCACCACCAAGACCCGCTACGAGTGGGAAGAGGACTCCACCGACCCGCTGCAAACCGAAGATGTGGCCATTGCGATGCCGAAACCCCATCTGCACGTCGTGGCTTATGACTTCGGCATGAAGAAGAACATCCTGCGCATGCTCGCTCGCGAAGGCTGCCGCGTCACTGTGGTTCCTGCGCAGACCTCCGCCGAGGATGTGCTCACGCTCAACCCTGACGGCATCTTTCTGTCGAACGGCCCGGGCGATCCCGAACCGGTCACCTACGCGCAGGAAAACATCCGCCAGCTTGCCGGCCGCAGGCCGATCTTTGGCATCTGCCTCGGCCATCAGCTCATCGGCCTCGCCCTCGGCGGCAAAACTTACAAACTCCGCTTCGGGCACCATGGCGGGAACCATCCGGTCAAGGCCATGGAGACAGGCAAGGTGGAGATCACCTGCCACAACCACAACTTCGCCGTCGATCCCGACTCGCTGAACCCGGGTGAAGTTGACCTGACGCACATCGACCTCAACGACAACACGCTGGAAGGCTTGCGCCACCGCAGCCTGCCGTTGTTCAGCGTGCAGTACCATCCGGAAGCCAGCCCCGGCCCGCACGACTCGAATTACCTGTTCCGGGACTTCCGCAAGATGATGGAGGAGTGGAAGAAGTAGATGCCACGCAGGAATGACATTCGCAAAATTCTCGTGATTGGCTCCGGCCCGATCGTCATCGGCCAGTCTGCCGAGTTTGATTACTCAGGCACGCAGGCTTGCAAGGCGCTCAAGGCCGAGGGCTACGAGGTGGTGCTGGTGAACTCCAACCCGGCCACCATCATGACCGACCCCGAGTTGGCCGACCGCACTTACATCGAGCCTCTTACCGTGAAATATCTCGATGAGATTCTCCGCATCGAGACCGAAATGCTCGCCCAGAGCGTTCATGGTGACGGAAGGGACGGTAAGTTCGCCGTGCTGCCGACCGTTGGCGGCCAGACAGCGCTCAACCTCGCCGTCGAACTCTCCGATGCCGGCATCCTGGACAAGTACGGCATCGAGCTCATCGGCGCCAAGCTCGACGCCATCAAGAAGGCCGAAGACCGTCTGCTCTTCAAGGACGCGATGACGCGCATTGGCCTCGATGTGCCGCGCTCCGCACTGGTCAACAACCTGCGCGATGGCCTCGATTTTGCCTCGAAGATCGGTTTCCCGGTCATCATTCGCCCATCGTTTACCCTTGGCGGCTCGGGTGGCGGCCTCGCCTACAACCGCGAAGAAATCATGGAAATCCTCGCGCGCGGCCTCGATCTCTCGCCCGTGCACGAGTGCCTCATCGAAGAATCGGTGCTCGGCTGGAAGGAATTCGAGCTCGAGGTCATGCGCGACCTCGCCGACAACGTCATCATTATCTGTTCGATCGAAAACGTCGACCCGATGGGCGTCCATACCGGCGATTCCATCACCGTCGCACCCGCGCAGACGCTCACCGACCGTGAGTATCAGGCGATGCGTGACGCAGCCATCCGCGTCATGCGCGAAATTGGCGTCGAAACCGGCGGCTCCAATGTGCAGTTCGCTGTCAATCCGCAGAACGGCCGAATGGTTGTCATTGAGATGAACCCGCGCGTCTCCCGATCCTCGGCGCTGGCCTCCAAGGCTACCGGCTTCCCGATTGCAAAAATCGCGGCCAAGCTCGCCGTCGGTTATACGCTCGACGAAATCCCCAACGACATCACGAAGAAAACCCCGGCCTGCTTCGAGCCTACTATCGATTACGTCGTCACCAAAATTCCCAAGTGGCAGTTTGAAAAATTCCCCGGTTCCGACGAAAACCTCGGCCCGCAGATGAAATCCGTCGGCGAAGTCATGGCCATCGGCCGCACCTTCAAGGAATCGTTGATGAAGGCGTTGCGCTCGCTGGAAACCGGTAAACGCGTCGGCGCAGAAGTCCTCGAGCCGCGCCGACTCACGCAGCGGCTTGTAACCCCGCAGCCGGAGCGCATGAGCTACATTCGCTTTGCCTTCCGCCAGGGCCTGTCTGTCCGCGAAGTGGCGCGGATGACCTCCATCGATCCCTGGTTCCTCTACCAGATCAAGGAAGTCACTGACGAGATTGCGCGGCTCGCAGACACTGCACCCGCCAAAGTGTCGCCGGAAGAGTTGCGAAAAGCCAAGCGCATGGGCATTTCCGATGAGCGCCTGGCGGAAATCTGGGGCATGAACAGCAACGATGGAATAGCAGAAGTCCGCAAGCTGCGCCGTCGTAACAAGCTCGCTCCGGTATTCAAGCTGGTGGATACCTGCGCCGCCGAGTTCGAAAGCGCTACGCCCTACTTCTACTCGAGCTACGAGGAAGAAGACGAAGCGCCTCCGACCGCAAAGCGCAAGATCATCATTCTCGGCAGCGGACCCAACCGGATCGGGCAGGGAATCGAATTCGATTACTGCTGTTGCCACGCGGCCTTCGCTCTCAAGGACGATGGCTACGAAACCATCATGGTCAACTGCAACCCCGAGACGGTTTCCACCGACTACGATACCAGCGACCGTCTCTACTTCGAGCCGCTCACGCTTGAAGATGTGCTCTCCGTCTACGAGCACGAAACCTCCGGCGGCGCGGAAGCCGGCATGATTGTCCAGTTCGGCGGACAGACTCCATTGAATCTCGCGCTGCGCCTCAAGCACGCAGGCGTCAACATCATCGGTACCTCGCCTGAGTCCATCGATCTCGCCGAAGATCGCAAGAGTTTCGGCAAGCTGCTTGAAGAGTTGCAAATTCCGCAGCCGCAGGGCGCCACAGCCACCAGCGTGGACGAAGCTCTCGCCAGTGCCGAGCGCATCGGCTATCCCGTCCTCGTGCGCCCGTCCTACGTGCTCGGTGGACGCGCCATGGTCATCGCATATGACGCAGCGGCTGTATCCCACTATATGAAGGAAGCCGTGGAATACTCGCAGGAGCGGCCCATCCTCATCGACCACTTTCTCGAAGACGCGGTCGAAGTGGATGTGGATGCGCTTTGCGACGGCAGCGACGTGGTCATCGCCGGCATCATGCAGCACATTGAGGAAGCAGGCATCCACTCCGGAGACTCTTCCTGTGTACTGCCCGCCGTCGATCTCTCACCGAAGGTGCTCGACACCATCCGCGCGTACACGCGCAGGCTTGCTCTGGCCCTCAAGGTGGTTGGCCTCGTGAATCTCCAGTTCGCGATCCAGCGCGACAAGGTCTTCGTCATCGAAGTCAACCCTCGCGCTTCGCGCACGGTGCCTTACGTTTCCAAGGCAACGGGCGTACCGCTCGCCAAAATCGCGTCCCGCCTGATGACGGGCCGCAAGCTCCGCGAGTTCCTGCCCGAAAACATCGCTACCGGGAGCGATCTCAGCACGGGTTCGCACTATTACGTCAAATCGCCTGTTTTCCCATGGAACAAATTCCCCGGCGTCGACACGGTTCTTGGACCCGAGATGAAGTCGACCGGCGAAGTCATGGGCGTGGCAGACAACTTTGGCGAAGCCTTTGCCAAGGCCCAGCTTTCCGCCGGGCTCATCCTGCCCACCTCCGGCACGGTCTTTTTCAGCGTCAACGACCACGACAAGGCGGCAATTGTGCCTTTGGCGAAGCAATATGTCGATCTCGGCTTCCAGATCGTCGCGACCGAGGGCACGGCCCGGGTCTTGCAGGCCGCGGGCATGATTGTCGAGCAGGTCTACAAGGTGAAGGAAGGCCGTCCGAACATCGTCGATCTCATCAAGGGCGAGCGTATCCACCTCATTGTGAATACCCCGCGCGGGCAGGATACTTTCTTCGACGAAAAGGCGATCCGGCGCGCAGCCGTGTCGCAACGGATTCCAACCATCACCACTATCGCGGCTGCACGCGCTGCGGCGGAGGGCATTGCGGCCATGCACCGCAAGCAGATCTCTGTCTATCCGCTGCAAATGTTGCACGCGGAGCGTGCGGCGGCAAAGTAGCTTACAAAACGAAGGGGATCAGCGCGCGCACCTGCTCACGGTAGCGCGCGTATTCCTCGCCAAACTGCTGCAGCATGAACTGTTCCTCTATCCGCAGCTTGTACGAGAAGCCCAGCGTCATCAGGGCGACTCCGGCAAAGCACTCCGCGCGCAGAAACACAATCGCCGTGCCCAATGCAGCAGTCATGAGCCCTGTGTAGATGGGGTGGCGCACAAGCCGATAGGGGCCCGTGCGAATAAGCTGGTGATCCTGCTTGATGGTGACCGCACCGCTCCAGTTGCGGCCAATCGTGATGCGCGCCCATACGCAGAACAACATCCCCGCAGTCGTCAGGCTGAGGCCGAAAAGCGCAACCGCGCTGGTCGCCGGGAGCAGATCGTCCGTCATCACCGTACCGCGTAACCAGAATGGGGATCCGAGCAGGAGCCAATACGCAACCACCTGGACGGCAATCTGTAGCAGCCGCGATTCGGAACTCTGGTGCTGAACCGACCGCTTCGACGTCATGGCTGCGATCACCCAGGCGACGAACAACGCATACCAGAGGAGAAAAATCCAGCGGGAAATCCAGAAATACAAGTACGGCTCTCCGGCGAAAGTATTCTCTCCAAGATACGCGAGAAATGGCCGGCAGGTTCCTTGTTTTATATCTTGCCTATATCTCGTTATCGTTCCATAATGCCGCTCCGCCCAGCAGCCCGTCCGCATTGCTCACCAGGGTAATCTTTGGGTCTGGATCGAGCGTGATATGTTTGGCGTTACCTCCGCCTATGTACAGGTGGTCCCAGTTAAAAGTGAGCGCGGTTTGTTCAATGGCTTTGGCCAGATACTTGTTCCATTTCTTCTTCCCATATCTCTCATAACCATCCCGGCCCAGGTAATCTTCGTATGTAAGGCCCTTTCGCCATGGGTGATGTCCGAGCTCAAGCCCCGGGCAGAGGTGGCCGTTTGTGTAGATGGCAGAGCCCAGTCCCGTGCCCAGCGTCAGCACCATTTCCACGCCGCGTCCCCGGATGGCTGCAAAACCTTGCACCGCGGCGTCATTGGCAATGCGGACAGGGCGGCGCCAACGCTTGCGAATCGCACTGGCAAAAGGGAAGCCGATCCACCCCGGATCAAGATTCGCTGCCGTATGCGTTATCCCCTGTTTGATGACACCCGGGAATCCGATGCTCACGCGGTCAAATCCCGTTACCTGCTTGCGGAGCTCGTCGAGCGCCTGCATCACGTTGTCCGGCGTCGGGGGCTGTGGCGTAGGCAGGCGCAATCGCTCGCTGATAGGCTTGCCGTTGTCGTCGAGCAGCATCATTTTCACGCCGGTGCCGCCAATATCGATAGCGAGAGTGATCGGTTTCTTTTTGCTCATAGCACAGTGCCAATCTTATTAGATGGACATATTTTGCGCCCCGGCTGCCTTTCTAACCGGAAGACAAATTCATTCAGCCTCTGTCTTTGATGCAATCCCTTTAGGATAAAAACACTACGACATGAAGGTGCGCCTCGACAAACTGATCTCTGACCGCGGCCTGGCCCCCTCGCGCGAGCGCGCTCAGGCTCTCATCCTTGCCGGACGCGTGCTGGTCAATGAGCAGAAGGTCACCAAGCCCGGGCACGCCGTAGACGAAGCTGCCGTGCTGCGCTTGCTGGGCGACGATCTGCGCTACGTGAGCCGCGGCGGACTGAAGCTCGAAGGGGCGCTCAAACATTGGCAGATTGACCTCACGGGGAAGTCCTGCCTGGATGTCGGCGCCTCAACCGGCGGTTTCACCGACTGCATGCTGCAGCACGGCGCGGCCCGTGTGCTTGCAGTCGACACTGGCTACGGACAGATCGCCGAGCGCCTCCGTCGAGACGAACGTGTCAGTCTCATGGAGCGGACCAACGCCCGGAATCTTGCGCCCGGCGATCTGCCCGCCGGCATCCAGTTCTTCGCCATGGATGTTTCCTTCATCTCCGCGACGCTCATCTTGCCGCCCATCATCGCTGCGGCCCTCCATGGTGCGCCCGCGGAGGCCGCCCTCGAAGGCATCATCCTCGTCAAGCCGCAGTTCGAAGTGGGCCGCGAACGCGTCGGCAAAGGCGGCATTGTGCGCGACCCGGAGGCGCACCGTTTCGCGGTCGAGCGAGTCGCCCAATGCGTTCGGGCTACCGGGGGTGATGGCGTAGACGTCATTGACTCACCAATTACCGGTGCGGAAGGGAATCGCGAATTCCTGCTCCATGCCCGCTGGAAGCAGACTTAGAACAGCTAAACTGAAGCATATGCGCCGCGTTGCCATTATTGCGAAACCGCAGAAAGAGGAGCTCCACCAGATCCTGCCGGAGCTGCTGTTATGGCTGCGCGCCCACGGCTACGACCCCATCCTGGATCACATTGGATGCAGCTACACTCAGGATGCCTGCATCGTTCCGCGGCACGAGCTGCCCAACGAAAATCCCGAGCTTGTGATCGTCCTCGGCGGGGATGGCACGCTCCTGGCCGCGGCACGTGTCTTTGCCAAAACAGGCGTCCCCATACTCAGCGTGAACCTCGGCTCTCTGGGTTTTCTCACCGAGGTTCGCCTCGATCAGCTCTACAGCCACCTGGAAGGATGGTCGAAAGCCTGTTGCGGCATCGAAGAACGCTCCATGCTGCACTGCGAATTGCACCGTAACGGTGAGTTGGTCAGCGACTACGAAGCGCTGAA
>JAJZAL010000188.1 GCA_021799405.1 Acidobacteriota bacterium
TGCCGCCAATGCCGCGCTGGAACGCTGGGCAGACGGACGCGTTACGCCCGCCGGCGCGCCGCTGGCCTGGACGCATGAGCAGGGCACACTGCTCGACGGCATCGACGCCGTGTGGTTGAACACCGTCGATCGCCGCTATTTGGAGTACATCATGAAGTCGGTCGATCCCCTGGTAGCCGCCGATGGCTCCCTGCCTGCCCTGAAGCCCGGCGAGAACCGGCTCGTTGACATGCAACTTGGCCGGCAACTCATGCTTCTCTATGGCGTGACCACGCACCGGAAGTACTTCAAGGCGGCCACCGTCCTCTATGATCAGCTCTCGCATCAGCAGCGCACTCCTTCCGGAGGCTTCTGGGCGGCGCAGAACACGCCCAATCAGATGACGCTGGATGAGACCTACGAGGCGCTGCCGTTTTACGCCGATTACGCCCTGACCTATCACCATCCCGAGGCCTTCGCCGATATCACCAAACAGTTTGTGCTGTTGCAGCAGCACACACGCGACGCCAAAACCGGTCTGCTCCACCAGGCCTGGGACGAGTCAAAGCAGGAGCGCTGGGCCGAGAAATCGACCGGCGCGTCCTCGCAGGCATGGGGCCGGGGCATGGGCTGGTACATGATGGCGCTCGTCGATACGCTGCCCAATTATCCTGAAAACGATCCGGGCCGGAAGCAACTCATTGCCATCCTCGCCCGGGATGCGGCTGCCGTGGCGCGGTATCAGAATGCCGCCAATGGGCTCTGGTATGAAGTCCTGGACAAAGCCGGGGCGAAGGGGAACTATCCTGAAGCGTCCGCCTCCTGCATGTTCGTTTATGCGCTGGCCAAGGGCGTGCGTCTGGGCTATCTTCCCGAGCGCTACGATGCTGTTGCGGAGCGCGGCTACCGGGGCATTCTCAGTCACTTTGTCACCACCGGTCCTGATGGCTCCTTCACCCTGAAAGGCACTGTCGAGCCGACGGACCTGGGCGGGACTCCCTATCACGACGGCAGCTATGGTTTCTACGCCAGCCAAAAGACCATCGCGGATAGCCCGATGGGCGTGGGAGCGTTCATCCTTGCCAGCACTGAAATTGAGAATGTCCAGAACGCCAGGCTGGGCCGCGGCAAAACAGTGATGGTCGATGCCTGGTTCAACAGCCAGAAGCGCACCGACCCCACCGGCCGCGAAATCTACTTCCACTACAAATGGGACGACTGGAGCCCCGCCGGCTTCTCGCTCTTCGGCCACATCTTCCACAACTTCGGCGCGAAGACAACGACACTCTACGCCGCACCCACCGTGGCAGGGCTGAGCAAGGCGCAGGTCTTCATCATCGCATCGCCTGACAACGTGGATAAGAATCCGCACCCGCACTATGCGAACGCGCAAGACGCCACGCAGATCGCCGCATGGGTGAAGGGTGGCGGCGTGCTGGTCATTCTCGAAAACGATACTTCCTTTGCCGACCTGGACCACTTCAACGTGGTTGCCGAGAAGTATGGCATGCACTTCAACAGCATGCTGCGCAAACACGTGATCGGGACCAACTGGGCGATGGGCAAAATCGATCTTGCTGGCAACGGCCCCATCTTTCATCATCCGTATACGATCTACGTGAAGGATGTGTGTACCATCTCGCTTAAGCCTCCAGCCACGCCGCTGCTCAAGGACGGCAGCGACATCCTGATGGCCGAGGCGAAATACGGCAAGGGGACCGTCTTTGCTTTCGTCGATCCGTGGCTCTATAACGAGTACACAGACGGGCGCAAACTGCCCGCCGAGTATCAAAACTACGCTGCCGGCGAGGAGTTCGTGCGCTGGATTCTGGAGCAGGTTCCGCATGAGGCAAAGCCGGCATCAGCGGCCAAAGCTGCGGGTGTGATGCACTAGTTCTCTGACGGTTTAGACATGTATCAATCCTGGGAAGCCGCGACGCCGGGATGCAAGTGCATGCCGTCAGAGACGCGGCCTCAAGTCAAATCGTTCTCGCGTGCCGGCTGTCCACCTCCTTTCCGGGCTGGCACGCGGTACGCGACCCGTGAGACGCGCAGGATTCGCAAAGCATTAGAATGGACTTGCTTCTGGCAGTGGGTCTGAAACGGGATTGAGCTGGCACGGGCGGCTCCGCCACCAGCTGAAGGAAAGGATGGGAGAAACGATGAAGACAGTTTTGATGGCTGACCCCGTGCGCTATTCGCGCATGACGACTGAGGAGATTCGTGAAAATTTCTTGATCACGAATCTTTATGAGCCCGGCAAGCTTCATGTGAACTACGTGGATCTGGACCGCACGATCGTCGGAATCGCAGCGCCGGCGGATGCGGCCATCGCGCTGCCCACATACCCGGAACTGCGGGCGTCGTACTTTACCGAGCGGCGCGAGTTGGGCGCTCTGAATATCGGCGGCAGCGGCGTGATCCGCGTCGAGGGCAAGAGCTACGAGCTTGAGAATCTCGATGTGCTTTACATTGGCCGCGGTAATGCCGAAGTCACCTTTGAGTCCAAAGACAAGAAGGCGCCGGCAATCTTTTATCTGCTGAGTTATCCGGCCCACACTTCGCATCCGGTTGCGCTCGTCCGCAAGGAAGAAGCCAATCCGACCACGATCGGAAGCCCCGAGACCTGCAACCAACGCACCATCCTGAAGTACATCCATCTGGGCGGAGCAAAGAGCTGCCAGTTGGTAATGGGCGTAACGCATCTGCATGAAGGCAGCAACTGGAACACCATGCCGCCACACACGCACATGCGCCGTTCCGAGGTGTACATGTACTTCAACCTGAAGGCGGACGCGCGCGTCATGCACTTCATGGGGCCGCCGAACGAGACGCGCCACATTGTGATGGCCGACAAGGACGTGGTTGTCTCTCCCGGGTGGTCCATCCACTCCGGCGTGGGCACGCGCGCTTACAGCTTCGCCTGGGGCATGGGCGGCGAGAACCTGGATTATGCCGACATGGATCCGGCTCCGCTGGAAACCCTGCGGTAAAGCAGGGATCAGGAAACAGGGAACAAGACATGCGCCCCTTCAGGTTGCGGTTCCGAAACCTGGAGGGGCGCAATTTCTATCTCACTACGAACAAACTGAAAGCTGGCAGTCACACGTTATACGTGGTCGAAGAGACCCTTCCGCCATGCCCCGTCCAATTGGTATGGAAGAACTGGCCGCGGGGCTGGTCCACGCGCTCGTATGTATGCGCGCCAAAGTAGTCGCGCTGCGCCTGCAGCAGGTTGGCCGGCAGCCGCCCCGCGCGGTAGCCGTCAAAGAAGGCCAGTGCGGTAGAGAAGGCCGGCGTGGGCACGCCCATCTTAACGGCATGCGAAACCGCCTTCCGCCACGATGACTGGTACTTGTTGACCGCGCGCGAGAAGAACTTGTCGAGCAGCAGATTATCCAGCCCCTTGTTCTTGTCGAAAGCCGCCTTGATCTTGCCCAGGAACTGGCTGCGGATGATGCAGCCGCCGCGCCACATCAGCGCGATGCCGCCCATATTCAGGTTCCAGTTATTCTCCTTGGCCGCGGCGCGCAGCAGCATGTAGCCCTGCGCATAGGAAATGATCTTGGAGCAGTAGAGCGCCCTGCGCACGTCCTCAATGAACCGGGCGCGGTCGCTTACCTTCGTCTTCGCCGCCGGTCCACGCAGAATCTTGGCGGCCTCGACCCGCTCTTCCTTGAGCGCCGAAAGGCAGCGCGCAAAGACCGACTCGCCGATCAGCGTTACTGGCTGACCCAGGTCGAGCGAGCTGATGACGGTCCACTTGCCCGTACCCTTCTGTCCCGCCGTGTCCAGAATTTTGTCCACAAGCGGCGCGCCATCTTCGTCTTTCTTGGCGAAGATGTGGCTGGAGATCTCGATCAGGTAGCTGTCCAGTTCGCCCTTGTTCCAGTCGGCAAAGACCTCGTGCAACTCATCGGGAGTCAGGCCCAGCCCGCGCTGCAGCAGGTCGTAGGCTTCGCAGATCAACTGCATGTCGCCGTACTCAATGCCGTTGTGCACCATCTTGACGTAGTGGCCGGCGCCGTCCTCGCCCACCCAGTCACAGCACGGCGTTCCATCTTCCACCTTGGCAGCGATCGCCTGGAAGACCGGCTTCACGTGCGGCCACGCGGCAGGATTGCCGCCGGGCATGATTGACGGACCGCGGCGCGCGCCTTCCTCACCACCCGAAACGCCTGTGCCGATAAACAGAATGCCTTTCTCGGCTAGCGCCCTGGTGCGGCGGTTGGAGTCGGTAAAGAGCGAGTTGCCGCCGTCGATAATAATGTCGCCCGCCTCAAGGTGCGGCGCAACGTGATCAATCATCTGGTCGACGGTATCGCCCGCCTTCACCATCAGCATCACGCGGCGCGGCCGCTTGAGCAGGCTGGTCAGCTCCTCAATCGAGTGCGCGCCGACCACTTGCGTCCCCTTCGCCTCGTTGGCGAGGAAGTCGTCGACCTTTGAAACAGTGCGGTTAAAGACGGCCACTTTGAATCCGTGGTCATTCATGTTGAGGACGAGGTTCTGTCCCATCACAGCAAGGCCAATCAGGCCGATATCACAAGATGCATCCGCCATTTGTCTCCCCAAAAAAATCATCTTATCACCGGGGGAGATGATCGAACGGTGAGCGGATACCCACCGGGCTGGTTGTATTCGGGCGCTCTTCGAGCCTACTATCGGGCTCATGGATTCCCTGATGCTTGATGGCCAGCCTCTTGCGCTGGCCGAGATTGAAGCGGTTTCGCTTGCCGGCCGGAACGTCGCGATCGCGCCCGCCGCGCTAACCCGCGTCGTTGCGAGCCGCGCATCTATTGAGCGCATTCTTGCCGCCGATCAGACCGTCTATGGCGTCAACACCGGCTTTGGCCGGTTGTCAGATGTTCGCGTGCCGCACGAAAGCCTGGAGCGCTTGCAGACCAACCTCGTGCGCAGCCACGCCGGCGGCGTGGGACAGCCGCTCTCTGAAGCGGAAGCGCGAGCCATGCTGCTCCTGCGCGCCAATGTGCTGGCCAAGGGCTACAGTGGCTGCCGCCCGGCTCTGGTCGAGTTGCTGGTTGCGCTGCTCAACGCTGATGTGCATCCGGTCATTCCCGAGAAGGGCTCGGTAGGGGCTAGCGGCGATCTGGCTCCCCTGGCGCATCTGGCTCTGGTCGTCATCGGCGAAGGCGAGGCATTCTACAAAGGCGAGCGCCTTCCTGGCGGCGAGGCGCTGCGGCGCGCGGGATTGCGGCCTCTGGCTTTGGCCGCCAAAGAGGGCCTTGCTCTGCTCAACGGCACGCAGGCCATGACCGCTGTAGGCGCGCTGGCGGTGGCTCGCGCCCGCCGCGCGGCAAGGCTGGCCGATCTTGCCGGGGCCATGTCGCTGGAGGCGCTGATGGGTACGCCCGCCGCCTTTGATTCGCGCATCCACGCCGCCCGGCCACACGCCGGCCAGATCGCCGCCGCCGCGCATCTGATGCGGCTTATGGAAGACTCGGAGATTCGCGAAGCGCACCGCAAGCGCGACTCACGCGTGCAGGACGCCTATTGCCTGCGCTGCATGCCGCAGGTGCACGGAGCCGTGCGGGATGCGCTGGATCACGTGACCGCTGTACTGCAGGTCGAGTCCGGCTCGGCGACAGATAATCCGCTTGTCTTCGCAGAGCAATCGTCCGAAACGCCGGACCGCGGAGCGGTGCTCTCAGGCGGGAATTTTCATGGAGCACCGCTATCTTACGCCTTCGATTACGCAGCCATCGCAATGACCGATCTCGCCGGTATCGCCGAGCGGCGTATCGACCGGCTGCTCAATCCCGACATCAACGAAGGCCTGCCGGCATTTCTCTCCACCGATGCCGGCTTGTCTTCTGGTTTCATGATGGCGCAGATTGTGGCTGCGGCCCTCATTAACGAGTGCCAGGTGCTCGCGCATCCTTCTTCCACCGGCAGCATCCCCACCAGCGGGGGCAAAGAGGATCACGTTTCCATGGGCATGACCGGGGCGCTCAAGCTCCGCCAGATCGTCGAAAATATCGAGCGCATCATCGGCATCGAGCTGATGTGCGCGGCGCAGGGCGTCGAGTTCCGCCGGCCGCTCCGTCCCAGCCGCGAGATTACCCGCGCCTGCGCCGCCGTGCGCGCGGTGGTTCCGCGCCTGGAGCAGGACCGCACACTGGCGCCGGAGATCCATGCCATCGCGGCCGCCGTGCGCTCCGGCGCATTCAACGCATGGTGCCGGGAATAAGGCGGATTCATAGGTGCGTCCTCCGCCGCATCGCGTTTTTTCAGCCTTACCCCGCCGCCTGCCGTGACGGCGCCTCGTCAAATGCATCGCGCTCCGCAAAAAACGCCTGCGTCGGCCTGTAATCGGCATCGAAAGGCAGCGGACGCACCTGTCGATCCGGGCGCTTCTTTCTGTGGCTTTTGGTTCCGTTGAGCCATGTATGCCTGTCCGTAAAGCCCCACGTCAGCACGGCCTTCACGGCCTGATGCTGCAGAACCGTGTCCAGATAATCGCGGTACACGCCCGCCACGATGCGGTCGCGCTCGGCCGCGTCGTCCTCCGGGATGCCGTCGTCATTCACGTCCAGTTCCGTCACGTAGACCTCCAGCCCCATCTGGTGCGCCGACTCGATCAGCTCACGCAGGCCCTTGCCAAACGTGGACGACGAGACAGCCTGGATGTGCGACTGGATTCCCAGCGCGTCCACCGGCGCGCCGGCAGCCTTCAGCCGCTTCAGCAGCGCGAGCGTCGCGGCGCGCTTCTTGTCGGAGGCCTCATTGTCGTACTCGATCCCGTATTCGTTGTAGGTCAGCTTGGCATAGGGATCAGCCTGCCGGGCTGTATGGTATGCCAGTTCGAGATATTCCGGTCCGATCAACTCAAACCAGGGACTCTTGCGCAGCCCGTCGGGCCGCCCATCGGACACGTTGATCGCCTCATTGACGACGTCCCAGCTCTGAATCTTTCCCTTGTACCGGCCGCCCACGGTCAGGATGTGCTCGGTCATGATCTTCCGTGCGTTCTCTTTGGTTACCGTGCTTGCGAACCACCCCGGCAACGCCTCATGCCACACAAAGTTGTGGCCGCGGACCTTCATTCCGTGCTGCTCGGCAAAGGCCACCAGTTCGTCCGCATCGGTAAACATGAACGTATCGGGGGTCGGCCGCAGCGGACCGAACTTCATGCAGACCTCTCCCACCACCAGGTCGTACTGCTGAGCCAGCGCCGTTTTGTAGGCGCCTTCGCTCCGCAAGGGACCAAGCCCCACGGCCGACCCGGCCAGCAGCCCACGCCGCTGCGCATGCGCCTTCAGCGATCCCGGTCCCTGAATGCCGCCGTCCGCGCTTCCCCCTTTTTTCGGTTCAGCCATCACTTGCAGAGGATGCGATCCCATCAGCGCGACTCCGCAGCTTGTCAGCGCGCCCCTCTTGATCCATTCCCGTCTCGTCATCATGGTTTGCTCCAATCCAACTGATCTTTGCCGCTTGCTTTCGCTCGGATCAGTCACCCCGCCGACAGACGCCCCGATCAGGCATCTATCCGAGCACAACTGGCGCCTCGATCCCCGTTACGGCTTTGCCGGTTCCGACCGTATCTATTCGGTTCGAAGCGCAATCTGTTGTCTCGGTGAAGACGGCGTTACTCTACGCCGGTATGCCCTCGTCTGTCTACGACGGTGGGACGAGTTGATCGGCAAATTTTTCCATCACCGATCGTGCGCGAGGGAATCGTGAGCTACCCCCTGGCGGCCTCGCGCACGCGGCCGCGGGCAGGTTCTCTTTTCCTGAGGTATCCGGAAAATTTTTCGTGCATGCATCGGGAAGAGCCAAAACCAAAAGCGTAGAGCACCGTCAAATGGGGTATCGAAAAGCAGCAATCGGAAGCCGGTTCCCGCAAAAACAGACCGGTTTTGCACAGGTGGAAGTGTATTTTTAAGGCCTCAATATAGCCGTCCGATCGAAAGAGTTCGGATAAAGATAAGTAAATAAATAAGTTAAATGACGCTTCCCGGTTTTGGTCAGGGCCTCATGGAAGCAGATCGAGCGCGCTTTTGTGTTGATTTTCAATAAAAACAAACTTAAAATAGGAAAGTAATATTTCCTTTGGACTTTTAGGATCCCCCCGCCCACGTCCAAGGATGCACGCTCAATTCACCCTTTTTAAGGAAACATATTCGATGGCAAAGCGTCGTGGTAATCCAAATTGGGGCAAGCCTGAGCCCATCGGCCCAGTTGTGCCCACTGTGACCTCCTTCGAACAAATCGTGAAGGAGTTCAAGCTGCCGCCTGACCAGTATATCCGGTCAACTCGTCTCAGGGAATGGGCTCGTCGAAACAAGAATTCCAAATACATCCCTGAGGCGCTTCTCGAGGCATGGGGCTTCGAAATCGAATCGACGTTGTAAGGTTCTTTCTATTTGCCAGTTGAACAAAGACGCCGCCGGAGGGGCGGCGTTTTTGCTGTTTATGCCCCCTTAGGTGAAAATAGGGTTGCAGCCATGCCGCACAGCCCACGCACCATTGAGCCTCCCTTCACCGACGTCCCCGGCGCGCTGGCCGAGATTCGCGCGGGCCGGATGGTGGTGGTCGTCGACGACGAAGACCGCGAAAACGAGGGAGACCTCACGCTGGCCGCCGAGCACGTTACCCCTGAGGCCATCAACTTTATGGCCCGCTATGGCCGCGGCCTGATCTGTCTGACCCTGACCGAAGAGCGCGCCGATTATCTACGGCTGTTCCCCATGACGCAGCAGAATTCTTCGCGCTTCGGCACCGCGTTTACTGAGACGATCGAAGCGCGGGAGGGCGTGACCACGGGAATTTCCGCAGCGGACCGGTCGCACACGATTCGCACCGCCATCGATCCGCGCACCACCTACAGCGATCTGGCCCGCCCCGGCCATGTCTTTCCGCTGCGTGCCCGCAAGGGCGGCGTGCTGGTGCGCGCCGGGCAGACTGAGGCGTCAGTGGACCTGGCTCGGATGGCCGGCCTTTATCCCGCCGGTGTTATCTGCGAGATCATGCGCGACGACGGCGAGATGGCCCGCATTCCCGACCTCATCCCCTTCTGCCAGCAGCATGGGCTGCGGATCCTCACCGTGGCCGAGTTGATTCGCTACCGGCTGCGCCATGAGCGCTATATTGTCCGTGCCGGCGAGAGCCTCATCCAGACGCGCTACGGCGAATTCCGCATGATCGCCTATGAGAGCGAGGTGAACGGCGGCGAGAGCCACATTGCGCTGGTGCGCGGCGATCTGTGTGCCGAGTGCCCCGCCTTCCACGACGGACCCGCGGTGGCCAGCCCTGCCGGCGATACGGAGCCGGATGCCTTTGGGCAGGTCGAGCTGCGGCCGCCGTGCACGCAGCCCGTCCTCGTCCGCGTGCATACGCGCTGCACCGCCGGCGATGTGTTTGCCGCCGACTGCCGCTGCCGCGACATTCTCGACCAGTCCATGCGCATGATTGCCGAGGCAGGCTGTGGCGTCGTGCTTTACCTGCACAACACCTCGCGCGGCTTCGAGATCGACCACAATCCGGTGGAAGCCTTCACTCCCGGCGGAACGGCCATCCCGGCGAGCGAGCGCGAGGCACACGGCAGCCGCCTGGTTCTGCACCGCGAACTGCGCGCGAGGGAAGGCTCCCAGGCCCGCAGCGGACGCATCGTGCGCGCCATCGGTCTCGGCGGCCAGATCCTCTCGGACCTCGGCATCCGCCGTATCCGCCTGCTTTCGAATACGCCCATGCACATCCCGGCGCTCGAAGGCTTCGGCCTCGAGATCGTCGAGCAGGTGGCCATCTCCATTGAAGAGTGTAGTCGCGTCACCTCGGCCTGACCCGCGCTGGTCGCAGCGACCGGACCCGAAAGATCCGCAGTACGTTTTACGCAGCAGACCTGGTGGCAGGTTTTCCCGGTGGAAATTGGGTGGCCCAGGCCCCGACGGTGGGACCAGGGAGAGTGCCTCACCACCCCAGGATGTACGCGAAGATCAGCGGCGCCACAATTGATGCGTCCGACTCGACGATGAACTTGGGCGTCTTTTCTCCGAGCTTGCCCCAGGTGATCTTTTCGTTTGGCACAGCGCCGGAGTACGAGCCATAGCTGGTTGTCGAATCCGAAATCTGGCAGAAATACGCCCACAGC
>JAJZAL010000189.1 GCA_021799405.1 Acidobacteriota bacterium
GCGCTGAATGTTCCGCTCGCCTACCGAATCGAGCAGCTCGAACTCACCCTTGAGCGCTGGCGCTGGGTGCCGCAAACACTTCCGCTGCCCGCCATCGTCGTCAACATCCCTGAATTCCGCTTTTATCTCATCGGTCGCGACTACCGCTGGCTGATGATCCAGAAGATCATCATCGGCAAGTCCTACCACCACAAAACACCGGTCTTTGTCGCCCAGATGCGCTCGGTCATCTTCCGCCCCTACTGGAACGTGCCCTATTCCATCCAGCGCAAGGAACTCGTTCCCCGTATCGCGCGCGACCCCGGTTACCTCGCCCGCAACGATTACGAAATCGTCAACGCCGCCAACCACCCTGTGGATGTCAGCGCCGGCAGCCCCGCCGTGCTCGCGCAGCTCAGGAGCGGCGCTCTCAAAATTCGTCAGTTGCCCGGCGACAAAAACTCCCTCGGCCTCATCAAGTTTGAGTTTCCCAATCGCTACGACGTCTACATGCACGGCACGCCCGCGACCCAGCTCTTCTCTCACACCCGTCGCGACTTCAGTCACGGCTGCATTCGTGTCGAACATCCGGCCGCGCTCGCCGAGTGGCTCCTCCGCGACCTCCCGGGCTGGACGCCCGAAAAAATTCAGGACGCCATGCACGGCGCCGAAACGCTCACCGTCAACCTGCCGCAACCGCTCACGGTCGTCATCATCTACGGTACCGCCGTGGTTTCGCCCGATGGCGAAATTCGTTTCCTGCAGGATATTTATGGCTACGATGCAAAGCTGAAGCGGGCTTTGGCCCAGCCGCGTCCAAGGATCGCCGCCGGGCCATGAACCCTTCTCTTATGACCCCTGCGGCGGATACTCCCACTCCCGCACGCGGCCCACATCCACATGCACAAAGTGGTGCTCCGGATAGTAGCCCACCCCGCCGAAATGCAGGCGCAGCGCCGCATTGCGCAACGCCAGCGTCGACACGCCGGGAATGCGGATGTCGATGGCGTCGCCCAGCACGTGCATGCTGTGCACCGCCACTCCGCCCGTCGTGCGATGCAGAAACGCATTCGTCTGCGGCGAACGGTATCCGCACACAATGTCAATTGGACCGCCCGGATGCCCCACGGCCTTGTCCAGCTTGTAGAGCAGATCGAACAGGCGCGGATTCATATCGTGGTCCTTGTGAACGCGCCAGTCGCCCAGGAAGCGATCCAGCCTGAGTTCCGCCGAAGGCAAATAATGATTGCCTACGCGGTACACAATATGCAGGCTTCGGCCTGTGTGCAGGTTGTAAAGATCAAGATGATAACTCTTTTGAGAAGAAGACTTCGCTGCGGCTGGAAAAATCGCGAGGAGCGGAAGGAGTACTGCGAAACAGCCGCAGCGGACCCATTGGGAAGACCGCTTACGACACATGGGCCAAGTGTACTATCACCCGGCCCATGTCACCAATCCGCCCTGCTTCCCGCACATGCTCTCGCCGGGCCCGCTATCGGCCCATGAAGATGGCGTGCACGTAGACGCCGGTCTGCACATTCAGGATCAGGTACCACCCCACATGATCCGGATCCAGATAAATCAGGTAGTCGTCCCCGCACGTCCAGCACCAGTCTGAGCAGTAGGGCCAATCCCAGTATGCAATCTGGAAATAGTACCCGCTCGCCAGCCAGAACCAGTAATGTGCCTGGTTAAACCGGACGATGCGATGGTAGTAACGCGGCCCGTACCGATAAAAGTGACCATGTGCATACGGCTGCCGTAGCCGGTAGCGCGGGTCATTCGGAGCTGACCGCCCGTACCACACACCGTTCCGGTACATCGGTCGGCGATCCACCCGGCCGTCAGGGGCGCGGTAGTACTGGGGCTGCGCATTGCGCTGCGCGCGCCGCTGTGGCGCATTGGGAGCGGTAAAACGTTCGCGGTTCTGCTGCCGCATCTGTTGCTGCTGTTGCTGCCGTTCCTGCTGCTGTACCTGCGGCCGAGTCTGCTCCTGCGGACGCTGCCGTTGCTGCTGCTGCACCTGCGGCCGTGTCTGCTGTTGCTGCCGTTGCTGTTGCTGCACCTGCGGACGGTTGTGCTGCTGCTGTTGCTGTTGCGTGCGCTCGTGTTGCTGCTGCTGCGTGCTCCCCCTTGATTGATCCCGCGTTTTCTCTTTGGATTTCTGGCTGTTCTGCTGCTGTTGTTGCTGCTGACCGCCGGGCCGCTGCGCCAGCGCCGGTGCCGTCAACAAAAGACAGAGCCCGAGGGTGAGCAGATATCGCGATTTCATGAGGCCCTCCTTTTCTGGAGAATCCTGCCTCATCGTGATGCCGTTCCAGAACGGGCGACTGTGATCATCATCACCGCAACAGGCATGCGCGTTGCACAACGCTGAACTTAACCGGAGGTGCGCCATGGCAACTGCCGCCACTGCCCAAACTCCTGAGGTTCGGCGCGAACCCCATTCCATGCAGGCCGTCGTCTTCCACGAGCCCGGCAAAATCTCACTCGATCAGGTCAGCATCCCTCATCCCGGCCCGGGAGAAGCTGTCGTGCGTGTCACCCTCACCACCATCTGCGGCACCGATGTCCACATCATGAAGGGCGAGTATCCCGTCAAGCCCGGGCTCATTCTCGGCCATGAAGCCGTAGGCGTCATTCATGAGCTGGGGCCCGATGTGTCCGGCTACGAGGTCGGCGAGCGCGTGCTCTTCGGCGCCATCACGCCCTGCGGGCAATGTGCCTCCTGCCTCAGCGGAAGCTGGTCGCAGTGCGGCGACGTCCCCATGGGTGGCTGGAAACTCGGCAACACCCACCATGGCGTGCAGGCCGAGTACGCGCTCGTTCCGCATGCCCAGGCAAACCTCGCCAGGATTCCGCGCTACCTCCATGACGAACAGGTGCTCCTGCTGGCTGACATTGCCTCCACCGGCTTCTCCGCCTCGGAAACCGCGAACGTGCGCCTCGGCGACTGCGTGGCTGTCTTCGCGCAGGGCCCCATCGGGCTTTGCGCCACGGCGGGGGCGCGCCTGCGTGGCGCCGGATGCATCATCGTCAGCGAATCCAACATCATGCGCCAGCAGATGGCTCTCAAGATGGGCGCCGACGTGGTCTTCGATCCCACCAAGGTCGACGTCGCTGATGAGATCCGCCAGCTCACCCACGGCCGCGGCGTCGACGTGGCGATTGAAGCTCTCGGAAAGCAGGCAACCTTCGAGTCAGCCCTGCGTTCGCTGCGTCCCGGTGGCACCCTGTCGAGTCTCGGCGTCTATTCCGGCAAACTGGAAATTCCGGTCGACGCCTTTGCCGCAGGCATCGGCGACTACAAAATTGTCACCACCCTCTGCCCCGGAGGCAAAGAGCGCATGCGCCGCCTCATGGCGCTGGTCGAGCACAGCCGCGTGGACCTGACCCCGCTGATCACCCACCACTTCCCGCTGGATCGCATCCTGGAGGCCTACGACCTCTTCTCGAATCAACGAGACGGCGTACTCAAGGTGGCCATCCATCCTGACGGCTTGCGAGGCGCAGCATAATCCCGCGGCAATTTCGCAACGGAGGTGGAGATGCCTTTCCACCAGGCGATCTTCACCTCCGCGGTCCCGTGCCCCGTCAGGCCCGCGCGCATTTCCACTCTCAGCAGTGCGTCGTCGATAAAAAGAGCAGCGACCCAAGCACGATCACCAGGAACGTCAGAATGATCATGATCGTGGGGATGTGCACGCTTCTGTGTGTCCAATGAGCCATGTCTCTTACGGAGGACAGCGCTCGCGCAACTGTCCTCCGCCTCCTCTCGGCGATAGCGTTTTCGGTTCAACTGTTTACATGAGGAACGCTGCCCGGTGGCTCTCTCTTAAGAAAATGCCACTCCGGCTGCCGTCGATCCTTCCACGTAGGAACCGGAAGCGCATCTAGCTCGCTTTCTTAACGGCTGCGGTTACAGCCTTGCGGCGTGGCCGAGTGACAGCTCTGACCGTCCGTTGCAGATTCTGCGGCGTATCATGATGCGCCAGGTCGCTCGCAGTGATGATGCCCAGAATGTTCCTCTGCCCGTCAATGATCGGGATGCGGCGCACCTCATGCAACTGCATCAGAGTCTCGCACGCCGCCAGCGACTCGCCTGTATCGCAGGTGACCGGACGGGTCGTCATCACCTTGGACACAGGTGTCTCCAAGTCCATCCCGCCGGCCAGAACTTTCATGCAAAGGTCCCGGTCGGTGACAATCCCGGCAAGGTGCTTGCTTCCTGCCGTATCAGTGATCAGCACCGCGCCGATGCGGCAGTCGCGCATCAGCTCCGCTATTTTCTTCACACTCGCCGTCTGCGGAGCGGTGACCGGGTTCACGGTCATGACATTTTCAACTTTCATGGGGCGTCTCCTTTTGCTTTCCGTGGCACGGGGAGACAACAGAGGAGAGCGTGCCGCGGCTCTGTGGTGAGGGTCGGTATGCAGACCCTAAATTTCAATCGTCAGATGGTCCAGCACCTTCGCAACTCCGGGTGCGGCCCACGCTGCCCGTTCGGCTTCTTCGCGCTCGATCCATGAGCGCACCGTGCCGAACAACTCCACGGTGTTGTCGTGCGTGGTCACCATGATACGCTTCGCATCGATGTCCGCACTCCGCCGCAACGCATCTTCGATGCGTTCCTTCACCAGCCCGGAGGAAACCTCCGGGTGTACCTGTAGCGAATTGATGACTGCCCGCACACCGCTCACGCCGTGAACTGAGGACTCGGCGCTGCGTCGCTGGTAATCCCACTGCACCATCCCTTCCAGCGTCACCACGCCCTCGCGTACCGTCGTCTTGATCGCATCATCGGGAACAAAGGCGTGCAGTTCCAGCACGTGCTGCACGTCGCGCGCAATTTCAGGATCCGTCCGAACCACGCGCGGTTTTACATCAATATCATTGGCAACAGAGCGAACACCAACCACAGACTTCGCTGCCCGTTCGGCGGCGAATTTTTCAGGATAGCTATGAACAAACCCAGTCAGCGTAACCGTACCATCCTTGACTTTGACAGCAATATCCTGAGAGGAAATCGACGGTTCCCAGTCGATCTCCCGGCAAACATCTTCGCGGATCGTTACATCGCTCCGCTTCGCTTGTTCTGACATCGGGAGTCTCCTTTCTTGACTTGCAGGAGTTGAGGCGATGTTGGGGCCGGCCCGGAAAGGCTTCTGTGATGGGGAACACAAGCCGCTGTGACAGTCATCACATGGAGCGCCCCATTTGCGCCCTGCGCTCATCGCGTGGTCTCTGCCGGTGATGCTGGTCACAGGCTCGTAACTCTCTCGCGCGCTACGTTGGGGCTAGATTGAATTTGCTGTAGGTGTATCCCGGGGCGGAAAGGCTTTTAAGTCAAGAAAAGCCGCGCCTGCGAAAGCTCGGCAGGATACGGCAACCGCAAATTCGCTCTAGCATGTCCTGCCGCCCGGCAGGACGAGCGCGGTGGCAGAACGAGGCGCACCATGCAACAGAGACACGCGTCCGGAGTCGTCGATCTTCTCAGGGAAAACATGCACCTGCGCGCCGAGCTCGCCGCACTGGTGCGCATTCTGGAGGCGCGAGAACTCACCGGCGAGTTCTCCGGAAGCTGGCGCAACCTGCTCAAGACCGCGCGATCCACCCAGCCTTATCGCAGCCTCGCGCATCGATATGACGACCTGATCGAGCGCGTATCCGAAACATCCACGCGCGCCCAGATGGACCACCTGCTCGAATCCGTTGAGCTGCACGAGCCTTTGCCATAACCGCTTCGCGTCAAAGGAGGTGCCCATGCCGGCAGAATCCCAGCCCGCATCGCCCGTTCCGGCTTCTTCGCAACCGCCCTTGCTGCTCTGGTTCGATCAGTGTGGTGTCCACGACGTCCCCATCGTCGGAGGAAAGAACGCATCGCTCGGCGAAATGATCCGTCACCTCGCCCCGAAAGGCATTCGCATCCCCAACGGATTCGCCACCACCGCCCACGCCTATCGCGAGTTTCTCCGCGCCAATGGACTCGACTCGCGCCTCCGCAAGCTCTTTGCGGGCCTTTCGGTCGATAACCTCGACCAGTTGCGCAGCGTGGGGCGCCAGGCTCGCATCATGGTGCTCGAAGCTTCCTTCCCAGGGGACCTTGCGCACGAAATCCGCGCTGCCTATGCGCGCCTCTGCGAAGAATATGGCGCTGACGTCGACGTGGCCGTTCGATCCAGCGCTACTGCCGAGGACCTGCCCGACGCCAGCTTTGCCGGCCAGCACGAAACCTATCTCAACGTGCGCGGAATCAACAGCGTGCTCGACGCATGCCGCCGTTGCTTTGCCTCCATCTTCACCGATCGCGCCTTCTACTATCGCCAGGCGCACGGCTTCGATCATCTCAACATCGCTCTCTCCATCGGCATCCAGAAAATGGTTCGCTCCGATCTCGCCTCCTCCGGCGTGATGTTTTCCATTGACACAGAGAGCGGATTCACCAACGTCGTGCTCATCAACGCATCCTATGGCCTCGGTGAAAACATCGTGCAGGGCGCGGTCACCCCCGATGAGTACATGGTTTTCAAGCCCACCCTCAAAGCGGGATTCCGCCCCATTCTGTCGAAAATCGTCGGCACCAAGGAAACCAAACTCGTCTACGACGTGGGCGGTTCCAAGGCCACCAGGAACGTCCCCGTTCCGCCCGCCGACAGAAAGCGCCTCGTGCTCACCGACGATGAAATTCTTGAGCTGGCGCACTGGACCTGCGTCATCGAGGATCACTACTCGGAAGCCAACGGCCGCTACACTCCCATGGACATGGAGTGGGCCAAAGACGGCATTTCCGGGCAAATGTTCATTGTGCAGGCCCGTCCGGAGACGGTGCAGTCCCGCAAGCAGAGAGTCGCCCTGCGAACCTGGCGCCTCAAGGCGACCGGAAAGCGGCTAGTCAGCGGCCACAGCGTGGGCGAGTCCATCGGCACTGGCAAGGCGCGCCTCATCCTCGATGCGCAGCGCATGAGCGAATTCCAGCCCGGTGAAATTCTCGTCACTGACAAGACCGATCCCGACTGGGAACCGATCATGAAAAAAGCATCCGCCATTGTTACCAATCAGGGCGGACGCACCTGCCACGCCGCCATCATCGCCCGCGAACTCGGCATTCCAGCCATCGTCGGAACCGAACGTGCCACCGGTGTGCTCCACCAGGAGCAGGAAATCACCGTCTCCTGCGCCGAAGGCGATGTCGGCTTCGTATATGAAGGAATCCTTCCCTTTGAAGTATCGGAGATTCCGCTCGAAGAGATGCCCGCCCTCAAAACGCAGATCTTCATGAACATCGGCAATCCGCGCGACGCTTTCGGCGTCGCCTCGATTCCCAACGACGGCGTGGGCCTCGCTCGCCTGGAATTCATCATCGCGAACCACATCCAGGCCCATCCCCTCGCGCTCATTCACTTCAACGAGGTCACCGACGCGCAGGCCCGGCACGATCTCTCCGAGTTGACCGCGCTCTATGACGACAAGCCACGGTATTTTGTCGATAAGCTCGCGCAGGGCGTGGGGCTCATCGCCGCCGCCTTTCATCCAAAGCCCGTCATCGTGCGCCTCTCTGATTTCAAAACCAACGAGTACGCTCACCTCATCGGCGGACGCCAGTTCGAGCCCGTCGAAGACAACCCCATGATCGGCTGGCGCGGAGCCTCGCGCTACTACCACGAGAAATATCGCGACGGCTTCGCCCTCGAGTGCCGCGCCATGAAGCTCGTGCGGGAAACCATGGGCTTCACAAATGTAATCCTGATGGTTCCTTTTTGCCGCACCGTCGACGAGGGCCGCGCCGTGCTGGCAGAGATGGCCAAGCATGGACTCGAACGCGGCAAGAGCGGCCTCGAGGTCTACGTCATGTGCGAAATTCCCAGCAACGTAATCCTCGCCGACGACTTCTTCCAGATATTTGACGGCTTCTCCATCGGCTCCAACGATCTCACGCAGCTTACCCTCGGCCTCGACCGCGACTCCGCCATCCTCGCTCCGCTCTTTGACGAGCGCAACGAAGCCGTGCGCCGCATGATCTCCATGGCCATTACCGCGGCCAGGCGCAACCATCGCAAGATCGGCATCTGCGGCCAGGCTCCCAGCGACTATCCCGAGTTTGCCCGCTTCCTCATGGAGCAGGGAATTGATTCCATCAGCCTCAACCCCGACTCCGTCGTCAAGACCCGCGTCATGCTCGCCAAATGGGCGGCAGCCGCGGACAAACCCGAAGCCGCCGCTTAAGCCGTTCTCCTTACGCTCGTCCCGGGTCTCGATTCTGAGACCTGGGAACCCGCCCCTGCGGACGGCCCCACCGAGCTCACCGCTCCCACGGCCCATCTTTCTCCGCTACAATTTCTCCATCCGCAAACCAACGCACAATCTTGTTTGATCTGGGACGAAAGCAGGGCCGCAGAGTGGTGAGACAGTACGCGCGCCGCGCAGGGAGAAATCCATCGGGAAGCATCGCCGCGGAAATGCTTCGAATCCTTCGCCGTTTCGCAATCCAACTGCCTTTGCTCGGATTGCTGGCCCTGCCGCTCAGCGCGCAGCAACCTGCTTCGCTCCGCGTCACATGGACCGGCATCGTCCGCACCGCCTCGGGTCAGCCCATCGCCGGCGCGAACGTGAGCGTTGTCTCACCTGCGCCCGGGGCGATCCCTGTTTCCGCAGTGACCGGTTCCACCGGCCGCTTCGCCATCCCGGATATCGCTCCCGGGCCGCATCTGGTCACAGTCCAACTTCACGGACGGCGCCCCACTGCCCCGGTACGCGCGAATCTCTCCGCCGCTCCCGTTCTGCTCAGCGTTTCTCGCCGGAACTCCCTTTCCGTGTTGCTCGCCGCTCAGGGTACATCTTCTCCTGCCTCGCGAGCTGCCCGGCCAGCCGCTTCCAATGCGCCGGCCGCCACCGGCGGGGAACAGCTCTCAAGCAAGTCCGTCAGCGAACTGCCCTTGAATGGCCGCGATTTCAGCACGCTGCTCCTGCTGGCGGCAGGCACCATGACAGACGTCAACGGTGCTACCAACTTCACGCAGCAGTTCGCCATCAATGGACAACGCGGCGTCGAAGCCGTCTTCGCAATGAACGGCGCAGACATCTCCGACCCCGAAATGGGCGGCAGCACCTTCACCAACTTCAACGTCGATGCCATCCAGGAAATCCAATCCAGCTCCGGCTGGATGCCCGCCGACATCGGCCGTGGCGCCGCTGGCTTTACCAACATCATCACCCGCTCCGGCAAAAGCGGATTCCACGGCTCCATCTTCGAGTTCGTCCGCAACTCCGCCCTCGACGCGCGAAACTACTTTGACCACCCTTCCATCGCCGAACCGGGCCGCATCCCGCCCTTCCGGAGAAACGAATTCGGATTTACAAACGGAGGGCCCGTCGTATTGCCGCACCTTTATAACGGGCGCGGCCGCACCTTCTACTTCGGCCAGTATCAAGGCTTCCGCCAACTCCTCGGAACCACTCAAGTCCTTGCGGTTCCCACCGCGGCTGAGCGCGCCGGCCAGGACACAGTGACCTATCCGGATGGAACCACCGACACCTTGCAGATCCCCGTCAATCCCGCCATCAAGGCGATATTGGCCCGCTACCCGCTCCCCAACGACCCCACCGGCGCTTACGGCCCGCGCACCTATGCCGCGCCCTCGAACGTCAATACCGACTCCGACCAGTTCTCCATCCGCATCGATCAGAAACTCGGCGCGAAAGGGCAGTTTTTCGGGCAGTTCACCTACGACAACGTAGCCGGACCCACCACCAATCCCGACCAGACCCTGCTCGACCCCACCTTTGGCGTCCAATTTCTTGACGATCAGCGCAACGTCGCATTCACTTACACCCGCACCGTCTCGCCGCGCTTCCTCTGGTCGTCGTCGTTCAGTATCACGCGCTCCACGCCTTCATTTCCCACAGCCAACCACACCCAGCCGGCTCTCAAGTTCGTGGATGGTTTGTTTGAGTCCTTCAACTCCGCAGCCGGATCGGTCATGTCTGCCTACGGCAATCTCTTTCAGGGCCAGCTCAACTTCACCTGGACTTCCCAACGGCACAACGTGAAGTGGGGCGCCGAGGCGCGTCTCAATCGCGACACTACTTACTTCGGCACCAGCCCCAACG
>JAJZAL010000190.1 GCA_021799405.1 Acidobacteriota bacterium
TCGCCGTGATTCTCAACATCACGCCCGATCACCTGGACCGCCATGGCAGCTTCGCGAACTACGTTGCCGCCAAGGAGCGCATCTTTGGCGCGCAGAGACCCGACGACAAGCTGGTTCTGAACGCCGATGACGATGTGACGTCGCGCGCCGCTGCCCGCGCGCCTTCGCAGGTATTCTGGTTCAGCCGCAAGCGCGTCATCCGCCAGGGAGCTTTCGTGCATGAGGGTGCGATTCTGTTCCGCGCGTCAGAGCAGGCCAAGCCGGAGCCGATTCTCAAACTGGATGAAATTCCCTTGAAGGGTGTGCACAACGTTGAGAATGTTCTCGCCGCCGTGTGCGCCTCGCGCCTTGCCGGAGTGGCGCCGGAAGCGATTCGCGCGGCCGTCGCTTCCTTCCGCGCCGTCGAGCATCGCCTGGAATTCGTGGCGGAAATCGACGGCGTCAGTTACTACAACGACTCCAAGGCCACCAACGTGGACGCCACCATCAAGGCGATCGAAGCCTTTCCTTCAGGCGTTCATTTGATTCTGGGCGGCAAGGACAAGGACTCTGACTACCGGCAGCTTCGCCCGCTGCTGGCCGGGCGCGTGAAAGCCGTCTACACTATCGGCTCGGCCGCGGAGAAGATCTCCAACCACCTCGACGGCGCAGTGCCTCTGGTTGCCGCCGGCACGCTGGACCGCGCTGTTTCATTGGCCGCGGAAGCCGCCGAGGAGGGCGACGTGGTGCTGCTGGCGCCGGCGTGTGCCAGTTTTGACCAGTTCGAGAATTACGAACACCGAGGGCAGACCTTCAAGAGCCTGGTTCTCGCCCGGCGAGGAGTCGCCGCATGGCAAAACGCGTCGGCGTAGACAAATTCCTCTTCTGCGCTACGCTCGTCCTGGTTGTCATCGGCTTGCTGATGGTCTTCAGCGCCTCGGCCGTGCTGTCGAAAGTCCGCTACGGTTCGCCGTACACGTTCCTCATTCGCCAGTCGATTTTTGCCTGCCTGGGCCTCGCCGCCATGACGGTGCTCATGCAGATTGACTACCGCAAGCTGAACCGCACCAACGTTATCTTCCCGCTGGTAGGCGTTACGGTGATTACGCTGCTCTCCGCCTTCCTGATGCGAGACTCGCACAACACGCACCGCTGGATTCGCTTCGGCGTCTTTTCCTTCCAGCCGTCGGCGCTGGCCACGCCCGTTGCCGTGCTTTTTATTGCGTGGTTTCTGCAGAATCGCATGCACGCCATGGATGATCTGCGAAACACGATTCTGCCCGCCGCGCTGCCGAGCCTCATCTTTACCGGCCTCATCTTGAAGGAGCCGGATCTCGGTACGGCCATGGTGGTTGCCGCGGTCACGGCGCTGCTGCTCTATGTTGCCGGAATGCGGCTGCGCTGGATCGTCGCGGCGTTTGTGGCCTCCACGCCGATCCTCTACTGGATGCTTTTCCGCGTCGCGTGGCGGCGCGAGCGACTGCTGGCTTTTCTAAACCCTGAAGCCGATCCGCTTGGCAAGGGCTTTCACATCATCCAGTCACTCATCGCGGTCGGCACCGGCGGCCTGTACGGGCTCGGCTACATGGAAGGCCGCCAGAAGCTTTTCTTTCTGCCCGAGCCGCAGACCGACTACATCTTCGCGAATATTTCGGAGGAGCTTGGCTTCATCGGCGCCATCGTGATTGTCGGCCTCTTCGTGTACATCGGCTACCGGGGATTCCGTGCCGCGATTCTTTCGCGCGATCCCTTTGCCCGCTTCGTCGCCTTCGGGCTTACGTCCGCGATTCTGATTCAGGCCTTCTTCAACATCAGCGTGGTGATCGACCTGCTGCCCACCAAGGGAATCACGCTTCCATTCATCTCCTACGGCGGCACGTCGCTCATCATCATGCTCTGCTGCATGGGGATTCTGCTGAGCATTACGCGGGAAGTGGAATGATCGAGAGATGAGCGGAAGCGAGCACAAGGAAGAGATTCTCGATCAGTTCACGCGGCAGGCCGCGCAATTTGCGCAGTCGGCCACGGCCCGCGATGAAGAGCTGCTGCGCACGATTCTCCGCATGGCCGAGCCGCAGCCGCGGGACGCGATGCTGGACGTCGCCTGCGGTCCGGGCATGCTGGTGTGCGCGTTTGCTCCGCAGGTGCGGCATGCCACCGGGATTGATCTGACGCCCGCCATGCTCGACCAGGCGCGCGCCGCGCAAGATGCGCAGGGCCTTGCGAATATTTCCTGGGATTGCGGCGATGTGACGGCTCTGCCGTATCAGGACGGCAGTTTCAACATCGTGACCTGCCGCTACGCATTTCATCACTTTCCTGATCCGTTGGCCGTGCTCACGGAGATGCGGCGCGTCTGCGCTCCCGGCGGGCGCGTGGTTGTGGTCGACAGCGCACCTGAGGCGGGAAAGGCTGCTGCCTTCAATGCGATGGAGAAGCTGCGCGACCCGTCGCACACGCGCGCCCTGCCGCGCGAGGAACTAGCCGCGCTCTATGCGGAAGCGGGCTTGCCCGCGCCGCGCGTCGAGCACTTCCGGCTGGAGCTGGATCTCGAATCCTTCCTGGCGCGTTCGTATCCCCGCGAGGGCGATGAAGTGCGCCTCAGGGCTGTTTTTGAATCGGCGCTGGTTGAAGACATGCTTGATTTGCAGCCGCGCCAGGTGGACGGCAAAATTTTCTTCGCGGTCCCGACCGCGATTCTTTCGGCACGGATCCCCCATGCAGCATGATTCCAAGTCCGCATTGCGGGTGGTCATTGCGGGAGGCGGCACCGGCGGCCACATTATTCCCGCCATCGCTATCGCGCGCCAGCTTCAGGCAGGCGGACCGGCAGAGCTTCTGTTTCTCGGCACGCCGCGCGGGCTTGAGTCTCGGCTGGTTCCGCAGGCGGGTTTTCCGCTCACATTGATCAAGGTGGGCCAGCTCAACAACGTTTCGCTGCTCACGCGTGCACGCACGCTCGTGGACCTGCCGCTGAGCATCGGGCGCTGTGTTGCGTTGCTGCGCCGCTTTCAACCGAATGTTGTGATCGGCGTCGGCGGGTATGCCTCCGGTCCGGCCATGCTGGCCGCACAGCTGCTGCGGATTCCCACGCTTGCTTTTGAGCCTAACGCCGTGCCGGGACTCGCCAACCGCCTGGTTGGCAAACGCGTAGCCGCCGCGGCCGTCAACTTTGCGCCCGCCGCGGCTTACTTCCGCAACGCGCAGGTGACTGGCATCCCCGTGCGCGACGAGTTCTTTCATCTGGCGGAGCGCCCGGCGTCTGACACGGCGCAACACCCGCACCTGCTCGTTTTCGGCGGCAGCCAGGGTGCGCGCGTGCTCAACAACACGCTGCCGCAGATCATCTCGGGGCTTCTCGCCACCGTGCCGGGACTGACTGTCCTGCACCAGGCCGGCGCGCGCCACGCCGAGGCTACGCAGGCTGCTTACGCGGCTACCGGCGCAGATCCTGCCCGCTGGCAGGTGCATGCGTTTCTCGATGACATGCCCGCCCGGTTCGCGGCTGCCGATCTCATCCTGGCGCGCAGCGGAGCCAGCACTGTCGCTGAACTGGCCGCTGCCGGCAAGCCCGCAGTGCTCGTTCCGTTTCCGCAGGCAGCAGACGATCACCAGCGCAAAAATGCCGAGGTAATGGCCGAAGCCGGCGCTGCCGTGATGATTCTCGAAGCCGAACTCACCCCGGACCGCCTTTGCCGCGAACTGGCGCAGTTGCTCGCCTCACCGGAGGAGTTATCCGCTATGTCCGCGCGCGCCCGCACGCTGGCGCATGTGGATGCGGCCGAAGTCATCGCACGGATGGTCCGCCGCATCGCGCGCTAGGAACGCCCGCTTTTCTTCCGGCAAAAAACAGCCCCTGCATTCGCAGGGGCTGCTTTGCTGTTTGCAGGAGACTACCGTCCGTGGCCGCCGCCGTGGAAACCGCCACCGTGGAAGCCACCGCCGCCATGGAAGCCGCCGCCATGGAAACCACCACCGTGGAAGCCACCGCCGCCATGGAAGCCGCCGCCACCGTGGAAGCCACCGCCATGGAAACCGCCCATGGGCCGCATTCCGCCGCTACGGATGCCACCAAAGCGAGGTCCGCCGCCAAAGTTGCGAGCGGGGCCTACGCCACCGAAGTTCGAAACCGTATGGAAGCCGTGATTGTAGCCAAAGGCGCGCTGCGGGCCTCCATGGAATCCGCCGTAGCCCTGTCGGAAGTTGTTTCCAGCCACCATGTGGCCACCACGGAACCCACCGCCTCCGCGGTAGTTCCCTGGGCGACCGCCAAAATATGTGCCGCCACGGCCGCCACCGTAATACCGCGCGCGGTCACCCCAGCCGCCACGCCAACCGTCGCCGTAGCCGCCGCGCCAACCGTCGCCGTAGCCGCCCCAGCCGTCACCGTCCCAGAAGCCCTGACCGTACCAGCCGTAGTAGCCCATGTCATCGAATCCCCATCCCCAGGGGCGTCCATACCAGCCGCGGAACCACGGTCCAGCACCGATGAACACGCCGTTATCAAACCAGTCGGCTCCATAGTAGCCATAGGGCGCGCATGAGTAGGGGTAGTAGGAGTAGTAGCCATACTCGCAGACCGGCGGCCCATAGACCGCTACTGGCGCCGGGTATCCATAAACGGGCCCAATGCCGATTGCGACTGAGAGCTGCGCCTGTGCCGGTTGCACCATGGCCAGCGGAGCAGACAGAAGCGCGATTACAAACGTTGTTCGCAGTAGAGAGCGCCATCTGCGCATCGTGATCCTCCCGCCAGAGTCTTGGTCAGTGTCTGGCCTGCTTCTGGCTACCTTCAGGTAAGCAATTTGCTTGCCTGCTCTGCATTTATAAACGGGGCAAACCCATAAAAGTTGCGAAAAACTCGCTCGCTGGCCGGGCTGCTCCAGATTTTCAATCAGTTGCCGCACGTTTTTGCTCCGAGTGGCACTGTTTTGTTCATCTTTCCTTCATCTTGCGTCGCTTCCAGTTACGACAACGTACCCGCGAGTTGCCGGGTGCGCTGGTCTGCGTTTGCCAGCAGCCTGATCTTTCCTTAGTGACGGCCGCCGCGGCCATTGCGGTAACTGTTCCGGCCATTCTGGCGGTTGTCGTTTCTGCGATTGTTGCGGCCATAGTTGCGGTTCTCATTCCGGCCATAATTGCCGCGGCCGAAATTGGCATTGCCATCGTTACGGCTATAGCTGCCGTAGTTGGCGTACCGGCTGTTAAAGCGGGCGTTGCGATCTCCGTAGCGATCCTGGCGCTGGTAGCGGAAATCCGTGCGATACACCCATTGGCCCGGCATCCACTGCGTCCCGCTGTAGTAGCCGTTCACCCACATGTAGCCAGGGCCGGGGCTCGGCGACATGTAGTTGGCAACCACTGCGGCAACCGGGGTTCCAAATTGAACCATGATTCTTGTCTGCGCCTGGGCGGCCATGGCGGCTCCGCTTAAAAGCCCCGTCAGAACGAATGCGCTCAGTAGTCGATAGAGTTTCATGATGAGACCTCCTTCGGGTTTCCCCATTTTGTCTCTGCATGTTTGAGTAGCTGGAGAGAAATAGGCCGCAATTAATTTGAAAATACCTTTGTAATTAAGATTATCTTCAGGTAAGTATCGGAAAAGTCTGAAAATACGGCAATTCAGGAGGATTCTGTGTGACCTTAAGTTTCACTTAATGATAAGTCAAAAGCTATATGCGAGTAAGTGGCTGCTTGTTGAGGGGCCGAGTTGTGCTTGGGCCGGCCGCAACAAAAAACGCACCCGGATTGCTCCGGGTGCGCTCCTGCGGTATCGCCGATGCCGCTGGAATTAGTGGTCATGTCCACGGCCACGTCCCCATCCGCGGTGCCAGCCGTTGTCATGATGGTCTTCGCCTCCCCAGCCACGGCCGCGCCAGCCATCTTCGCCGCGCCATCCGCGGTCGCCGCCGTAATAGCCGTTTCCGTAGTAACCGTAGCCGCCGCCGTAATAGCCCTCGTCATCGCCGCGGCGAGCCCAATAGCCCTGCACCCAGTAAGGGCCGTTGTAATAGCCTGAGATCCAGACATAACCCGGGCCCGGGCAGGGCGGAGCGTAGTATTGCGCTGCCATCGCAGGGCCACTTCCGAAGCCAAAGAAGATTCGCGTCTGGGCCTGGGCAACCATAGTAGCTCCGCTCAAGAGACCAACAAGAACGAACGTGGAAAGCACTCGATTGAGTTTCATCAGGAGACCTCCTTTGGGTTTGCCCCATCTTGTCTCTGCCTGTTAGAACACGCTGCGGGGAAGAAGTTGCATGTACTTTTTGTCATTTTTCGGATCTTAAGTCTTTATTCATGAAGGGGTTGTCATAGTGCGCGATGGCCTGCAAATCTGCGCGATGATTTACATGTTTTGCGTATTTATTGCTCATTCGGCGAGTAACTTTTCCCTCCTATTGAGTAAGTGCATTACAGAGAAAAACCGGTGATGCGCACCCGCTCCTGTGCTGATTCCGCGCACAGTGGCCGTTCTTCCCGTGCCGATTGATAAAGTAATGAAGGAGATTTGCTTTTGTTCGCCAAAGCGCAGCGCGTCCACTTCATCGGTATCGGGGGCATCGGCATGAGCGGCATTGCCGAGATCGTGCTGAACCTCGGCTACGCTGTTTCCGGTTCCGATCTGCGCCGCACACCCATCACCAGCCGGCTGGAATCACTCGGCGTCGTGCTCTATGAGGGCCATGCCGCGGCCAATGTTGTGGGCTCCGGCGTTGTGGTCGTCAGCTCTGCCATCGACGAGCGCAACCCTGAGGTCGCCGAAGCCCGGGCGCGCAAAATTCCGGTGATCCAGCGCGCGGAGATGCTCGCCGAACTCATGCGGCTGAAGTACGGCATCGCGATTGCCGGCATGCACGGCAAGACCACGACGACGTCGATGATCGCGTCGGTGCTCGCGGCCGGTGGGCTTGATCCCACGGTGGTGGTGGGCGGACGCGTCAACGCGCTCGGGTCTAATGCACGTCTCGGCAAGTCGCATTATCTTGTCGCGGAAGCCGACGAAAGCGACCGTTCGTTCCTCAAGCTGGCGCCGATTCTTTCCGTCGTGACCAACCTCGACCGCGAGCACATGGACTGCTACCACGACATGGGCGACGTGGAAGAGGCGTTTGTCGAATTCATGAACCGCGTGCCGTTCTATGGCGCCAACGTTGCCTGTGCCGATGACCCGCTGCTGGCCAAGGCGCTGCCGCGTGTGCGCCGCCGCGTTTTCACCTACGGCACGTCACTCAGCGCCGATTATATGATGCGCATTCTGCCCGCTGATTGCGAAGTCCGCTCCCGTTTCGAGGTCGCCAGCGCGCGGGGAATTCTCGGACCTTTTGAGCTGCATGTTCCGGGCATCCACAATATGCTGAATGCCACCGCGGCCGTGGCCATTGCCGCGCAGCTTGACTTGCCCGAGCAGTCCATCGTGGAGGGACTCGGGTCGTTTCGCGGAGTCGAGCGCCGATTTGAGCTTAAGGGCAAGGTAGACGGGATCACCGTTATCGACGACTACGGCCACCACCCCACGGAGATTCGCGCCACGCTGCGAGCAGCCCGGGAGTGCGGCTACTCCAAGATTCATGTCCTCTTCCAGCCGCATCGCTACACGCGCACCCGCGACCTCATGGACGCTTTCGTCAATTGCTTTGAAGACGCCGCCAGCGTTGCGATGCTCGACATTTACGCGGCTAGTGAAATACCTATCCCCGGCATCGATACGCCGGCGCTCATCCAGCGGATCGGCCGGGAAAACATTTGTTACACGCCCTCGACCGAGGAGGCCATCCAGTCCGTTCTGGACCGATCCGCTCCCGGCGACCTGATTCTGACGCTCGGAGCGGGCAGTGTTTCGCAGCTGGCTCCGCTGATCGTCGAGCGCCTGCAACAGAGCCGCCCTGCGGCGGGCTGAAGAGTCAGCCGCCCGGGCGGGTTCGCGTAAAGCCGGGAAATGGTTATTTCGTGGGTTCTCTCTTTTGGTTCCATCCCACATTCGGCGGTTCCGATCCCGCCTGCCAAACGATATAGTCAATAACGGCGATTCTCACGACCTGGCTCGGCCGTGGCGAAAACAACTCGGACCAATCCGGCATCGCGTGGCAGCCTCACTCTCATTGAGGACGAGGCTCTCGACGAGTCGTACGAACCTGCGCCCCCGCGGCGCGGCGCGCGCGATTCCGCAGGAGATGCGCGTCCCGCCGAGGACGCATCCCCCCGTCTGCGCCCGTTTCGGCCTGTAGAGACCGAAACGGAGGACGAACCATTCCTGCGCGTGCGCCGCCGCGTGCCGGTCCGCCGCGGTGTGTTGCCCGCGTGGTCGCGTACCCGTTGGGGGAGAATCCTCTTTATCGCGCTGGTGCTGAGCATCTTCGCCGCCGGAATTACCCTTTCGCTTGCGGTGCGCAGCTTCTTCCTGCATGACCAGCAGTTCCGCATCGGCTCCACGGCCGCCATTCAGACCGTCGGGAATACTGAAGTCACGCGGGACGCGATTCTTTCGGTTTTTGGCTCGGATGTGGGCCGCAACATCTTCTATGTGCCGCTCGCTAAGCGCCGCGCCGAACTCGAACGCATGCCCTGGGTGCAGAGCGCCAGCGTCATGCGCATCCTCCCGGACCAGTTGCGCGTTTCCATCGTCGAGCGGAAGCCGGTGGCCTTCCTGCAGACGGGGAGCCAGATTTCGCTGATCGACGCGCAAGGCATGGTGCTGGGTCTCACTCCGGGCATCATGGCCAGGCATCACTTCAGCTTCCCGGTGATCACCGGGCTTGATCCTAATATGCCGGAGCCGACGCGCGCCGCCCGTGTGCAACTCTATCTCAAGTTCCTGCAGACCCTCGACAGCGGCGGCAATCACATCTCGAGCCAGATCAGCGAAGTCGATCTGGCCGATCCCGAGGACGTCCGCGCCACGATCACGACGGGCCATCGCGATCTGCTGCTGCACTTCGGCCGCGAGGATTTCCTGGCCCGGTATCAGCGATACAAGGCGAATATCCAGAACTGGCTCACGCAGTATCCGGCGCTTTCGGCGGTCGATCTTCGTTACAAAGACCAGGTTGTGCTGACCATGGCGCATCCGGCCGCGCCGCCCGATGCCGCCAAGACGAATTCCGCCATTCCCGCCAAGCGAGGCCGCCGATGAGTCATCGCCACAGCAACCTCCTCGTTGCGCTCGATGCGGGCAGCAGCAAAATCCGCGTGCTCGTGGCTGAAGTGGTGGAAGGGGCGCTGCGGTATCGCGGCCACGCCATTGTTCCTTCTGAAGGAATGCGCCGCGGGCTCATCGCCAACCTTGCGCCGGCTACAAACGCCATCAACCAGGCCGCCATTGCCGCCGAGCAGAGCGCGCAGGAAACCATCGAGACCCTGGTGGTGGGGGTGGGAGGGCCGCATCTGCGCGGCGTGAACAGCCGCAGCGGCATCGTGCTCGGCTCCCGCATGCGCGAGATTACGCGCGAAGATGTGCGCGCCGCCACGGACCGCGCGCGCTCCATTTCGCTGCCCGCCGACCGCGAGTTCCTGCACCTGCTGCCGCAGCAGTTCATCCTTGATGAGCAGCCCGGCATCTTTGATCCCGTGGGCATGATCGGCAACCGGCTTGAGGTGAATCTGCATATGGTAGCGGCTTCGTCGAGCGCGGTGCAGAGTATCGTCACCTGCGTCAATCGGGCCGGCATCGAGGTGCGGGATACCGTTTTTGAAGCCCTGGCCGCTGCCGAATCCACGCTCTCGGCCGATGAGCGGGAGATGGGCATCTGCCTGCTCGACATTGGCGCCGGATCGACGGAAATCATTGTTTTCTTTGAGGGCGCCGTGCAGCACACCGGGGTGATTCCCATTGGCGGCGACCACTTTACGAACGACCTCGCGGTGGGCCTGCACGTCACCCCGCCGGAGGCCGAATGGATCAAGTGCGAGTACGGCCACGCGGTTGTGACCGCTGTTCCGCTGGTCAATGAGCTGGAATTGACCGGCATGCCGGGCCACGAGCCTCGTATTGTGCGCCAGCGCGTGCTTAGCGAAATTCTCGAACCCCGCGCCCGCGAGCTCTTCCAGATGGTGCGCGACAATCTTCGCCACGGCGGCGTGCTGGAGGCGCTGGGCGCCGGTTGCGTG
>JAJZAL010000191.1 GCA_021799405.1 Acidobacteriota bacterium
TCATGTAGTTGATGAACTCCGCATTCAACCGCTCAATGTCGCTTGCGATGAAGAAGCCTGGCGAGCGTCCTTTTGTGGATTCGGGCAGTTCAAGCAACCCGTTCATGTTCATCAGCTCGAGATATTCGTAAAAGGTAAGTGGAGGCAGGAGGAAGTCGGTAAACCGCCCTGCTCCCGATTCCCGTGACTTAAGCCGGAGGGCGGCAGCCGCCGACCCGGAAGCAACAAATTTAATGTTGGGGTAGGTGTCGATCGCGGACTTAAGATGAACTTCCCAATTGCACAAATACTGAATTTCATCGAAGAAGACAAAAATTCTGTTGCGTTTGTAGTTCACGCCGCTGGCAAGGCTGTAGTGTTCAAGCAGTTTCTCCAGGCTCAGGCCGTTGTAAATTGGGTGGTCGACCGAAAAATATGCAATCGCCGGGGGCGATATCTCCTCTTCAATTAGTGCCTGGATCGCATGATGGATTATTACCGTCTTTCCGACACGCCGCGGACCCATCACCACGACCGCCCTGCGTGTCTTTCGATCCTTCACCAGAGGAAGAAGCAAATTGAAATATGCGCGGCGTTTCATGTCGCCGAAGAACTTGCCGACCATGTGGTCGCCTTGCCACCAAGGATTCTCCGTTTGGATTCGCTGAACGATCTCCGCGGAAGTGATCTCTTGCATGGTTGGAGCATATTCTTGCCGGGAATAATGTCAACCGACTGATCTTAATCTCTATTTAGTACATAACCTGTTGAAAAGTAATGAAATATCTCCGTAAATTAGTGCAACATGTTCCTGATTTCCGAGCCTGGCTGTAACGCTGGATCGGCCGGCGACGCTGCCTCAGTCGGCAGCGGCTCTTTTGGTGGCCTTTGCCGGGGGATGGAGGTTGCTCGGTGCGGGAATCGCATCCAGGTCGGTTTTGCCCTCGGCCAGCCGGATGAGAAAGTCCTGGCTGGAGAAGAGCGGAACGTCCCGGAACACCTTGGAAGCGCGGAGGTAGGTTCCGTCGGGCTGCTGCAGGCGAGCTTTCACGGTGTCGGCCAGATAGGCGGGCAGAATTTCGTCGTGGATGCGGGCCAGCGCGGCCGGGTCGCGAACCGGGAAGATAACCTCGCAGCGCTCGAAGAGGTTGCGGGGCATCCAGTCGGCCGAGCCAAGGTAGATCTCGTCTTTGCCGCCGTTGGCGAAGTGGAAGATCCGTGAGTGCTCGAGGAAGCGGCCCACGACGGAGCGGACGCGAATCCTTTCCGAAAGCCCCTTGACGCCCGGGCGCAGGATGCACACGCCGCGGACGATCAGGTCGATTTCGACCCCCGCTTGTGACGCCTGGTAGAGAGCCTCTATGACGCTGGGCTCAAGCAGCGAGTTCATTTTGGCGACGATATGCGCGGGACGGCCGGCCTGGGCATGCTCGGTCTCGCGGCGGATGAGGCGCAGAAAGTTCTCGGCCATGGTCAGGGGAGCCACGAGCAGCGGGCTGTAGTCATCCAGCTCGGCGTGGGCGGTGAGGTAGTTGAAGACCATGTGAACGCGCTCGGTCAACTGCGGATCGCAGGTGAGCAGGCTCAGGTCGGTATAGAAACGGGCGGTGACGGGGTTGTAGTTGCCGGTACCCAGGTGGCAGTAGCGGCGCGTGACGCCGTCCTCGTCGCGGCGTACCAGCATAGCCAGTTTGCAGTGGGTCTTGAGGCCGACGACACCGTGAAAGACCTGCACTCCGGCGTCTTCCATGCTGCGCGCCCAGCGGATGTTGGAGGCCTCGTCAAAACGGGCCATCAGCTCGACCACCAGCGTGGCTTCCTTGTTGCCGCCCGCCTCGGTGAGGGCCTGGAAGACGGGTGAGTCATGGCTGGTGCGGTAGAGGGTCTGCTTCATGGTGACGACTGAGGGGTCTCGCGCGCCCTGCTGGATGAACTCGACCACCGGGTCATAGGAGTCATAAGGGTGATGGAGCAGGATGTCGCGGCGGCGCAACTCGTCGAAGATGCCGGTGGATTTGCGGCTGAGCACGAATGGCTTGGGCGTGAACGGCTGGAACTTGAGGTCCAGCCGCGCGACATCTTCATAGAAAAACATGACCCTGGAGAGATTGACCGGTCCCTCGCAGCGGATGACCTGACTTTCGTCGAGCTCGAAGTTCACCCGCAGCCGCTCGACGATTTCGGCGGCGGCGCCGGTCTCGATTTCAAGGCGCACGGCGTCACCCTTGCGGCGGTTGTGCAGCTCTACGCGGATGGTTTCAAGCAGAGAGCGCGCCTCTTCCTCCTCGAAGTACAGGTTGGAGTTGCGGGTGACGCGGAAGGAGCCGTGAGCCAGCACTTCGTAGCCCCGGTACATGCCGGTGAGATTCTGCGCGATCAGGTCCTGCAGGAGTAAATAGTCGAACATGCCCTCGGCGGCGGGCAGACGCACAAAGCGGGGCAGGGCGCGGGGCACGGTAACCACTCCCAGCACGTGCGGGCCGGAGCTTCGGCGCTTGGCCCGAAGCAGCAGTGCCAGGCACAAGGCCTTGTTGATGACACGCGGAAAAGGATGGGCTGGGTCGATCGAGATCGGCGTGAGCAGTGGATCGACCTCGCGCTGGAAGTAGCTCTGAGCATATTCGCGGGCCTCTTCGCTCAGGCGCTTCCACTCCAGCAGCCGGATCCCCTGCCTGCGCAGCTCGGGGAGAAGCTGCTCATTCCAGCAGCGATACTGGGCGGCCACGAACTCGTGGATGTCGGCGGTGAGCTGAGCCAGGGATTCCTCCGGGCGCAGGCCGTCGTACCCCGGCTCGCGGTAGCCGTCCTCAATACGTTGCAGGAGTCCGGCCTGGCGAATCTCGACGTACTCGTCGAGATTGCTGCCGGTAATGGCCAGAAACTTGACGCGTTCCAGAAGGGGATTGGCCGGGTCCTCCGCCTCTTCAAGGACACGCCGGTTGAACTGCATCCAGGAGTGGTCCCGGCCGGTAAATAGCTTTAATTTCCGCGTGGTTCTAGGCATAAATCTATCCGTACGCTGTGTTGGCAGTCTACCGCGTTTTTCAGGCAATCGCACCGGAACAGCCCCAGGGAGGCGCCGATTGTCCGGCTTGATTCAGGCGGGATAACGGCCGGTTTACGCGCGATACGACGAAGCAACTCTCTCCCTCCCGGCGCCGTTACAGCAGTAGACGTTTCTGCTGCCGGTCGGTGAGAATCGCTTATTTTATTGTGCCCTCCACGCTGCGCGGCTCAGCCGAGCAAAGCTGCTCAATGGGCTGGCCGGGCTTGTATTCCAGCTTTTTGGGCGGCGCGCAGCCCTCTTCTTTGGTCAGCAGCAGACTGGGTTTGTCCGCTTCCTCCTTCTCGGCTTCAGCCGTGACGGGAGCCAGGTTTTTCTTCATTTCAAGAAATTCCGGAGTCTGGACGGTCCCGCCCTCCTTCTTGGGCATGAACATGATCTCGCGCTGGGCATCAACCATCCTTTGGTAAAAGGGCGGATGGGTGCGAAACCAGCTTACGCCATTCACATAGCCGACCTTGGTCGCCATCTTGTCGAAGAAGCGCGTAAAGCCGGAGGTGTCGTAGCCGGAATTCCAGGCGTACTGGATGCCGAGCTGGTCGGCCTCCAACTCATAGTCGCGGCTGACGCCCAGCAGCTTCAGACTGAGAACCATGCCCAGCCCGTAAAAGCCATACTGGAGGGCATAATACAGGCCGATTCCGGCGACTCCGCCTGTGAGCACCATCGCCGCTACCTGCGCGGCCTGGTAAAAGAGGCTGGCGATGCTGGCGCGCTTCATCAGCTTGGCGCTGTGCCGCGCCGTATCATGTGCAATTTCATGGGCAATTACGCCGGCGAGCTGCGCCTCATCGTCTGCTTCCTCCAGCAACCCGCGCTCCACATACAGATAACCGCCCGGCAAGGCAAATGCGTTAATTTCTTTGGACTGCAGGACGGTGATATGGAGCGGAACTTTCAGGTCAGAGTGCTGCGCCACACGGTCTGCTACTGACTTTACGTATTGCTGGATGGCTTTGTTCTCCAATTCCGGCGGCAGCAGGCCGGCCGCTTTCAGCTCAGTCACGGCATCTTTGCCACGCTTGATGTCGTCCCTCTGGCCCGCGGCAATCTCGCGAAAGCCGATGTCCTTGACGTCGCCCCAGCGTCTGTTGTGATAAGAGCCGTCGTCAATCGCAGCCTGTATGCGCCCGTATTGTTCGGGCCAACGCACAAGCAGATCGAGCTTGGCGTTCAGATTGTCATAGGCGTTGGGAATGGCCTGGCTGGAGAGAACGTCCGCCTCGCTGTGGAGCAGCTCAAGGTTCTGGATCCTGCAGTGCAGCTCGTGACGCGGCTGATCCGCAAGTTGGGCGCCGCCCCTCTTCAAATCCGCTCGCGCCGCATCGATCTGCTTTTCATAAAGCTTGGCATGATCCTTGAACCTGCTCTTGCAACTGTTTTCTCCGCTCTTCAGCGCCTGGCGCTCCTTTTCCACGTCGGACGCATTGAAGGTGAGCTTCGGCGCCAGTGTAAAGAGATCCAGATAAGATTTCTGGAGGTAATCGTGAAGGGGAAGCTGCGAGGCTTGTGGTGCAGTGGAAAGCTGCGCTTGTGCCTGAGTACTTATTTCCGGCAGGAGAACCAACAGCAGGCTCAGGCCCACTGCAATGCATTTGCGGCACAGCTCTTTCATTGCGTGCCTCCTTTCTCTTCAACCGGCTTTGTTCTTCCGGGCCAAGCCGGCGTACTCCCTTCACATTGCGCACTCACGGAGTCTTTTCTTTCATTGCTGTGTAGCCTTCGCGTGTAAAGACTTCGATTTTGCGCTGTTTTCCTTTCTCATCAGTCGCTTTCAGGGGCTGGCCTTCAGGCCCCACAATGTCAACCTTGAGGCGGTGATAACGGCCGTCGCGGTACTCCTTGGGCGGCCGGAAGGTGAGGGTGTATTCGCTGCGCAGGTAGCCGACCACGCTGCGGAAGATGCCGGGCAACTCACCCTCAAAGCGGGGAAAGATGGCAATTCCTCCTGTCTGCCGGGCGAACGCGCTCATCTGGTTTTTGGCCTGAACGTATGCGAGATTGGAGCCACCGGATTGGGTTGCCTCCGCTTCGGCCAGGCCCACGCAAAAGATGGTGGCGTCGGTCTTCTGCAGGCGCCGGGTCACTTCGTCGAGGTTGGCCGCGCTGAAGCTGTTGATGCCGGTGGCCATGAGCAGAATCGACTTTCTTCCCTTGACTCGATCCAGCATGTCCAAGGTGTCGATGAGGGAATCAAAGAGGTTGGTCTCGCTGAATTTGGGATAGCCGAGGGTCGTCAGCGTGTCGCGAACCTCGAAGCGTTTATGCGTGAAGTCGACCTGGACTTTCGAATTGAGGTCGAATGTGACGAGCGCTACCCAATCGGTTGGCTCAAGATGATCGAGGAACCGGCTGCCCCATTCCGCTGATTTATCCGCAAAGTAGCCATAAGTCGCGGCGCTATACTCCAGCAGCATCACCAAGGTGATCGGCGCTTTGGTCGGCTCGAAACTCAGGATTGGTTGCGGCGATCCGCTGTCGAGGACACGAAAGTTGCCCCGTTTCAGGTTTGTGAGGACACGTCCGTCTTCGTCGGTCACCAGGACATTCAGGGTCACCAGCGTGGGGTCGGGCCTGGCCGTTTCAGGGGAGTCTTGCGTGGCCTTCGTTTCAGGTCCTGCGGCTGCGGGAGCCTGCGATGGCTGGGATTGCGCCCGCGCGAGCCGCGGGGAAGGCTGTGCGCTGAGCGCAAGAATAGCTACGCTTGCAGCGGCTGCGAGAGAGCGGAGAAGATCGTTCATGTTCCACCCCTGGAGCAGGGCGCTTTTCCGGACGAGGATGCTGATCCACAGATACTGATCCACGCCCATTCCATTTGCGCTAGTTAGTCACACATTGTGTAAGCAATTGCGATTGCAGTCAAGGCACGAATGGGTCGGGGGAGCACAGCGCTCCGCGCGGTCTGAGCCGCAGGTGGGAGACACAACGTGGCTTCCGCTCGGCCATCCATCCTTTGCGCTCTCAACTCGCGCCTTGAGGCCATAACCGGCGATCCGCACGGGATTTCGGGAGCAAGCCGCTCATGGTGTCTTGGCGCCGCTAAAAATGAGCACGTTCCTTTGTTTTCTGTCTCTTGCATCCGCGCGGACCGGCGGGGCAGGGTTTTGGCGGATCGGGTGGCGTGGCTTGCATTGACGCTTGGGCGCGGCAGGTTGAGGATAAAGATGAGGGTCTGACTGCACAAGCCCCATTCCGGAGAAGTTTCAGCATGTCCCAGGAACCCGATTCTCGCGTCGAGAGCCTGATTCCTCCTCAGCCCATTCCCGAGGGGGCGCAGGCATTTTCAAAACAGGTGCACAGCCTGCTCGATGGCCGGCCCAAGGACGACGCCACCGTGGCCAAGGCCTTCGACGGCATGGACGATATGTTCGACCGTATCGCCGCGGGTCTCTATACGCTGGCCTCCATGCTGGTGGGCGAGGGCGAAGAGAGCGTGCGGCTGGTCGAGAAGGCGGTAGCGACGACCGAGGTCTCACCCTGCGATGATCCTCTGCAGGCGCGCAAGCGCTGCCGGACCGCGCTGTGCGGGGCTGCCCTCGACACTATCGCCCGGCGCGATGCCGGCAGCCTGGCCGCTCCGCAGGGTTTCGAAGCGGCGGGTGGCTGCATTGAGGAGGACGACCTGGAGTCAGCCGGCGTGTCGCGCGAGGAACTGGAGCGGATGATCGCCGGACCGGATCGGGACCGGGTGCGGCAGTGGCTGGCGCAGCTTTCCACCGAACTGCGGACAGTCTTTGTCCTGAGGGCCGTGGCGGGATTCACGGCGGCCGAGACGGCCGGTATGCTCGCCGGGCACGGAGGAGAGCGGGCCGCGGGATGGACCGCACAGGCGGTACGCGAATTGTTCCGCCAGGCGCTCTGCTCGCTCGCCTCGCAGCTGATTCAGAATTCGGCGGCACGATAAGCGGCGTGGTGGACCTCAGAGAGATTCCGTCTCCTGGGCACAGGAGGCAAAAGCCAGATTTTGCAGCGGCTCGCGAACCTGGCAGGGGATGAACGTGTAGACCCGGGGGCGGTTCTATACTCTAGATTTAGAACCCTGCTGCCACGTAGACGCATCCATTTAACGACGCGCATTTTCCCGGCAGAATCGCTTCTCAGTGAGTTGAATCATTTTGAATTTTTCACGGCATTCAGGAAATCGCACGGTCTACGTCTGTGCCCGCGGGCTGGTCTTGGGATTGGCGATCGCTCCATACCTGGCGGCGCCATTCGGACTGGACGCCCAGACGCCCCAGGTACCCAATCAGACGGCGCCCACAGCTTCCAGTTTTCAGGGCAGCGTGGCCGGCGGCCAGGTTTCGGCGCAGCCAATCAACCTCACTCTGGACGACGCCATCCAGCGGGGATTGAAGGCGAATCTCGGCATTATTTTGAGTGGCACCCAGACTGAGGCGGCGCGCGGCCAGCGGCTGAGCGAACTGCAAGGGCTGCTGCCTTCAGTGGACTTCAAGGCTAATGAAACCGTGATGCAGACTGACTTGGCGGCTGAAGGATTGCGTATCCCCGGCTTTCCGACGATCATCGGACCGTTCGGCTTCACTGACCTGCGGGCGGCGTTGAGCTGGTCACCGGTGCAACTCACTTCGCTGCACAACTACCTGGCCGCGCGCCATAACTTTGCCGCGGCGCAGTTGTCGGAGCAGGATGCACACGACCTGGTGGTGCTGACGGTGGGCAATGCCTACCTGCTGGGGCTGGCAGACGAATCCCGCGTCAGCAGTGTGGAGGCGCAGGTGGCTACGGCGAAGGTTTCGCTGGATCAGGCGGTGGCAAACCACGAAGCGGGGACGGCGCCCATGCTCGACGAACTGCGGGCGCGGGTGGATTACCAGTCGCTCGAACAGCAGTTGATCGTGGCTCGGAACGCCCTGGAGAAGGATAAGCTGGCGCTGGCTCGCGCGATCGGGCTGCCCCTGGCGCAACAATTCAATCTGAGTGAGAAAGAGCCCTATGCGGCCTTCGACCAGACGGATGTGGATAAGGCAATTCATGAAGCTCAGGCCAACCGCAAGGATTTGGCTGCGCTGGTAGAGCAGACCGAGATGGCCGAAGAGCAGCGCAAAGCCGCTACCGCGGAGCGGCTGCCAACCCTGGAGATCAATGGGGACTACGGCGACATCGGCGTGAATGTGAACAACTCGCACGGTACCGTGGATGCCTCGGCCACAATGAGTGTTCCGGTCTTCAAGGAATTTGCCCTGCGCGGCGATGCGCAGGTAGCGCAGGCGCAACTGGACACGGCCCGTGCGCAGCAATCCGACAAGAGCGCGCAGATCGATGCGGACGTGCGCGATGCTCTGCTGGACATTGCGGCGGCGCAAAAGCAGGTTGAGGTGGCCCATTCCAGCGTTGCGCTGGCCGAGGAAGCTCTGAAAGAGGCGCAGGAGCGGTATGCCAACGGCGTCAGCGACAATCTGGCGGTGAGCCAGGCACAGCAATCGGTCGCGCAGGCGAATGATCAGTATGTAACCAGCCTCTACCGGGATAATGTAGCCAAGCTTAATCTGGCGCGGGCCCTGGGCGACGCAAAGAATTACAAGAGCTATCTGGGAGGAAAGTAGACGTGGCGGAATCGATTCGAACACCGGCTCAGACCGAGCCGGTTGCAGACACTGAGATCGTAGAGCCGCAGCCCCGCCGCAAGGGCTTCATTGTGGCCGCGATTGCGGTCATAGTGTTGATTTCGGCAGGTATCTGGTGGAGCTCCACTTTCACCGAGGATACGGATGATGCCCAGATCAGCGGTCACCTGATTCAGATCAGCTCGCGCATCAACGGCCAGGTGCTGAAGGTCTTTGTCGAGGAAAACCAGAAGGTGAAGAAGGGCGATCTCATCGCCGAACTGGACCCGAGGGATTACGAAGTGGCAGTGGAGAATGCGCAGGCCGCTCTGGACAGCGCCAAAGCCAATGCCGTGGCAGCCAAGGTGTATGTGCCGATCACCACGGTCAACACGGGCAGCAATTTGCGTTCGGCGACTGCCGACGTGACCGGGGCGCAGGCCGCCGTATCGCAGGCGGAGCAGCAACTTGACGCGGCCAAGGCCCGTGTGGCGCAGGCCCAGGCCAACTATTTCAAGGCACAATCCGACCTGACGCGGTATAAACCGCTGGTGGAAAGAGATGTGATCAGCAAGCAGCAGTACGATGCAGCCGTGGCGGCGGCAGACGCAACCAAGGCCGCCCTGGCCGATACGCGCGCCAGTGAGCAGGCGGCCGCCGACGGCGTGCGAGTGGCGCACCAGCGCGAGACACAAGCTCAGGCAAATTTGAAATACGCCGAAACGGGACCGCAGCAGGTGGCTTTGCAGTCCGCCCGGGCCAAGCAGGCGCTCGCCCAGGTGGAAGAGGCGCAGGCGAAACTGGACCAGGCCAAGCTCAATTTGAGCTACACCATGATCGTAGCGCCGGTGTCAGGCATCATCACCCGGAAAAGCGTGGAGATCAATCAGAACGTATCGACGGGGCAGAATCTGCTGACCCTGGTTTCGCTCGAAGATTTGTGGGTTACCGCCAACTTCAAGGAGACGCAACTGCGGCGTATGAAGGCGGGCCAGCCGGTCAAGATTCACGTGGACGCCACGGATAAGGACTACTCGGGGCGGGTGACACAGATCGGAGGAGCCACGGGCTCGGTGCTGTCGCTTTTCCCGCCGGAAAACGCGACAGGGAACTACGTCAAGGTAGTGCAGCGGGTTCCGGTGCGGATCGACTTTACGGATCTTGCGAAAGAGGATCCCAATCATGAACTGAGGCCGGGATTGTCGCTCGAACCGTCTGTACGTGTGAAGTAAGGAGAACGGCCCCGCGGCGTCCGCCCCTCCCAGCGGAATCAGCGCTGATGCGAGGGTGGCCGCTGCCGTCGAGCACGGTGATTCCCAGAGACAGCGGCTACTGCACGGTTTCCGCGATAGGTAGAGGAACTGCGATTTGCTTTAGGTTCCGATGCCGGTCAGATCCCACACGTGGATGGTTTGCTGGTCGGCGCCTGACA
>JAJZAL010000192.1 GCA_021799405.1 Acidobacteriota bacterium
ACGGTTTCTCGAATATCTGCTGACTGAAGGTTGGTAACAAAGTAAATGTCGACCTCACCCAGGCGCCGGTGCAAAAACGTAAGGCCCTGGCTCTGCCTGTCGCCGGATAGTGCAAAATCCGGCTGCAAATGCGAGCGGAGCGCCTCGATAAGTTGCTGCCTCGGCCCTGCCAGAGGGGGCAACGGCGGATAGGGGTGCGGAGTGGGAACGACAGTACGTGCTGCAGTAACATAATCCGGAATCTTATAATCCGCGACATGGTAAGTCTGCCCGCCTCCGGGATGAGCCTTTCCTGCTCCATCGGATCCGAACAGTTCCTTCGCAATCGCACTTACGCGCGCATCATCCTCCGCATGGTTGTTTAACCCGACCGATGTAGCCGCGAGTTCACCAAGAGCTATCAGGATTCCGCCATTCGTGACGAACCGCCGCATGAACTCCATGGTTTTCACGGGCACCGCTTTAGTGTTGGGTAGTATCAAGAAGCGATAAGCAAGGTTACCGACGGTGATCCTGCCGCTTTTAGCGTTCGCCCGGTTTTGCAGGACATCGTCGTTCACAGGATCAAAATCATAACCGTTTGCCACCAGCGTCTTTCCCAGATCCCCATAAGGCATGATGCGCCGCTCGTTCCCGAAGAGCACATTCTCGGTCCATACCGTCGCCTGCGGAGAATACAGCAGAACATCGCCCACAAATTCGCCCTGGCGCAGCATCACACAGCAGCGGCTGATATAGGAAGTCAAGTGGCCGTAATATTTCCACCATGTATTCCAGTGGCTGATGCGATTGGCCCAGGGCACGTCCCGCGAAGGAACCACGTGCATCTCGGGTGAATACAGGTAGCCGTGGTTGTAGAACTGGGTGACACCGTCGCGTAAAAATGCATCGGTGGCAATCTTCATATCCTGGAGGGTAGTGCGATAACGCTCGATGTGAATGAATGTGTAGGCTTCTGCCGATACGATTGGACGGCCATAAAGATGAGCGCCCGCCGCAACCGCCTTGCGCGGATCGGCGATTACTTCAAATCCCTCCGTCGTTAACTCCATCTCCGGCCGTGGCGCTAGTCCGGCGGCCTGGATCAACTCGCAGGTGTCTCGATAGTATGCCTGTATGCGCGCAGACGTATGGTGTGCCTCGCACCAATCCACAAAAGGACCCAGAAATGCGTCAAGCGCGAGCCAACTGAGAAAATCGTTCACGTCATAGCGAATCCGTGGAGTCAGATCTCCTATATTCCACCAGATGGCTGGCAGAAATCGCCTGAGGTCATAGCCTTTGTAGGATCTGAATTGTTCCAGTGCCGCATTGCTCCAGTGGATGGTGTTCGGCAGGACCATGATTTCGTAACTATCGCAAAAGAGCGTATCAAGTGTCTTGCCAAATTCCGCGCCGAATGCGCCATAGAAGATGCCGCCCAGATAATCGCAGTACTGGCGCATGGCTGGTTTGCTGAAGTGATCCACAACCCACTGCCGTTGAGGAAGGTTCTCTGTTGTCGCGTTCTGTTCTCCGGTATATTTGAGGCGGAATACCATAACCCGCCAGTTACCTGCGGGAATGCTCCATTTGAGGTGGTTCCCCTTTACCTGATCGGTGAGATCGACAAGCGTATCAGCGTCTAGCTCGTCGCCGGAGATGCGTCCCGCTACTACCGCTACAATCTGATTTTCATCCGGGGCATCTGATTCAAAGGTTCTCGCAAGATATTGTGAATGCTGTGGAACCACATAACTTGGTAGTTCCCGATCAAAGGCGCCGGGGCCCTGCAGGTCCAGGGAAGCTTGTGCCAGAACCTTACTCCGTTGTGTAGGTGGCACCCAGGATCCACCGAATTTCCAGCCTGCTCCGAATGAAAGCGACACTTCCATATCCAGGATGCGAGCCTGCTCGATTGCATAACCCACCATGTCCAGAAACTGCGGGGACAGATATGGAATGTTGCCCTTGGTGTACATCTGCCACGGGGTCATGATTTCGACGCCGCCCATCCCTTGCGCATGCATCTGTCGGAGCTGCCACTCGATGCCGCCCTTGGTGACGGCATTGCCTGGCCACCACCAGCGCGTGTGTTGCCTATAGGTCCTGGCAGGAGATTGCCATTCGGCTTTCAGGTTTGAAAGGCTCGGAGCTTCAATAGTAGGAGGATCGGCCAAATGTTCTGCTGCTGCCAAAGGTGCACCGTAACACTCATAAAGGGCCGCACCCAGCCCAGCCATGCCAGTCTGCGAAAGGAACTGTCTGCGAGTCGTCATGATCTGTTTCCGATCCCCCTCATAGTCGTATCTCGCAACTTAAGCAATCATCGGACGCAAGCCTTGTTATAACCTATGTGACTCAGTGTTGCGCACATTCTTCCATTGCCTATTTGCAACGCGATTAAAAGCCTAAACGTGTCGTTCGTGAATTATTTCCTTCCGGCGGGAGGGGCAAGATTCGGGTGCTTAGCCGCCCATGCCAGGTACTCGGCCACCGTCTCAAAGGTTCGGTAATTGTAGAGTCTGGCGCCATCATCGACAGGAACAGTCCAGTCCATGCTCCAGGAATCTCCGGCGTGCGCCATCCACGCTGCCAATCTCTTGTCCAGTTCGCTCATGATGGTGCTGGCTGCGGGATCGCCAACAAGGTTCTTCATCTCGTACGGATCTTTTTCCAGATCGTAAAGAAGCCACGGTCCCTGTTCCCATCGCGCATACTTGTAACGTTGCGTCCGCATAGCACGCCAACCGGCTTTCACTCCTGCTGCGTGGTAGGGGCCGAAGATCTGAAAGTATGCCGAATCGGAGCCCTTGTCCTGCTTTCCTGTAACAACCTTCGATTGATCGGCGCCTTGCATGTTTTCCGGAACAGGTAGTCCGCACAGCGAGAGCAGCGTGGGAGCGAAATCCACATGCGAGATCAAAGCATCGGTTGTGTGCCCGGCCGGAATCAGTCCCGGGCATCGCATGATGCCCGGCACACGGATCGATTCCTCCCAGGGTTTCCGCTTGAGAATCATTGCTTGCGATCCCAGCATGTTGCCGTGATCGGACGAGAAGAAGACGATGGTGTTGTCCTTCAGCTTCAGTTCTTCGAGTGTACGCAGAAGCAGTCCTACCTGGTCGTCGATCGCAGTCATGGCGGCATAGTAAGCGGCGATGTCTTTGCGTGATGCGTGACCAGTGCCCTCCACCCAGTTCGGACGCATGGTCAGCTTCTCTGGATCGTATAAGTCAAGGTATTTTTGCGGGGCAAGGTAGGGATCGTGCGGGGCCCCAATCGAAAGCATCAGGAAGAATGGCCTATCCTGCGATTCGTAGAGGAACTCTACGGCCAGTTGCGTCCAAAAGTCAGGTTCATATTGCTCGGTGACGATTGGCACGTTCTCATCGCGAAAGTACCAGTTGTAAAAGTAGTTATGATTACACTCATTGGCTGCCCAGAATTGAAAGCCGTGGCGCCTGCGTCCCGGAGGCACAAATCCGGGCATGCGAGGTCCTCCATCCAAATGCCATTTGCCCACATATCCGGTCCGATACCCGCCCTGCGCGAAAAGATCGCCCAGCGTGATCTCCGATTCCTTCAGGCGCAGATCGTTGGCCACCATCCCGGTCCGGCTGGCGTAGGTTCCCGTCAGCATCACCGAGCGCGCCGGGCAGCACACGGGCGTATTGGCCAGCGTGTTCCGCATGAGCACGCCCTCTGAAGCCAAGCTATCCAGATGCGGTGTCTTGACATCTGGGTCGCTCATGCATCCGAGAGCCTGCCCGCGCCATTCATCCGTGAGAATGAATACTACATTCGGAGGACGTTTGGTCTCCGGATCCGCCCATGCTCTGGTTTTATTCATCTGCATCGCCGCAATCGCACTTCCGGCGCCGCTCAAGAATGACCTTCGATTCATCCCCGCTCCCCTCCAAGTGATTATGCCTGGCCTGCCCGCGTTGCCAGCCCTATATAAGATCCCTGCGCACTATGACATTGCCGCTTGAATCTTCTTCCGTCTATGTGGCCTCGCTGTTGACCCTGGAAATGGTTGAACGCATTGATCATGCAGGTGCAGATCTCACTTACACCAAGACGCGAAAAACCATGCGAAGCGGTTAGACTTCTCCGCATCAAGAGCAAGCGTCAACAGGCAAGATGCGGAACAGGTGGAAGATCCGGACTTGGCTTTGCATCTCTTGGGCGCAGATACCAGTCAATGGCGTCATCGCTGCTCATCCCAGATGGTTCGGCGTGCGCGTCGGGGTGAGTGGCGCGGAAGATGCGCAACATCTCGGCTGAAAGCTGCTGCACCACTTCCGGATGCTGGCCGGCAACATTGGTGAACTCGCCCGGATCGGCCTGCTGGTCAAAAAGCTCCACGTATCGGCCGGGAAGGGGATTGTCGGTGAGGTAGCCATCCCGGCGCAGCCGCCTGCCGCTGCAGTGGATCAGCTTCCAGCGGTCCGTCTTCACACATGCTTCTTCGTTTTCCAGATACTCGCTGAAGATGGACTGCCGTGGCCGGGAATCCCGTCCTGTTTTCAGGTAGCTGGCCAGGCTTCGGCCATGGTTGATGGCGAAAGGCTCAGCCCCGAGCAATTCAATCAATGTGGGCGGCACGTCAATCGACTCGGTGAATTCGTGAATGACCTGTCCCGCGCCCACATGTCCGGGCCAGCGGAAAATCAACGGCACGCGCAGCGCAGGCTCGTAACAGACGTGCTTCTCGAAGCGCCCGTGCTGGCCCAGCGAGTATCCGTGATCGGCCATGTAGATCACCAGCGTATCGTTCTCCAGGTTCGCATCCCTGAGTGCCTGCAGTACCTCACCGACGTTGCGATCCGTAAAAGCGACTGATGTGTAGTAAGAAGCAATGATTCCCTGCTTTTGGCTCGGTGTCAGGTCACGGAAGATCAGTGGGATCTGATGAAAGTCATTCGGTCCCACCTCTGGTACAGGAAAGCTCTTGGGGTCGAATCGGTTTCGATCTTCAATCGGAAAATCAAATGGCGAGTGTGGAGTTCGAAAACTTACCCAAAGGGCAAACGGATCATCTTTGTGCTCGTGGATGTATTTCACGCCCTGACGGGCAATCCATGTCCCTTCCATGTGCTCATAGTCGCGATCAAATGGAAGTTTGTCCGCATCGAGCCAGATGCGTGCGGGGTCCCTGAAGGGACGCCATTGCTTGGGCTTGGTGGCAATGCCGGCATACTCTGGCCACGGCCCAACCGCTTCACTCCAATCACGCCGTACGACATCCTCGGTACAAGCAATATTAAAGCCATGAAGCCCGGGCCGGCCTGGAACATTGAAGTGCATCTTGCCATATACCGCCGGCTCATAGTCGCTGGCGGCCAGTTGTCTTGCCAGCGTGGGCTTGTCTTCCGCGAGAGGCGTTCCCAACACAGTTACACCGGCGGAATGGGGCAGTTGACTGGTGAAGAACGATTGCCGCGATGGCGTACACACAGGCGCATTGCAGTAATTCCTCGCAAAGCGCGTTCCCTCAGCAGCCAGGCGATCCAGATTCGGAGTAAGAGCCCGCTGATTCCCGTCGGCTCCCAGCACATAGCCGGCGTGGTCGTCTGCAAGGATATAAAGGAGATTGGGTTTTCTGTCTCGAGCATGCGCAACTCGTGAACGAACCAGGGAATTGGCCACCAATCCGGCCCCCGCTCCCAGCACCTGCCTTCTTGTAAACATTGTGACGCCTCCCCTTCTACTTCAGATGTGCCGGAACCGCGCTTCCAAACGCGGGAAAATCGTATATCTATATCTCGAATAATGTCAACTGAAAAATTATTTCAGATCTAACCTATGACTGTGCAAAAATCGACTTTCCTTCCCTCGGCGTGGGCAACCCGCGCTAACAACATGAGCGCCTGACCTTTTCGCCTATCGTTTGCTCCAGCCCCCAGGTGACAAGAACCCGTCAGCAAACTGCATTTAAGATCCTTCCTCGTTTCAACGAACTCACTTCATTAGCGTGAAAAACAACGCCGATCCCTGGAATTCATTTCGTGGCAAACTGTTAGCCGCAACCATCTCCTCTGCCGAAGAATCGCTGGCCTCTGTGTTCGATCAGCACCTGACTGCTCTACCACGGCAGGTCCGCAAACGCGGCATCTCAAACTTGAATGATTTTCGCATATAAAATAACTTTTCCCTTGACATGGTTTCTCGCACTGTGATTCTATTCAAAAAAATTGAAGGAGCAGCCGTGACGAGTCTCAATGTTGCAGCCTTAGCGCGGTTATTCCCCAGCGAGGTATCCCATGGCATTGATGTTTGCGACTACTAGGAAACCTGCCATCCTACGTTCACTCGCAGGTTCATTCCGAAACGCACTGTGCTTCTCCGCGGCCGGGCTCATTCTCCTTTCTTCGATAAGATTGATTGCCCAGATAACAACGGGCTCTATTCTTGGTACAGCTTACGACTCAACCGGTGCTGTGATTCCCAATTGTCAAATCACTGCGACCAATCTCAATACCCATGCTATTCGCGTAGTCAGCTCGAACAATGCAGGATACTATATCATCCCATCACTTCCGCCCGGCCCCTATGAACTAATAGCCAAAGCATCGGGGTTTGAAGAGACGCGTACTACGGTCACAGTAGTGCTTGGAAACGCGGCTAACTTTGATTTTCATCTTAATGCCGGCGCAGTTACACAGAGTGTCGAGGTCAACGCCCTTGCGAGTACCGTCGAGCTAAATACGTCCAGCCACCAGGTAGATACGCAACTTGCGACTCATGGTATCGAAAATCTCCCCGCAAACGGAAGGGACGTCTTCCAGGTATTGCAGTCACTTCCAAATGTGTCCCCATTCCAGAATGCCCCCGGGCCCGTTTCCAATTTCAGAACAGTCACGAACAGTCTCACTATTGGCGGGTCGGCATCGGGGATGACAAGCTATCTCCAGGATGGAGTTACGAATATCGCGATGTTAACGAAGACCGCGAACTTTCAACCTCCGATTGAGGCGACGCAAGAGGTTTCGATTGTTGAAAACGGAGCATCCGCCCAATATGACGAGCCGAGCGTCGTAAATGTGATAACCAAGACCGGAAGCAATGCATTTCACGGTAGAGTGTACGATTATCTGCAAAACGATGTGGCCAATGCGATAGGGTATTTCAACAGACCAAAGCCACCTCTGCGTTACAACCAATTTGGCGCAAATATGGGCGGCCCGATACTGAAGAACAAGCTCTTCTTCTTCTTCGACTATGCAGGGCTGAGAACTTCAACAGGAACAACCCTCTTTGCAGCGGTCCCCACGACGCAAGAACGGCAAGGGGACTTCTCCCAAGATCCATTCATAATCTATGATCCTACCACCTATAACGAGCAGACAGGCGCGATTGCGCCGTTTCCATCCAATAAAATCCCGGCTGGACGCATCATCAATTTCGCTAAACTGTTTATGCCATATTTCCCCTTGCCAACAGGCAGTTCCATTCACGGGCAGAACTTTCAGGAAAATGTGACGAACACCTCAACATACGACTCATTCCTGGCAAAAGTCGACTATGACCTTGGTCATAACGATACTCTTTATGGAGCATTCGAGACAACGAATCCGGCAATCTTTAATCCAAGTTTCAGCACAAGCAGCGATTTCAACTACATTAACGATCAGACGGCCAAGAACGCCTACTTGCAGGAGAGCCATATCCTTTCGACAAATCTCGTCAACGTGGCGAAAATGGCATATAACGAAAGCAATATTTTCTATAGTTTGGCTGGCCATAAAGACTACGTATCTTTGTTTGGACTATCAAATCTGAACCCTGTGCCTAGTCAATATCAACCACCCACGGTTTCACTTTCGTCTCACAGCGGACTTGGAAGTCCCGCCAGCCCGCAGGGTGCCCTTCAACGAATGTTTGAGTTTTCTGATGACGTAGACATTACCCATGGCAAGCAATATATTTTCGCAGGAATTGTTGTAGACAAGTTGGATTTTGATGGTAACTGGGGCATCTGGAATAACGGTCAATACTCATTCAATGGTCAATTCACCTCCAATCATGCCACTCATCTGTCTGGCGGCAGTGATCTAGCCGACATGTTGCTAGGGCTTCCGTACAGCGCCGAAGGAGGAACAGGTATCACAATTGCAAGTTTTCGGCAGTGGAATGTAATACCGTACATCCAGGATAATTGGAGGGTAACCAGGAATCTTACCCTAAACATGGGACTCCGCTATGACTATTATGGGGCGCCCGCAGACGCGAACGGTCATTCGAATGTCTATGATGTAAGTACAAATACAAACCATCCTGGGACCTTTCATCAGGAGTATCTGACTTTTGCACCTCGCTTGGGATTTGCATATGCGTTGAGCAATGGAGTGGCAATTCACGGAGGATACGGGATCTATTATTCGCCAATCCAATATAATCAACTCCAATTTTTAATGATAAATGAGCCGAATTTCTTTCTTCAGCTAAATACATATGCATTCGCAAACCCAACACCAGTCACTGACACGTTTGTAGCTAAGCCATCGCTAAGTGCGGAGGCTCCCTTTACGATTCAGCTTCGCTTGAGAACCCCATATGTGCAGCAGTGGAACTTGTCGGTGCAAAAGAGTATTGGCTCGCAGTGGCTTGCAACAATCTCATATCTAGGAAACAAATCGACACATTTACAAATCAGACGGAATCCAAACCAAGCCTCGCTTCCCGTAAACCCAAGCAACCCGGGTACGATTCAAAGTCGCCGTCCGTATCCATGGGTTGGAGACGTCTTTCAGATAGCCTCGGTTGCCTACGGAAACTACAACGGTCTCATGGGGGAACTAACGCGAAACTTCGCCAGCGGATTCACGATCTCCACAAACTTTCTATGGTCGAAGTCGCTTGACGCTTTGAACAACGGTGCGGAAACCCCGGAGTACGGACCCGATGTTCAAGCTGAGTACGGGTTATCGGATTTTAACCCTGCTGAAGTATTTAAGGCAAGTGGAATCTATCAGTTACCATTTGGATCAGGAGGTCGTCTTCTGAATCATAAGAATTGGTTCGATACTCAAGTAATTGGTGGGTGGCAGGCTGGAGGGATCCTAACAGTTCAAAGCGGCCTCCCGTTTAATGCGTCAGCCAATGACCTCTCCGACACAGGTGGTTTTCACGCGCAGCGCGCCAATCAGGTATGTAATGGAAATAGGCCCCAGGGCCAGTCTTTCAATCACTGGTTTAACACCACGTGCTTTGTTCAGCCAGGGGTAGGAAGACTCGGAAACGAGCGGCGCGACAACTTAATCGGTCCAAGGACGACAAATCTCGATATGTCATTTTCGAAAGCTTTCGCAATTCCTGAGGGGACATCACTCCAGTTCCGAGCAGACCTGTTCGATTCGCTCAACCATCCCCTGCCTGGAGTTCCTGACGGTAGCGTTACGAGTCCAACTTACGGGGAGATCACCAACATTCCAGGTGCAAGGATTCTTCAATTCTCGCTCAAGTTCGTTTATTGAAAGAGACGGCGGCGGATCGATTGCCGAAGCGAGCGGAATGCGCGTGATTCTCCGTTCGCTTCATGGCTCTCTCAATCGCCAATGTCACGGTAACACATTCTGAGCCACGCGAGAAAAGTGAAGGAGGCCGGAAAGAACAGCGAGATGTATATTTATGCAGAGGCGAAAGCGGACCAGAAGAAGAATTAGTTTGACGACGCATAATTCAACAACGCGCTGTCTTTGTCAGTACGACCTCGTAGTCAATGGTTTTCCAGGCGCGCTTTTCCTCGATAGTGATAAGGTGGACCATCAATGGCACAGTCTAAATCCTCTGCCTGCATAAATGAAAATGGCATGTACAGGCAAAGTGGACCTATATGCATCTTCTGTATAGATTCTTGCCGTTCTATTCGCAAACAGAAATACTTCAACATTTCAAGCAGCTTCCAGTAAGTGGATGATGTTAGAGAGCGAGTCATCAGCTTTATGGAAGGCGGTTTCGAGTTTGCTTTT
>JAJZAL010000193.1 GCA_021799405.1 Acidobacteriota bacterium
TTACCCTCAGCAGCCCGTCGGGCAATTTGCAGATCCTTGCAAAGGTAGCCCTGCCAATGGAGGCCGAATCGCGGTCCAGCCCCCCTGAAACCCCGTTAAATGCACGCCGTTCCCCTTCCGCTGAGAATCGTTGCCACGCTGCTCTGCCACAAGTAGGATAGAAGAGGCACATTGGGCTGCGGTCCAGTGCGCGGGTGTGCTCGTTCTTCGCGGGCATGATGCCGGCGGAAGAATGGACTTCCTCTCTGCTCGGCAGATGATTTACTGCAAAGCCAGGCGGTGCACAAATTGCCGGAGATCTTGCGGCAGATCACCAAATTGAGTCCCTTCAATGGGTAGGAGTTTTGACGTTGAGTGACCGTTTCCTATTTACCTCTGAGTCCGTCACTGAAGGCCATCCTGACAAGATGGCCGATCAGATTTCGGACGCAATCCTGGATGCCTGCCTGGATCAGGATCCATACAGCCGCGTGGCTGCCGAAACCCTCACCGCAACCGGCCTGGTGGTCATCGCCGGTGAAATCACCACCAAAGCCTATGTCGATTTCCAGAGCCTGGTGCGCGGTGTGGTGGCTTCCATCGGCTACGACAATGCTTTATACGGCTTCGACGCCAACACCTGTGCTGTCATCTCGAGCATCAACAAGCAGTCGGGCGACATTGCGCAGGGCGTGGATACCGGCGGCGCAGGCGACCAGGGAATGATGTTCGGCTATGCCTCGAACGAAACCCCCGAGTTGATGCCCGCTCCCATCTCGCTGGCGCACAAGCTTACCCGCCAACTGACGACGGTCCGCAAAAGTGGCAAGCTGCCCTATCTCCGCCCTGACGGCAAGAGCCAGGTCACGGTGGAATACGACGAAAACGGCAGGCCCGCCCGCATCGATGCTGTGGTTGTCAGCAGCCAGCATGCCGAGAGCGTCACCAACGAAGAGTTGCACGCCGATATCCTCAAGCATGTCATTCAGGCGGTTTTGCCCGCCAAGTGGCTCGACGAGCACACCAAGTACCACATCAATCCCACCGGCCGGTTCGTTATCGGCGGCCCGATGGGCGACACAGGCCTTACCGGCCGCAAGATCATCGTGGATACCTATGGCGGCATGGGCCGTCACGGCGGCGGAGCTTTTTCCGGCAAGGATCCGACCAAGGTTGACCGTTCGGCTGCCTACATGGCCCGTCATATCGCCAAGAATATCGTCGCCGCAGGTCTGGCGGACAAGGCTGAGGTCCAGCTCGCTTACGCGATCGGCGTAGCCGAGCCGGTTTCTGTCCTTGTCGAAACGTTCGGCACGGGTAAACTGAGTTCGGCCCGCCTGACCGATCTGGTCCGCAAAAACTTCCCGCTGACGCCCAAAGGAATCATTGAGTACCTGAACCTGCGCCGGCCTATCTACCAGAAGACAGCGGCCTATGGTCACTTCGGCCGCACCGAGTCCGAGTTCACCTGGGAGGCGACCGACAAGGCCACCAAGCTGGCCGAACAGGCCGAAGTCTTTGCTGTGGCCAAGCACAAGTAAAACCGGCAAGATGCATTTCCTGCCGAAAGATCATGGGACCCAGCATATCGAGGGTCCCATTCTTTTTTCCCCGCTCCGCGTCCATGACTTAGAATTTCCGAAGAGGCAGGAACGTCTCTTCTGGTGGGTATCTCCATGCGTTTTCTTGCGATTACTGCTCTCATGCTGGTGTGCGCGGGCTTCGGCGTCGCGCAGTCAAACGCCAACTGGTCCTATACCGGCCGGTACGGCCCGGCCCGATGGGGATATCTTGATCCGGCCTATAAAACCTGTACGAGTGGGCGCGAGCAATCCCCCGTCGATATTCGCCGCGCATTCTTGAACAAATCTCTGCAGCCGATCGAGTTCCACTATCTGACTGGGCCGGTCACCATGGAAAACGACGGCCACACCATTGTGGTTCACGTCGGCCCTGGCAGCTACATAGTGGCTAACGGCGTGCGCTACGACCTGATCCAGTTTGATTTCCACACCCCGAGCGAAGAAGAAGTTAAAGGCGACGTCTCCGACATGGACGTCCAGTTCGAGCACAAGAGCGCCGATGGCAAAGTCGCCGAAATTGCCGTGCGCCTGACCGAGGCACAAGACTTCCCCAATACCACGCTGGCGATGCTCTGGCCTCATTTGCCCGCAAAGGCTGGTACCAAGACCCAAGTCAGCGCCATGGTGAACCCGGGCGGCCTGTTGCCCGGCGATCGCTCCTACTGGACTTATATGGGGTCGCTGACGACACCGCCCTGCACCGAGGGAGTGCGCTGGTTTGTGCTGCAGTCTGAAGTGAACATCAGCCGGAGGCAATTCGACGCTTTTACGGCGCTCTACAAGCTAAATTCGCGGCCCGTGCAGAACCTGCGCGGACGGCGAATCGAGGCAAGCCAATAATAAGAACCGTTCCAGGATGATTACGGCAGTACCCGGTTTCTCACCCGCCGGTGTATGTGTTTGCCTTGTCAAATCATGACGAGTAGCACAGCCGGCCCATATTTGTGATACATTCACAGCAAATTTATAAAAGGTGTGAAATTCGCCGATAGGCATCTCAAAGCGAGGACCTTGCGATGATGAAGTTTGACGAATTCCTCCGAAGCAGGGAGCACGAAGAAAAGAAAAGATCTGAGCAGGAAGCAACAGCCGCGGCCGAACAGCAGCTCGTCGCCCAGCAAGTGACCAAGGCTTGGCGCGATCTGCAGGATGCCGTAAAAGCCACGGCCGACGGCAAGGAGTACAAAGGCGTCGCGTTTAAATGGCGTGCGGATAAGAACCTTCCCCCTTGCCTCGTCCTTCACAACCTTGCCGCATCGTTTATTGAGCAGAGCCGCGCGGCTGGCGCCTTCACCGTGCAATTTGGTGGGATTCCCGGAAATGAGGCCTACTGGAAGTTTGGCCCTCCGGAATCCGAATATCTGGACGTTCAATATCTGGGTCCGGACCGCTGGAGGATTGGCTTTTCGTCGAGCGCGCTCAGGACAACAGGCGATGACAGCGCCGCCCACGAGATATGCGCGGCATTCGTCCGCTATTACGACAATTTTCAGCGCAACAGAAGAGGCAATTGAGCCCTCCGGCCCGTGAAGAACTCCCCGGAACGACGCTCATTAGCTCGCCGCCCATCGTTCTTGTGCCAGATTAGCCGGCAGCCGGAGTCAACCTCAGAACCAGACCCTCATTCGTGGACTGCAGCTCCACGCCAGCCAAATCCGTAACCACGTAGTGCGCGGCGTCAAGCACATTAATAGGGTGGGAAAACGTAGTGGCAACCACGGTGCAGCCAGCGGCGCGACCAGCCTGCGCGCCCGATGAAGAATCCTCAAAGACCACACACTCCTCCGGTCGAAAGCCCAACAACTCCGCCCCGGTCAGATATGGCTGCGGATGTGGCTTACCGGCGGTCACCTGGTCGGCTGTCACCAGGCTCTCAGGAACGGGGATCCCCCCGGCCGCCAGACGCACTCGCGCCAGTCTCTCCGTAGCGCTGGTTACCACCGTCCAGCGATCCCTTGGCAACGCCGCCAGCAACTCTGGCACGCCGGGCAGCGCGGTTAGCCCGTCATTGTCCCTTACCTCAATCTCCTCAATGAGTTCAAGTTCGGCCTGGCTATCGAGATCAGGGCAAAGCATGGCCAGCACGTCGATGGCGCGCCGGCCGTGGGCGATCTCGCGCACCTGCGCGATATCGACCCCGCGCATCTTCGCCCATTTCGCCCAGCTGCGCTCGACGCTGCCCAGCGAGGAGATCAGGACGCCATCCATGTCGAAGAGAATGCCCTGGCAGTGGATCACGACAGAATGGACGGCCGCGGAAGAAGTCATAAGCCTATCTTACCGGGCGGGAAATGGAACCAACCTCCGCGCTGGCATTCTTCACTCCGGAAAAGGACACCCTGGACGGCTCGCCAAAGGTCAGTGTGGCTTCGACAGACTGCTTGCTGGCGCCCCGGACCACCTGGTTCTCCTGGAGCGTGATCTTGCCCCCTTCAATCGCCGCATCGGCAATCCAGCGGTCGAAGCGAACCAGCGCCGGGGGAATGCGGCCCAACGCGGTCAAATCGGCTTTCTGCGCCCCCTCGGCAGCCACAGACCCACGCCGCCACTCGAAGTGCAACTTGCCGGTAGCCGAGGCGGCCAGGCTGCTGGCAGTAAAGCCGGAGAGATCGATCTTGCCGTCCGCATTGAAGTCACCGCCCGACCAGCGCAGCCCGAGCAGGTGGCCCACGGCTGGCGCGCTCAGTCTTGCAAATGTCCCGTCAAAGCTATAGGCGGGCGCGTTTCCGCCGGTTGAAGGCGCGTTGAGCGATCCGCTCCCATGCACGTGGCCGCCGAGCAATCCGGCATCGAGGCTCGTAATCTTGGCTCCCGAGGGCTGGATACGCACCGCCGCCGTGGGCTTGTAAAGCGTAACCGGCCCCAGCACCAGGGATTCGGCTTTGACGGTACCCTCCAATTGCGGCCATGCCGGCGCGGATGAGAGATGTAAACTCGCGATCAGCGTGGAGAGCAGAGTTCCGTGCTTGCTCGCGCCCAGAAACGCCTTTTGCAGGGTGCCGGCGTTGAGCGCGCCAAACTGTACTTCAAAATGCGGTAGGCAGAGCTGCATCGGTTCGCAGTCCCGCGGCACGGAAAGGTTGGCCGTTCCCTTCACCGTGCCATAGGAAAACTCGACAGGATTCCAGTACGCCTGGCCGTTGGCCAGATGGAGTGTGGCCTCGGAAATCTCGACAGGATGAGCGAGATAATCGGCTGTCCAGCGGGCGTTGCGCAGCGTCAAGGTTCCGCTCACGCTGTCGGCCTCCGGCTCAGTGGACGCTACGACACCGGCAAAAGTGGCAGGCGTCCCTTTTCCCGCACCGGACGCAGGCGCCGCGGCCACGGGAATGCCCTCATTCAACACCCACGGCCCCGCAATGCTGAGATCCACGGCAGCAGGACCGGCTGACAGCGCATCGAGAGCTTTGGCTTCCTCTATACCCGCCACGTGCGCTACCTCTCTCAGACGGCCAAGGCTGGCTTCCCCGCTCATTGTCATCTGGTAGCCACCCAAGGTCAGGTGAGACGAGATGGTGAGGGGCTTTTCCGCGCCCATGGCGACATCCGCAGTGGTCTCCAGCACCGGCATGCGCTTCTGCGCATCGAGAGCCGGTTCGAGCACCAACCTGGGAACACGGATGGGCTGGCTGAGGCCGGCCCCACTAAGCTGAAAGTCCTGAACGCTCAGTTCTCCCGAGTACGGATCTTTCTCTGCCGCCCGTTCCCCTGCCAGACGGCCCCGGCTGGGACGCTCCGTTTTGGCCGGAACTTCCGAACCCTTCCCTGCGTCGCCGGGAGCTGCGGTTGCGTAGGTAATCTTGCCGCTCACCGCACCGCTCATTGCAAGATCAGGATCGATTCCGCTGCGAACAGTGCGCAGCAAAGCAAGACCGGCGGCAGCAGAAATTTGATCCAACTGCATTGAAAGGCGTCGAGTTCCATCCTCCGCGGGCAAATCGCCGGCCAAAAGAATGCGGCCCTCACCCAACGGCGAGTAGCACGCCAGGTTCTCAATGGCATCCTGCGAATAGTGGTAAGCCAGACTGCAGCGTGCGTCGAAATCCAGTGGCGCGGCCGGAGCAAATTCGGCGCGATGCACTCCGGTGGCGCGCAGCCGCGCCGTGATGTGCGCATCATTGGGTGTGCCGTCCACGTGCAACTCGCCGGTAAGACCGCCGCGCCAACCGGCATCCGTGCCAAAGAGCAGCCGCGTAAGCTGGCCCAGTTGCGCCTCGCGCCAGTCCATGTCGAGATGCACCGGCATCTGGCGCAACGCCGGGGCGTCGTGGATTTGGCCTTCGAGACGCACTTCGCCAGTGTCGGCATCGTCCAGGCTCAGATCCGTGCGCACAGGCTGGCCCCGCAGCCGGATGCGCCAATCTCCGGGCGACTCCTGCCAAAACGAAAAATCGGTGTTTACCAGGGAGAACGGCAACTTTTCGGCGCCATTCTTGAAGTTAATGCGGGAGTCGGTCGCCTCCATGTAGGGAAGACTCACGGCGTGCTCGGCGCCAGGCTTGTCCGCTGCCTGTCCGGCATTGGCCGCCGCCGTGCGAAAGAGCGGATCCAGGTTCCACCGCCCGCCTGGAGCGCGCACCACGTTCAGGCTGGCTTCGTCGACGCTGATGGTCCCGATCTCCAACCGCCCCCGCCAGAGCGGAAGCAGCCGGATGGAGGCAGTCACGGTGTTGGCGTGGAGCACGGGTTCGGCCCCATAGCCCGGGTCTTCATAGACGGTCAAATCGTCGAGCACAAAGCCCGGCCAGGGCAGCAGGCGCCATTCCACCGAGGAGAGATGCACCGGCCGGCTCAGCGACACGGAGATCAGATGGGTGATCTGCGTCTTGTAGCGGCCGATGCTGATCAGCGGCGGCACTAGCAGCACCACCAGAACAACAAAAACCGCCGACAAGATGATCCAAATCCGCTTGTGGGACCGTTGCCGCCTTTGAATGTCATCCGTCATGTCTTTCAAGATTTTAGCTGTTCGCGGCGGTCTGTCTCAGCTCTCGTCCCACTCGCAATCTATCCATAAGCCGTTAAGTCATTGAAAGAGGCGCGAGAGAGTTCTCCTCGAAACCAAAGCAGTTGGGGTGGATAAAGATTTGCAGCAGGGACCGGACCTGAGGCTGGCCTCCAGACCGCTCGAATGAGGCGCGGCGCCGCGTCTCCGCTGTTTTCTTTCTGAAGGGCTTGATTCCCTCGTGACTTGCGCCGTAATTTGCCGCACGACCCTGCTGAAATGTTCGCTTGGACAACGGTCATCGGGCTAAGCCTGGTTCACCGGATTCACGCGTTATGATTGCCTTCGATTGCTTTTTCTGCTTTGAAGGAGCGCTGCCATGCTGCCTGAGCCGAGCAACTCACAATCCATGCCTCGTTCCTTCGCACTGCGCTTGGCGATCGGGTTCCTGTCGATTTTCTGCCTTGCAGCCGTGTTGAAGGCCCAGACCTCTGAGAGCGCTCTGCGCCAGGGCTTTCTGAATCCGACGCCGGATGCCCGTCCTATAATGCGCTGGTGGTGGTTTGGCCCCGCCGTGGTCAAGCCTGAACTTGAGAAAGAACTGGAGACCATGCGCAGCGCCGGAATCGGCGGAGTCGAGATTCAGCCGGTTTATCCAATGTCGCTCGACAACCCAGCCAAAGGCATCAAGAACCTGCGCTACTTATCCCCCGAGTTCCTCGATGATGTCAGCTTCGCGAATAAGACGGCTCGTTCCCTCGGACTGCGCGTCGATATTACGCTCGGCAGCGGCTGGCCTTATGGCGGTCCTACAACGACTCTCGACCTGGCCGCAGGCCGGCTGAAAGTGATCGCTGTTCCAGTTACAGGCTCCAAGATGACTCCTCCTAACTTAGCCGAAGGAGATAGCCTCGTAGCCGCTTTCATTGTTTCCGGCACGGAACGGTCCTTCAATCCCGCCACCGCACGCGGTTTTGATCCATCGACCGCTCTGCCTTTCGCAATCAATAGCAACGACACCGCGCTTTTCTTTATCGCCAGCCACACCGGCCAAAGGGTGAAGCGCGCCGCATACGGAGCCGAAGGATATGTGCTCGATCATTTCTCCCGAGCCGCGATTGAGGAGCATCTCAATGATGTAGGCGCTCCTCTCGTGAAAGCCTTCGAAAATCAACCGCCTTACTCTGTCTTTTCTGATTCACTCGAAGTTTATGGCTCTGACTGGACTCCCAATTTGCCCGCTGAGTTCAAGCGCCTCCGCGGATACGATTTGATTCCCCATCTGCCTGAACTACTCGCCGGGGGCACGCCGCAAGCCGAAGCCGTTCGCCACGACTGGGGCCAGACGCTCTCGGACTTAGTCCGTGATAACTACCTGACTCCGATTACTCAGTTTGCCGAAGCGCATCACACCCTCTTCCGTTCTCAGACTTATGGACTCCCTGCGGTAACTTTGGCCGACGAAGCTGTGCCGAACCTTCCTGAAGGCGAAGGTCCGCAATGGCGCGCTTTCTCCTTTGCGCGATGGGCTACATCCGCCGGTCACCTTTATGGTCGCAAGGTGATCTCGGCCGAAACCTGGACGTGGCTGCACTCCCCGGCCTTTCGCGCTACGCCGCTCGACATGAAGGCTGAAGCGGACCGTATGTTTCTTATTGGCGTAAATCAGATCGTCGGCCACGGCTACCCATACTCGCCGCCCTCCGCCGGCGAGCCAGGTTGGGCGTTCTACGCGGCCGGCGCTTTCAATTCGCACAACCCATGGTTTCCGGTCATGCCCGATGTGATGCGCTACATGCGGCGCATGTGCTGGTTGCTGCGCCAGGGCAAGCCGGACAATGATGTCGCCATCCTTCTGCCAGAGGACGACGCGCAGGCCGCCTTCAGGCCGGGCCATGTTTCAGTAACTGACGAGATGAAGCGGCTCATTTCCCCCAATCTGATGGGGACAATTCTCGATGCAGGTTATAACATCGATTATGTCGATGCGGCGACGATCAATAAACTAAGGAAGATTCCTTACCCGGTCCTGATTCTTCCTCCAACCGACCGGATTCCGCTTGCAACTTATAGACGAATTCAATATTACATGGGAGGCGGCGGCAAAGTAATTGCCATCGGAAAGCTTCCCTCACTGGCTCCCGGATTGCTTGAGCGGCATAATTCTACTGAGATCACTACTCTTTCGGCACAGCTTTTCCAGCAGAACGGACACAAGGGAGTCTTTATCGCCTCGACGGCTGATTTGCCCTCCGCCTTGCACAGCGCTCTCGCGCCAGACATTGAAGTCAAAGGTCGAACTGAAGGTTTGGGTTTTATTCATCGCAAGCTTTCAGATAGCGACATTTACTTTGTCGTGAACACTAATAACCGGCCCATCGACGGGACCATTCGGTTCCGCTCCGACCGCCCCTTTTTTGAATCATGGGATCCTGACTCAGGGCGTGTTCTTCAAGTTGGATATCGCGCCGCGGGCGGCCATACATTGCTGTTACTCGCACCCTATGAATCCCGCATCTATGTACTCGAAAACCATCCCCGATCCGGCTCGTTAAAATCATCCCAGGAACACCCCGCATCCTCGCAGTTGACCATGCATCCCCTCGCCGATCTGAGCGCAGGCTGGCGCATTCAATTCTCCGGAGCCGCGCAAGCGGAAATCTTAACGATACTCCAGTCATGGAGTGCCATCCCCGGCAGGCAATATTACTCAGGCGAAGCTACTTATACGCGCAGTTTCAACTTAAGCAGCGCGCCCGCGTCGGGTGCGCGCATTCTGGTCGATTTTGGAAGAGGCACCCCAATCCCCAACGATCGGCCGCCGCTCGCTTCGGGTATGCATGCCCTCTTCGATCCGCCCATCTGCGAGGCAGCCGTCATCTTTGTCAACGGCCAGCGCGCCGGATCGCTTTGGCATCCGCCGTACCAGATCGACATTACCAGCCTCGTCCATTATGGCCAGAACCGGCTGGAAGTCCGTGTCTACAATACGGCGATGAACGAGTTAGCAGGACAGCCACCACATGACTACTCTGCCCTTTACGCAAAGTATGGAAAACGCTTTGAGCCACAGGATATGAATAACCTTCACCCAATTCCCTCCGGTCTTTTCGGCCCTATTCGCCTGGAGGAGTTAGCCAAGTAAATGAGCATTTTGTCCAAATACATTTTTGGTATATTCGCTGTTACTTTGCTCGCTTCCAGTATGGCCCACTGCGCACCAAGAACCTTCGTCGCCAATGATTACGGCGCCAAAGGCGACGGAACGACGCTGGACACCGCATCCATCCAAAGAGCCATCGATGCGGCCGCTGCCGTTGGCGGCATCATAACTTTCAAGCCAGGAATTTATTTGACTGGATCGCTGTTCTTTAAGTCTGGAGTAACTCTCGATCTTCCCGAGGGCGCG
>JAJZAL010000194.1 GCA_021799405.1 Acidobacteriota bacterium
CGCAATAGCGGTCGTAAACCGCATCGATGCGGTCGAAGACCTTGCCCTCCACGGCCGAGCGCAGAAGCTTGACATACTCGGCATGTGCCCACACCAGCGGCACGGCAGAGCCAGCCGGCCTGCCCAGGCGCAGGCTGGTGCCCGGCCGGTTAGGCTCGTCCCAGACCTGTTCCGGCAGCATGTGACCGGCAGTGGCGAAGCGCTCATAGGTGCGGATCAACGGTGTGATATCGCGGCCGGCTGCCAGTTCATAGTGGGCACGCTCGCCGGTGAGCAGCGGCCACACCCGCCCCTGGCCCCAGCCCTCGTAGGGACCGCCGTCGGAGCGCTGGCCATAGCCGTCCCAGTTGTAACGCAGCCATCCCGGCCCCTGGGGCAGATCACGCTTCAGTATTGCGTCGACGACCTTGAGCGAGTCCACAATCAGGGGATCGTCGGCGCGGCGAACGCCGTAGCGCACCAACTCCAGAAAGCCGCCATCAATAATCTCGCGGGCTTCAAACTCGTATCGCGTACCGGGAGGCCGGTTCGACAGGCGGATCGTTTCTTTTCCGCAGCTTTCGTGCGCGTACGCCTCGCCGCACTCCGGCGGCCGGATGCGCATGTAGTGGCGCTTGATCTCGGGATGAAGGATACCGTTGTTGGTGACGGTCCAGTCTTCGAGGTGATGCTCGATCCAGTCGGCGAACTCCTCAAGAAATACTGCCATCTCCGTGGACTCGTGGGCGTGCGCCATGTCGGCCGCGCAGATCAGGCCGGCGATTACCGCCGCCAGCGTGGAAGGCGAGTAGCCGGCGTTTTCCTCCCAGCGCTCCTGGTGGGTGATGGGCGCATGGCGCACCAGGTAGCCAGCCGCACGCTCCACGAAGGGAAAAATCTTCAATCCGCCCAGCCCGTCGGCCTTCCACAGCCGCCAGGCCAACATAATCGGGAACGCCACCTCGTCGAGCTGCTTACCGCTCCAGTAAGGGGTGCCGTCAATCCAGAAATTCTGCGCGAAGCCGCCGTTGGGCTGCTGCGTACAGGCCAGGTATACGAGGGCGCGCCGCGCCGTCTCCGCCCGCCCGCAGGCCAGCAGCGCCGTGGCCGTCTGCACCATGTCGCGTGTCCATACCAGGTGATAGCCGCCCAGATCGTCGTCGCTCTTCACCTGGCCCCACGGAATCGACGCCGAGGCCACAAAGGCGCCCGCGTAGGTCTTGTCTTCATGCGCCAGCAGGACGTTGTGGCTGGCCCGCATGAGCTTGCCGCCATCCTGCGTTTTGGCCGCTAGCCATTGCGGATGCGCGGCCCGTCGCCACTGATCGATGAAGCGGCTGCGATGCTCCGCAAAAGGGATTGCCAGCGCTCCCATCGTCTTTTGTGCCGCCGGATGGTGGCCTTCGCCAATTCCGACGGCAACCGTGAACTCCACCGCGCACTTTCCGGAGGCGCCGTTGCCGCGCTCTGCCTGCGCGATCTCCGTGGCGAGGTCCAATTCGCCCATGACGGCAATGTTGCCGCTGGTGGCTGAGCCAAACTCCCAATCCATGTGGAAGTTGTCCATCAGGTCGCGCCAGCCGTCGCTTTCACCCACAAAGCCGCAACTTACGCGCGAAAAGCCCAGGCTCGACGGCCCGCCATTGGCCGCCAGCGCCAGCGACCACCCATTCTTCCAGGCCAGCAGAACTTTGCGTCCGGCAATATCTACCGCGCGGGCGTTGTTGTCTGTTCCGCCGCCGTCGAGGCGCGGCGCCAGCAGGACGTAGACCTTGAGCCGCGGCAGAAGGTTCTCGTCGCCCTGCAGCCGCACATGCGTCAGCACGACCGAGTGATGGGGATCGCAGAGGATTTCCTTGGTCAGTTCGTACCGGCCTTCTGGATCCCGGTTCACATAGCGCACGCCCATCGCTTCGGGATGAATGTACTCGAAGGAGTTGTGCAGATCACGCTTTTCCTCATGCACGAAGGTTTCGCCGTCGGTGATGAGGAACTGCATGTCCCGTACCTGCGGGCGGTCGATCGTGGGATGGTATACCTCGTTGAGAATGCCATGCGAGCAGGTGAACCAGATCCGGCTCGATGCCGAGTATGCAGTGCCCACCGCGTCCTTGAGGCTCGATGTCCAGCGCGGTCTCATGCCGGGAGTGCCAAAGGCTTCCCCCTGCTGTTCTAGCCACCTGTAGAGGGGCTGGTCGCTCATAGATTCAATGTCACTTTCGGAGTGGGAAGTTGAAGAGGTTGAAAATAGACACGCCAATCACCAAGCGGCTCGGTGGCACCCTCTCCTTTCGACGCGCTGCCGGGCCTGAAGGATGCTTTTGGCCGGAAACCTGCCCCTTTCCCAACTTTCCCGCACCCTTGTGCCGCGTTTCTGCATCCATCTCAGAAAGAAGGTTCTTATCGCGCGCGTGACGCCCGGGAGTCAACCGCCGGCTCACACTTTGTCGCTAACCGCCCTGTGCAGGGCGCAACCCCTTTCACAGTACAATCCGAACGGAGGAGATTTCCCGTATGGCATATGAATTGGCACCGCTTCCCTATGACTATTCTGCCCTCGAGCCTTTCATCGACACGGAAACCATGCACCTGCATCACGACAAGCATCACCAGGCTTACATCAACAATGTGAACGCCGCCCTGGCCAACCATCCCGCCCTGGCGGCCCTGTCGGTCGATGATCTGCTGCGTGATCTGAACAAGATTCCCGACGATATCCGTACCACCGTCCGCAACAATGGCGGCGGCCACTCGAACCACACTGCCTTCTGGAATCTGATGGGCCTTGCGGGCTCGCACGGAATCGGCGGCGCACCAACCGGCGCAATCGCCGCGCAGATTCAGGCCGATTTTGGGGACTTTGAAGCTTTCAAAAAGGCCTTCAACGACACCGCCGCGAAGCAGTTCGGCTCCGGCTGGGGCTGGCTGGTCTTCCAGAACGGCAAGCTCAGGGTCATGTCCACTGCCAACCAGGACTCGCCGCTGTCGCAGGGGCTGTACCCGATCCTCGGCAACGACGTGTGGGAGCACGCCTACTATCTCAAGTACCAGAACCGCCGTCCGGAGTATCTGGCCGCATGGTGGAACGTGGTCAACTGGGCTGAGGTGAACAAGCGCTTTGCCGTGGCCAAGGGATAAGAACAGTTGCCAGTGTTCAGTTGTCAGTTGTGAAAATACACCGGCCGGCGCAGGGCTGGTGTAAGTGGAAACATTCCAGGTTCAGGGTTGTGGGCCTGGAATTTCCCGTCTCTGACGGGCGTGTGAGTGTGTGCCCTCGCGAGAGTCTTCAGGATCTCTTTCGCGCAGTGAGGATGGGGCCTGTCCGCGGCGTTTTGCGTCCGGAATCCCGATCTATGCCTCGGGGTGAACGGCACGGCGTGGCGATGCCTGCCGGTCAAGCAGGAGCATGACAACTGCCGAAAGCGCCAGCAATGCGCCCACGGCATCGAGGCCACCGGCGTAGCTGCCCGACCTGCTCTTGATCCAGCCGATCAGGAATGGGCCCAGGAAGCCGCCCAGGTTTCCGAGCGAGTTGATCCAGGCGATGCCCGCGGCCACGCCGGTTCCCGAGAGAAACATGCTGGGCATGGCCCATAGCGGCGGCTTGGACGCGTTCACGCCGAAGTTGACGATGATCAGCGCCAGCAGAACGGGCACGATGGCCTGTGCGGCGCCTACCCACACAAATCCCACAAAAGCTGCGGCACAGGGAATGACGACGTGCCAGGTGCGCTCCAGCGTGAGGTCGGAGTTGCGCGCCCACGCCATCATGGCCACGATGGCGACGAAGCCGGGGATAGAGTTGAGCCAGCCGATGGTCAGCGACGAATAGCCGAACTGCTTGAGGATGAGCGGAGACCACAACCCGGCAGCGTAAAGTCCGGCTGAGGTGCCTGTGTAAATCAGCGAAAGCGCCAGGACACGGGGATTGCGCAGCGACTCCCATGCGGAGCCCGATTGCCGGAGGGGCTTGGCAACTGTGGCCTCTTCGGCGTGCAAGGTGGCCGTGAGCCAGGCACACTCTTCCGGCGCGAGCCAGCGCGCCTCTTGGGGGCGGTCGGCCAGCACCTTCAGAACCAGCAGGCCGAGCAGGACCGCCGGCAGTCCTTCCATGATGTAGAGCCACTGCCAGTTGCTGAGGCCGGCGATGGTGGGCAACTCCATCAGCGCGCCCGAGATAGGCGAACCGGCGGCCGTGGAGAGAGGCGCGGCGGCCATAAAGGCGGCGATCGCCAGGGCCCGGTGGCGGCCGGGAAACCACATCGTCAAATACAGGATGATGCCAGGGAAAAATCCACCCTCCGTGGCGCCCAGCAGGAAGCGCAGCACGCAAAAGCTGACCGGGCCGACGGCGAATGCCGATGCCGCCGAGACCAGTCCCCAGACGACCACCACCCAGGCGATCCAGCGCCGCGCGCCCATCCGGTAAAGGATCAGGTTCGACGGCACCTGGAAGAGCACGTAGCCCACGAAAAAGATGCCGCCGCCGAAGCCGAAAACGGCTGGCGACAGTCCGATCGCCTTGTTCATGGTGAAGGCCGCGAAGCCTACGTTGACGCGGTCGAGGAAGCTGACGAAGTAGAGCAGCATCACGAACGGAAGAATGCGCAGGTTCAGCTTGCGCACTACGCGGGTTTCGAGGGCTGCAGTCATGGGCGCGGACTCACGCAGTCGCCAAAGGCCTGGAAGAAGTGATGGCGGCGCAGACGGCTTCAGTGACCTGTGCCGTGGTGGCCGTGCCGCCCAGGTCACGCGTGTGCAGTGCAGGATTGGCCGTGACCTGCTCGACGGCCTGCATCAGCCGCGCGGCGGCGGCGGCTTCGCCCAGGTGATCGAGCATCATGGCCGCGGTCCAGAAGGTGCCGACCGGGTTGGCGATACCTTTGCCCATGATGTCGAAGGCGGAGCCGTGGATGGGCTCGAACATCGACGGATAGACGCGCTCGGGATTGATGTTGGCGGTGGGGCCGATGCCCAGGCTGCCGGCCAGCGCGGCGGCCAGGTCGCTGAGGATATCGGCGTGCAGGTTGGTGGCCACGATCGTGTCGAGCGAGGCTGGCCGGTTCACCATGCGCGCCGTCATCGCGTCCACCATCTCCTTGTCACAGGCGACGTCAGGAAAATCCTTCGCCACTTCGCGCGCCACATCATCCCACATCACCATGGCGTGGCGCTGCGCGTTGCTCTTGGTGACGACCGTGAGCAGCTTGCGCGGGCGGGACTGGGCAAGTTTGAAGGCGTAGCGCTGGATGCGCTCGACCCCGGCACGTGTCATCACCGACAGGTCGGTAGCTACCTCGATAGGGAATCCCTGGTGGACCCGGCCACCGGCGCCGGAGTATTCGCCCTCGGTATTCTCGCGCACGATCACCCAATTCAGATCCTCGGGGCGGCAGCGCTTCAGGGGCGCGTCGATGCCGGGGAGAATGCGCGTGGGCCGCACGTTGGCGTACTGATCGAGTCCCTGGCAGATCTTGAGCCGCAGACCCCACAGCGTGATGTGGTCGGGAATATCCGGGTCACCGGCGGAGCCGAAGAGGATGGCGTCTTTGCCACGCAGGGCATCGAGACCGTTGGCCGGCATCATCTCGCCGTGTTTGCGATAGGCGTCGCCGCCCCAGTCGAAGCTCTCAAACTCCATCTGGAAGCCGCTTTCCGTGCCTGCGAGCGCTTCAAGAACCTGCCTCCCAGCGGGCACAACTTCCTTGCCGATGCCGTCACCGGGAATCAACGCAATACGGTAAGACTTCATTTCCAGTGCTCCTTTTCGAACAGGCCCATTCTACCCGCAGAGGCCGCAGGAGTGGCCTCATTGAAATCGGGTAAACGAGATTTCCCGGTCATCAAGCTGCTGTTGTACACTCGTCGAGACGGCCCCCTGAAACCGGCTCCTTCCCCGCCGGGCGCATTGCACGACGGACGGGCTTCCCCCACAGGAAAATCACGAAACCGAAGAGGAGGTCACCATGACTACGCCCGCACCCCAACCTGATCACATTCTGCAAACCGGACTTGCCTTCTGGGCCTCGAAAACATTGCTGAGCGCCGTCGAAATGGAGGTCTTCACCGAACTGGCGAAGCGCCCTGAAAATCTGGAAACGCTGGCTGGCCGCCTCGGCCTGCATCCCCGCTCCGCGCATGATTTCCTCGATGCGCTGGTAGCCCTGGGATTCCTGCAACGCGAGGCCGGCTTCTACCTCAACACGCCGGCAACCGACCTCTATCTGGATAAGCACAAGCCGTCGTACATCGGCGGCATTCTGGAGATGGCGAACCGCCGGCTCTATCCCCACTGGAGCAAGCTGACGACGGCGCTCCGAACCGGCCAGCCGCAGGGCGAAGCCGGGCCGGGCGCAACTGACACCTTTGCCGCTCTCTATGCCGATCCGGACCGGCTCAAGGGATTTCTGCGCGCCATGACCGGCGTGAGCCGCGGCGCCAACATGGCCATCGCCGCGAAATTTCCCTGGGATCAATACCAGACCGTAGCCGATGCGGGACCGGCGCAGGGCGATCTGCTTGCCCAGGTGGCGCTGAAGAACCAGCACCTCTCCGGCATCGGATTTGATCTTCCGGAGGTGGGCCCCATCTTCGAAGAGTACATGGCAGAGCATGGCTTGTCGGACCGGGTTCAATTCATAGGAGGCAGCTTCTTTGCCGATCCACTGCCCAGCACGGACGTGATCATGATGGGCCACATCCTGCACGACTGGAATCTCGAAGAGAAGCGCATGCTGATCGGCAAGGCGCACGCGGCTCTGCCCAAGGGCGGTGCGCTGCTTGTATACGATGCCATGATTGACGACGACCGCTCGAAGAACGCCTTTGGCCTGTTGATGAGCCTGAATATGCTGATCGAAACCCCCGGCGGATTCGACTATACGGGATCGGACTGCATGGCCTGGATGAAGGACGCGGGCTTCCGTGAGACGCGCATCGAGCACCTGGTCGGGCCGGACTCGATGGTGGTGGCGGTCAAATAGGTTTTGGCGACTGCGCATTGGGCGCCTTGCGGTCGGGTGGCTCTCACGCGCCGCGCGGCCCGCAAGGCGCCATCCTTATTGCCGGTACCGTAATGAGAGACGCATACCCGGACTGTGACCGAAGGCACATGAGCATTTCGCAGGGCGCGCGACAATAGCGTTATCGGCGCACTTGTGGTTCCCTGTGCCGGGTGGAGATGAGATTTTATGAGCGATCTAGCCCCACTGGTTGACGGTGTAGCCGTTGATCCACTGGTCGGTCATCCTGCCGACTTTCACGTTTTTCACAAATTTATTCAGCGCTGCAAGGATCTGCCCGCCATTACAACGGCGGTGGTTTGGCCGCTCTCCGATGTCGCGCTGAAGGGTGCCGTGGAAGCCGCCGCCGCTGGCCTGATCGAGCCAACGCTTATCGGCCCTGAGCCCGAGATGAAAGCGCTCGCCGCCAAGATCGGCGTGGACATCAATCCCTTTCCGATTCTCCAGGCTGATACCGAGGCCAGGGCTGCCGAGCTGGGTGTGGCCATCTGCCGCTCCGGCGGCGCCCAGGCCATGATGAAGGGCAGCCTGCACACCGACGAGATGATGAAAGCAGCCATGAATCGCGATACGGGGCTGCGCACCGCCCGCCGCATCTCTCATGTCTTCATCATGGATACGCCCGCCTATGCCCGGACCTTGCTGATCACGGATGCGGCCATCAACATTACTCCGGAGCTTGAGGACAAGGTGCACATTGTGCAGAACGCCATCGATCTGGCGCACGCGCTCGGCATTCCCGAGCCCAAGGTGGCGCTGCTTTCGGCGGTCGAGACCGTGAATCCGAAAATCAAGTCGACTCTGGATGCTGCCGCGTTGTGCAAGATGGCCGACCGCGGCCAGATTACAGGTGGGGTTCTGGATGGGCCGCTGGCCTTCGATACCGCCGTCAGCACCAAGGCTGCCAGCATCAAGAAGCTGGTTTCGCCGGTGACCGGACAGGCTGACATTCTGGTGGTTCCCGACCTGGAGAGCGGCAACATGCTGGCCAAGCAGCTTGAATACCTGGGCGGAGCGCAGCTTGCCGGCATCGTGCTCGGCGCGCGTGTACCGACGATCCTCACAAGCCGGGCCGATTCGGCAGAGACGCGCCTGACCAGCTGCGCCGTGGCCGTTCTGCTCCATTACGCGACGCATCCGGCGGTGAAGGTTTAGGGCCGTATTCCGAACGGGGGGAGAAACGGGCGTCATCCTTTCTGGGGATGGCGCCCGTTCAATTTTTTTGCCGGTCGGGAATTTTCCCACTGTTCTCTCGTCACGCAGATGGGCTATATTGACTCCACCGTATCGAGAGAACTGCAACAGAGATTCGGGTGGTTCGCTGGTCAGGTGCCATGATTTCTATTTCTTGTCGGGGTTGCCTTTGTTTGGGTTTTTCTCGAATCGGCGTACACTTTGGTTCCGCGGCAGCGGGAGCTGCCACGGATGAAGCCTACGCGCCGGCTGGCGGCTGAGGAGGTCGACGGCATCCGTTGAGCCGGCCCCACCAGGGTTGAACAGGAGGTCGAATGAAGATTACCGATAGTATTGGTCTCTTACTCAAGAACAAAGGCGAGAAGATGGTCTTGTCGGTTTCGCCGGACCAGACCGTCTACGAAGCGATTCAGATGATGGCTCAGTACGATGTAGGCGCGCTGCTGGTTCTGTCGAACGGCCGACTGGTGGGGATTCTGTCAGAGCGCGATTACACGCGCAGAGGCATCCTCATGGGCCACCCGTCCAAGGAAACGCCGGTGCACGAAATCATGACTACTCCGGTCGTCTACGTCACTCCCCAGCACACGGTGGACGATTGCATGACCATGATGACCGGGCATCATTTCCGGCATTTGCCCGTGGTCGAGAATGATGAGGTCGTTGGAATCGTCTCGATCGGCGACCTCGTGAAATGGGTAATCTCTGGCCACGAACACACCATTCAGGCACTGGAAGGCTACATTACAGGAGCGTATCCGGGGTAGTAGCTGTTGCCACAAGCCCTGCTTTTGGCGGCTTTTCCTGAATGCGGGCCGGTGTGCATCTACACCTCCGCCCGCATTCCGGCGTTTGAAGAGTTGCCACATCGTCTGCGAGACTCGAAGTATGCCCCATCGCATCCCGGCGCTCATCTTTGACCTGGACGGAACCCTTACCGACTCTAAACCCGGCATCATTGGCTGCCTGCGCAAGGTGCTCGACGCCCGCAACATGGGCGACCAGGGACCGCTGGATCGCTTTGTCGGGCCGCCGGTTGCGGAGTGGACCCGGGAGCTGCTGCCCCACGGCAGCGACGAGGAGCGCGCCGCGCTTGCGCGTGAATACCGCGAGTGCTACGGGCGCGAGGGCTGGCAGAACAACTCCGTCTTTCCCGGAGTGCGCGAGATGCTCCTCCGGCTTCGCAGCGCGGATTTTCCGCTTTACGTGTGCACATCCAAGCATCAGCCGTATGCGCAGTGCATTCTTGATCATTTCGAGCTGTCCCCTTTTTTCGTGGCCGTCTACGGGGACAGACCGGAATACTCGAGCCACGGTAAGCCGGATCTGCTGGCGCTGCTCCTGCGCGAGGAGTCTCTCAGCAGCGCTGACGCATGGATGATCGGCGACCGCAACTTCGATATCGAGGCCGCGCATGCCAACAACATCCGATGCCTGGCGGTCGAATGGGGCTATGGGATGCCCGGGGAGTGTGCGCAGGCCGATGCGGTGGCCGCAACGCCCGCCGAAGTAATCGCCGCGCTGGCTCCGGATGGTAGCTTTGCGCATTTTTAGGTTCATTCCGTCGCCTGTGGGCAGAACCACAGCGACCACCTGGTATGTGCTGAGTTGTTGGCGCACGGTCCGCCGGGAGGTGTGAACTCCGGCGGTGGGCCAGCGCCAACCACCCTTGCCGCGGCGCAGGAGCCAGGCTCCCCAGCCAGCAAAG
>JAJZAL010000195.1 GCA_021799405.1 Acidobacteriota bacterium
GCTCATCAACGAAGGCATGGAGGCCAGCCGCGTCAAATTGGGCATCGAGAAGATCGGCATCGATACCACCTCATTCCTCGCCGTGCCCATCCGCTCCGGCGGAGAAATCATCGGCGTCATCGGCGTGCAGTCCACTGATCCCGACTGGAAGTTTCGCGAAGCCGACCAGCAGTTGCTCTCCACCATCGCCTCCGCTGTCGGCGTCGCCTTCCACAACGCGAAACTGTTTGAAGAAACTCGCCAGGCCAAAGCTGCCGCCGAAGAGGCCGACGCCGCCAAGAGCGCATTTCTCTCCACCGTCAGCCACGAGCTCCGCACGCCGCTCACCTCTGTGCTCGGCTTCGCCAAAATCATTCGCCGCCGCCTCGTCGAGCGCCTTTTCCCGCTCATTCCCGGTGGCGACCACAAGGTCGATCAGACCAAGCAGCAGGTGATTGAAAACCTCAACGTCGTCGTCAGCGAAGGGGAACGCCTCACCAAGCTCATCGACGACGTTCTCGACCTCGCCAAGATTGAGGCCGGCAAGTTCACCTGGAACATGGGCAGCGTCTCCATCGCTGACATTATCGAACGCGCCACCGCCGCCACTTCCTCCCTCTTCGAAGCAAAAGACCTCGAACTCATTTGCAACGTCGAGCCGGATTTGCCCAGGATCGAAGGCGACGAGCACCGCCTCATTCAGGTCGTCATCAACCTGATCTCCAATGCGGTCAAATTTACTGACCACGGATCCATTCAATGTTCCGCCAGCCGGCAGGATGGCGAACTGGTGATCAGCGTGAAGGACTCCGGCGTTGGCATCGCGCCGCCCGATCAACCCAAAGTCTTCGAAAAGTTCAAGCAGGTCGGCGATACCCTCACCGACAAGCCAAAAGGCACCGGCCTTGGCCTGCCCATCTGCAAGGAAATCGTCGAGCACCACGGCGGACGGATCTGGGTGGAAAGCGAACTCGGTTACGGCAGTACATTCTCCTTCACCATTCCCATCCCGGGCTCTGAAGGAACTGACGCATCCCACCGCCATCGCGCCATCGATCTCACCGCTCTCGTAAAGGAATTGCGCGAGAAAGTTGCCTCCCATCAGACAAACGATAAATCCATCCTCGTTGTCGACGACGACCCCCATATCCGCTCACTCCTTCGGCAGGAACTGAGCGATGCGGGCTACAGGGTCCGGCTCGCCGAAAACGGTCGCAAAGCCCTGTCCATGATCCGCGAGGAAACACCAGGACTCGTCATTCTCGACGTCATGATGCCCGAAATGAATGGTTTTGATGTAGCAGCGGTTCTCAAGAATGATCCGCTCACCATGCAGATCCCCATCATCATTCTCTCCATCGTCGAAGACAAGGAACGTGGCTACCGCCTCGGCGTCGACCGCTACCTGACCAAGCCCATTGATACCCCTTCGCTCTTTCAGGAAATCGACACGCTCTTCGGTCAGGCCATATCCCGCAAAAAAGTCATGGTGGTCGACGAGGATGCCTCCACGCTCAGAAGCCTCACCGATGTCCTCGAAGCACGTGGCTACCAGGTGGTCGAATCCAATGGGTCAGAGCTGTTCTCAAAAGCAGTTGACTCCCGTCCGGACGTCATCATTCTCAGTTCAATGTTGTCCGGCAATGACAACGTAAAGGCCCTCCGCTTTGAAAAAGGTATGGAGAACGTACTCTTTTTGATCTACCAGTGAATGCAATGAAAATACTCATAGTCGATGACGAAGCCCATCTGCGCATGCTGATTCAGCAAGCCCTCGAGGATCTTGAAGACGAAGGGGCGGAACTTGTCACCGCCTCCAACGGGGAAGAAGCATTGGATGCGATCCGTGAACACCAGCCGAATCTCGTCGTGCTGGATGTCATGATGCCCAAGAAGAACGGGTTCGACGTCTGCCATACCGTAAAGAATGAGTGGGGGCAAACACACACCCGCATTATCCTGCTCACCGCAAAGGGGCAGGAGTTCGATAAGCAGCGTGGCGAAGAGGTTGGTGCCGACCTCTACATGACCAAGCCTTTTGACCCCGACATGCTTGTTGAAAAAGTCCGCCACCTGTTGGATCAGACTGGAGACGCTTCGTAAGCGAATGCCGAGTTTCAAGCTCAGAACGCTCTTTGCCTCCGACTCCCATAGCGCCGGAGCCATTCAGAGCCTGTGCTCTGCCTTGGGCAATCGCGTCTGCATCGTCGACGCATTCGACAGACCTCTGCTTGGCGCTCCATCAGATGCACCGCCTTCTCAAGCCCGCCTCCCCGTTCACGTCAATGACGCTGATGTCGGCTACGTCATCGCCGATCCCGCGGTGGCTCTCCCTATCGCGGAACTCCTCACCCATCTGGCATCGCGCGAGACCGAATCACGGGCGCTCGCCGCGGAAGTTCTGCACCTCTACCGCGAAATCAATCTGATTGAGCAGCTCTCTGAAGACCTCGCCGCCCTCCTTGACGTGACCACCGTCGGTCAGCGCGCCCTGCAGGAAGCACAACGGCTCATCTCAGCGACCTGCGGAGCCATCTTCGTCTTTGACAAAGCCCTGGATGCGATTATTGAAGTCGCCTCCTTTGGAGCGCCCACCGATAACATCGTCAAAACACACAATGCGCTCTGCGTCGAGTCGCGCTTCCTGCACTCTGTACTCGAACGTGGCACTGCGGAAATCATCAATGACTGCGCGTCCGACCCACGCGTCATTGATCAGGAGCGCCACTTCCAGTCACTGATGTGCGCACCTCTTCGTGCGGGAGAACTTACCTCTGGCGCAATCATCGTTGCGAATACTGACCCGCAGGCGTTCTATTCCTCAGCCGATCTCAAGCTGCTCAACACCATTGCGCTCCTCGCAGCCACCGCACTCGAGAACGCTCTCCTCTGCGCCGAAATGGTCACCGCCGCGCGCGATCGTGCCGCCTATTCCGCCGAACTGCAGGCAGCCAGCACTGTTCAGCAGCTACTCCTCAATCGCGCCTCACGCACCTTGCCCGGCTTTGACGTACAGTCGGTTTACCTGCCTGCCAGTGAAGTCGGCGGCGATCTCTTTTTTCTGCAACCCGGCCCGGATGGATCCCTCGTTGCCCTCGTCGGAGACGTGTCTGGCAAGGGGCTCACCGCGGCCATGCGCGTCGCCATGATTCTCGGCGCCCTCAACCGAGAAACCTCCTGCGAACCGGATGAAATCCTCGCATCTCTTAACAACGCTCTCATCGCGCAGGGCGAGCTTGGCTTCACAACGGCTTGCTGCATCCGCATTTCCCCCAGCGGCGACTACATCCTCGCCAATGCCGGGCATATCTCGCCCTTCGTCTCAGGGGTCGAAATCGCAACCGAACCCGCGCTTCCGCTCGGCATTGCTCCCGATCAGAGCTATTGCGCCACGCATGGCACTCTCCGGCCCGGTGAACGCATGGTTTTCGTCTCGGATGGAGTGCCGGAAGCTCGCTCGCCCGCCGGCGAGATCTTCGGCCTCGACCGCCTGCCGGCGCTCACCCTGTACTCGGCTCGCGAAATCGCTGAAACAGCACACAGATTCGGACAGGAAGACGACATTACCGTGCTGACCATTGCACTCTCGGATGCTTAGGCATGATCCTCGTTCCACCATTGCCACTTTGCAATTTCATCCTTGCAGCGACTATGCCGGTCCTTTCTTTCCCGTTTGTGCATCCAAAGCTTGAAGGTTTAGGGTTAGATTCAAATGCTACGGAAGTGCAATTGGTTGCTGCTGGTGGCCGTCATCGTAAGCACACAGGTGTTTACGGTGGCATGTGATGCGCACTGCGGCAAAATGGCTCTCACCAATCGCGCCCTCCAGGCCCTCGACCATTTCTCACGCGCAGCGGCCAACCATGAAGCGGTCGTCATCCCACCCACAGTGAGTCGCTGCAAAGATCTCCTTTGCAATGACGATTCGGCTTCTCTCACCATCCCCTTCACGATCGCCCCTGCGGCTGCCGCACATCTGCCTGCAACAGTTGACCGTCTTTCATTCCCTGTCTATTGGATCGGCGAACCGTCGCAAAGAACCCAACGACGAAGTAGCTCCTTAATTTCGGCCTGCGACCCGGTGCTCGCCAGTCCTCGAATCTAGCGCCTCCGCACGGCTGTTGATCGCAGCAACGGAATTTGCGCATTGCCGTACGCTGAACACTGCGCATTCCAGAACTCGTTCACGACATCAGCGTAGTACATATCATGGATTCACACCTGTCTGCCCCGCCGTAAATCACCGTCGCGAGCAAACACGGTCCGTCTTCCTGCAAGTCAACATTCTGGAGAACCAATGTCCCGGAAAGACAATACCGATACTGCCCCAATTTTTCCCGTCACCCGCCGTCGTTTTGTGCAGGGACTCACCGCTGGCGCGGCGTTAGCTGCCGTTGACCTTCATGGACTGCCTGCCTTTGGTGAAGTCACGCGCCACATGCCGAAAACACTCTCCGGCCAACATTTTGACCTCACCATCCACTACCTTCCCGTCAACTTCACCGGACGGCGCGTGACCGCGATGGCCGTAAACGGTTCCGTGCCAGGCCCGATCCTGCGATGGCGCGAGGGAGATCACGTCACGATTGCAGTTACCAATCTGCTGAAGGTCTCCACTTCCGTGCACTGGCACTCCCTGCGCATCCCCGCCGATATGGATGGAGTCCCCGGACTGAGCTACCCCGGTATTGCTCCGGGGGAAACTTTCCACTATCACTTCCAGGTCAAGCAGAACGGCACCGCCTGGTATCACAGCCACACGCGCTTTCAGGAGCAATCAGGAATCTACGGCCCGCTCATCATCGACCCCAACCCGCTCGGCGCAGATCCGATTCAATCCGACCGCGAACACGTCATCTTTCTCTCCGATTGGACGGATACCAATCCGGAGACCATCTTCAGCAACCTCAAAGAAGAAAGCGACTACTACAACTACCACAAGCACACCCTCCCGGAATTCTTCTCTGCCATCCGGCGTCACGGGTTCCGGTCTACTCTCAGACAGCGCCTCATGTGGGCAAAAATGAACATGAGCGACAACGACATCTCTGACATTTCCGCCGCAACCTACACTTATCTGCTCAACGGCAACCCACCCAACGCCAATTGGACCGGACTTTTCTCACGCGGCGAGAAAGTGCGCCTGCGCTTCATCAACGGCTCAGCCATGACTTTTTTCGACGTCCGCATCCCCGGCCTCAAAATGACAGTCGTGCAGGCTGACGGCAACGATGTGGAACCAGTTCCCGTCGACGAATTTCGTATCGGCGTCGCCGAAAGATACGACGTCATCGTGGGGCCGTCGGACGACAAGGCCTACACCATCTTTGCCCAGTCAGAGGACAGAACCGGATTCGCACGCGGCACGCTTGCCCCGCGCATGGGCATGACCGCACCCATTCCTCCCATGGATCCTCGCCCCAGGCTCACGATGATCGACATGGGGATGGGCAGCATGGCCGGCATGAAGATGGCCAATATGAACGGCATCGACGGAATGACGGCAGATGATATGCGGATGGGAAACAAAGTTCATGGCGGCGAGCATTCGCACATGAACGGGAACAATCCAGAAAAAGCCGCTCGCGACCGCATGGCCGAAATCACGAATGCCGCCGAGATGTCGATGGCTTCCATGCCACACATGGGGAACACCAATGCCAGCGTCGGCAAAACCCCGTTCCCACAACCAAGCCCTTACACCACGCCGGCCGTCACCGTCCCGGAATCAGAAATTCGCGCCATCGAGTCGCACCTCAAACCCTCCAATCCAGTCAAACTCCATCTCGGCCCGTCCGTCGCGCAAATCTCCGGGCACGTGGAATCGCGTCTCAACACACCCGGCATTGGCCTCGATCACAATGGCCGACGCGTACTGACTTATGCCGATCTTCGTTCACCTTATCGCGGAGTCGACGGTAGGCCGCCCTCACGCGAAATTGAACTTCACCTTACCGGCAATATGAATCGCTACATCTGGGGATTCAACGGAGAAAAATTCTCCAACAACAATCCCATCGTCCTCAAACTCGGTGAACGTGTGCGCTTCGTACTCATCAATGACACGATGATGTCCCATCCCATTCACCTCCACGGCCTCTGGAGCGAACTCGAAAACGGCCACGGAGAACACAGGCCCTTCAAAGACACCATCATCGTGAAACCCTCTGAGCGTGTGACATATCTCGTCAGCGCAGACACTCCGGGCCGATGGGCCTATCACTGTCACCTGCTCTATCACATGCAAGCGGGCATGTTTCGCGCTGTGGTGGTGCTGCCATGAACAGATCGCCATCCCTCGCATTTCCCTCTCTGCTTGTCGTAACCTCGCTCTGGCTCGGGGCGATCTGCTCGCCAACGATTGCAACCGCGCAGTCGACATCCACCCAGTCACCCACGAAAGTCACCTCCGCGCTTCCCGGCCTGAAGCCGCCGGACATGGGCCATCAGCTATTTGTTCATGCCCTTCTCGATCAGTTCGAGGGCCGCACCAATGGCCCGGACAATGAATTCCGCTGGGACGGCGAAGGCTGGATCGGCACGGACATGAACAGGCTTTGGATTAAGTCCGAAGGTTTTGCAGGCAATGGAATCGTCAGCGACGGTGACCAGGAATTTCTCTACGACCGCCCCATTCCGCGCCTCCGCTACTTCGACGCGCAGGTCGGCGTACGCGAAGATATCGATTCCGGTCCATTACGTAGCTGGGCAGCCATCGGCATCGAAGGATTGGCACCCTACTTCTTCGAGTTCGCCCCGACTCTCTACATCGGCAGGAACGGCGACGTCGCCGGCCGCATCAACGCGGCCTATGAGCTGCTCTTCACGCAACGCCTAATCGCCGAGCCGCAAGCCGAGCTCAACTTCTACAGCCAGGATGACCCGGCACGCGGCACCGGCTCAGGATTATCTGAAATCGATACAGGTATCCGCCTCCGTTACGAATTCAGCCGCAAATTCGCGCCCTACATCGGCTTTGCCTACAACGGCAAGTACGGCGATACGGCCAATTTCGCACGGCGAGCTGGTGAGTCCACCAGCGATCCGCGTTTCGTGTTCGGAGTCAGGGCCTGGTACTGACGCAAATATCCAATCAGGGGTAGAGATGATCTCAGACTCTGCTCCTCATTGGGATTATGTGAGCGTTGATCGATTCACGCACCAACAGCGCTACAGCCAACCAGCAGTTCTGAATATGAGGAGGATCGTATGCCTGACGTAACGTCCGCAATTTTTCGATGGGTGGGGTTGGATGCTCCACCCGATGCATCAACGGCCTTGTCTATTTCGGCTTCGCAGGCGCGCCAATTTCGCAACTTTCGAGTGTTTTTCGGCCTGGTGTGGTTGTACGATGCCTGGACTGCCTCTTCCGGAGCGACCAAGCATGCCATTGCGCAGTTTCTCGGATTGCCGTTTGCATCGACCGCCGTTCATCTCACGGGCACAGCAGTCATGTTCTTTGCACTCTATATCGCGCTGGCATTGCTTTCCGGTAGAGGCATGCGAGCCGCACTTTGGGTCGGCATCGGGTACCTGACAGTGATGTGGATTGCGGTGGAGCGAGGAGGAGATTTCAATCCTGCTACCGGGGGAACGGATGCCGGTATCGCTCCACCCTATCTGATTGCGCTGCTACTTGCCTATCTCACCTGGCGCATATCTAAGCCCCGCCCGCCGGAGGCTAACGCGGCAGGAAATAACAGTTATCATCTGTGGATTTACGTTGCGCGTTTGATGTTTGGTTTTCTGTGGGCCTGGGACACCTTGTTTAAGTTCCATCCTTACTTCATTACGCATTTCGTCTCCTTCCTTTCAGGGGCCGAGGCTGGGCAACCCGCATGGGTTGTGGACTGGCTCCAACTGTGGATTGCGGTGATTACCCATACGAGCCCAATCCTTATTGGCATACTGTCTGCGATTGCGGAGGCGCTAATTGCATGGAGCCTGTTGAGCGGAAAGCTGATGCGCATCTTTCTGCCTTTTGGGTTGGTGTATTCGCTAATGATCTGGTCCACAGCGGAAGGTTTCGGTGGACCTTACGGCAATGGTGTGAGCGGCATGCCGGGCAATATGTTCGGCAATGCGGTAATCTACGCGCTGATCTTCGGCTATTTCATGGTTCTGTATCGCCAGCCCTTGCGCAATACGAGAACGAAGGAGGGTCAGGATTCTGTTGATGAGCAGTTACTTAGCCAATAGTGTCCGGACACCCCTTAAGAAAAAGTCGGGTACAGTATCTTTGAATGTAGTTGCCTTGAGGAGAGGTTTGGCAATGAAAGATTCCGCTTGTAATTCAGGCAACGGTGATCGAGTCGTAACGATTGAGGGAATTGCCGATCAACATGCGAGGTTTCTCAGATTTTTGGCAGTACGTGTTGGGGACAAGGCTGAGGCCGAGGACATTCTCCATTCCGCTTACGTCAAAGCGCTTGAGCGGGAACATCAACTCCGATCTGACGAGAGCATAGTCGCCTGGTTCTATCGCATTCTGCGGAACAGTTTAATCGACCACTATCGCCGAAGTGCGGCGCGCGATCATGCTCATCAGCGCTATGCGGCGGAAGCTCCGAATTCGTATGTGCCCGAATTGCAGGAGCAGAGCTGTATGTGCATCGCAGATTTGGTGACAGGCCTGAAGAGCGAATATCGGGAAGCGATAGAGCGGATCGATTTGGGAGGGGAATCGATTGAAGATTTTGGCCGCGCCAAGGGAATCACTATGAACAATGCCTCGGTTCGGCTTCACCGCGCCCGCAAGGCCCTCGCAGGTCAATTGATACTGGTCTGCGGTGTCTGCGCACAGCATAAGTGTGTCGATTGCACCTGCCACCGGACGAAACTGTAAGGTTCTCGAGGCTTCTGCGTCTACCTGAACGAGTGCAATCAGGAGGAGAAATTGACCATTCTTGAATCGGAAAAGCCGGCCGGGAAGGTTAAGGATCCGGTCTGTGGAATGACCGTAGATCCACGAGATGCGGCGGAGACGCTCGAACACGCGGGAAAAAATCTCTATTTTTGCAGCTCAGGATGCGCGACAAAGTTTCGCCACGACCCCGGAAAATATTGGCCGTCTGGAAAATTGCAGCCCCCATCTGCGACATCCGATCATGCCGCAAGTGCGAGCCGTTCAGACTTCATCTGCCCCATGCACCCGGAGGTGCGAGAAAACACGCCCGGAAGTTGCCCGAAGTGCGGCATGGCGCTCGAACCTGAGATGGTTCCAGCGACATTGGCCAGGACGGAATATATCTGTCCAATGCATCCGGAAGTCGTGCGCTCCGAACCCGGAAGCTGTCCTATCTGCGGCATGGCTTTGGAGGCGAAAGCGATTACGAACGAAGAGGAGAATCCTGAGCTTCGCGATATGACGCGTCGCTTCTGGGTCAGCGTGGCATTGTCATTGCCCTTGCTGGCATATATGATCGCCCAACTTCTGCCTGCCCCTTTGTTCTCACATGGAATTGCGGCAAGGATATGGACATGGGTTGAATTCGCCCTTGCAACTCCGGTGGTGCTGTGGGGAGGCGCGCCGTTCTTTGCGCGCGGATGGCTATCCCTTAAGACGCGCAATCTCAATATGTTCACGCTCATTGCGCTTGGTACGGGAACGGCCTATTTCTATAGTGTTGTTGCGACGTTCTTCCCCCTGCTTTTTCCCGCTTCTCTGCGCGGGCCGGGAGGAGAGATAGCGGTTTATTTCGAGCCGGCCGCGATTATTGTTGCCCTTGTCCTCCTTGGTCAGGTCATGGAACTGAGAGCTCGCAGTCAGACCAGCAGCGCGATTCGTGCGTTGCTGGGGCTTGCTCCAAAAACGGCGCGGCGAATCGATCAGAATGGTCAGGAGTCCGATATTCCATTGGACAAGGTGGTCATTGGAGATAAGCTGCG
>JAJZAL010000019.1:0-2218 GCA_021799405.1 Acidobacteriota bacterium
CGTCGCCAACCGCTCCCCGCGCGAGCTGGGAAGCATCGTCAAAGGCTCCGAAGTGCAGTTCCACCACGCCGTCTACAACCAGTCCCTCTGGAACCTGTTTTAAAGCGGACTGGTCAAGGCGGAAATATAAAGCGGCGCGGCCTTGCAAGGGCCGCGCCGCTTTTTCTGGTGGCCGCTGCAATACAGGTCCCGCGGCGCCCGGCAACAAAAGCTCACTCTGCCTGACGCGCCTCGGCCGCGATCTTCCTCAGTTCCGGCAGAACCGCGCCCAGCATCAGCGGCTTTGCTGCGCGTGTGCCCAATGCAAAGTACACGTCGCGATAGTGCGGGTAGAGCCGCTCGTAAACCGCCGCAGCCTTGGGATCGGGTTCAACTGTGCGGAAGGGCAGGCAGACCGCAGCCTGCGCCTCTTCAATGGTCTTGTAGGCTCCGGCCGCCAGCAGCGCGAAGATCCCCGAGCCCAGACTCGTCGGAATTCCCGCCGGCACCAGCACCGGCTTGTTCAGCACGTTCGCGTAGACGCGGTTGAGCACCTCATTCTTCTGCGGAACACCACCGGCGTTAATGACGCGATCAATGCGCACGCCATGCTGAGCCATGCGCTCCAGAATGATGCGCGTGTGGAAGGCCGTTCCCTCGATGGACGCGAACAATTCGTCCTGCGCGGTGTGCACCAGGTTCCAGCCAAGCGTCACGCCGCCCAGTTCGGGGTTCACCAGCACGGTGCGGTCGCCGTTGTCCCAGCTCAGCCGCAGCAAACCTGTCTGGCCAGCCTTGTAAGCCTCCAACCCAGCGGAGAGTGCGGCCACGTTTGTCCCGGCGCGCTTGGCGATGGCATCAAAAATGTCACCGACTGCTGAGAGGCCCGCCTCGATGCCCGTGCACTTCGGATGCACGCTGCCCGGCACGACGCCGCAGACGCCCGGCACCAGTTGCGCCTCGTGCGCAATGCCAATGACGCAGGTGGACGTACCGACCACATTGACGGCATCACCTTCGCGAATGTTCGAGCCGATAGCATCCCAGTGCGCGTCAAATGCGCCCACCGGAATGGGAATGCCCGCGCGCAGACCGAGCGCTTCGGCCCACTTCGACGTAAGATGCCCGGCCAGATGATCGCTGGTCAGGTATTCGCCGCCCATCTTGGCGCGCACGCCCTTCAGCAGCGGGTCCACGGCCACCAGAAACTCCTCGGGCGGCAGCCCGCCCCATAGGGGGTTCCACATCCATTTGTGGCCCATAGCGCAGACACTGCGCTTGAGGGCACCAACGGTGGTCACTCCGCTCAGCGTGGCCGCCACCATGTCGCAGTGCTCCAGCGCCGTGACAAGGCGCGCGCGCTTCTCGGGATTGTGGCGCAGCCAGTGCAGCAGCTTTGAAAATCCCCACTCGTGCGAGTAGACGCCGCCGCACCATTCGATGCCTTCAAAGCCCAGCGCGTGGGCCGTCTCCGTGATCTCCTGGGCCTCGGCAAAGGCGCGATGATCGCACCACAGATAGTACTCGTCGAGCGGTTCGAGCCCCTCGCCCACAGGAATGACGCTGGAGCCGGTGGTGTCGAGCGCGATGGCCGCAACGTCGTCTCCCTTCACGCCCGTGCTCTTGAGCACTTCGCGGGTGGCCGCGGCCAGTGCGGTCATCTGGTCGGTGTGAGACTGCGTGGCGTAGTTCGGATCTTCGCGGCGGCGGTGCAACGGGTAGTTGGCCGAGGCGGTGCCGATGGGGCCTTTGCTGCTATCGACGAGGGTAACGCGAACGCTGAGTGTACCAAAATCAACACCGGCAACGATGGTCATGAAGAGTGCACTCCTGGTAAACGCTTTCCAATCCGCAACCAGAGTACACCATCCACCACCGCAGGGTCTGCGGTGCGTGTTTGTGTTCTGTAAACGAGAGCCATCCCCGACCGCGCATCGCTAACACTCTACTTCTTCATTCCGGATCGTGGCGCCGAAGGCTCGCTCGCTGAACCTGGCCTAGTGAGCGGTGTTGCCGGGGAAGGCTTGGCCGCGTTGCTTCCGGCCGCGGCTCCCGGAGCAACCGGCGTTGCCGCCGCCACGCGCGGAATGGAGAGATTTCTCGACGGAGCCTGGTCATCATTCTTCACCAGAATGGAGATGCGCCGGTTGGACGGATCATACGGGTTGCTTTTGACGCGCAGAAGCTGATCAGCGTAGCCCCGCACCTGAGTCACCTGATCGCACCGCACCCCATCGGC
>JAJZAL010000019.1:2228-20197 GCA_021799405.1 Acidobacteriota bacterium
CGAGAGCTCCCAGTTCGTGTAATTGGCATCCTGAGAGTATTGCGTTGCATCGGTGTGCCCCTCGATCAGCAGTTTGTTGGGCAGCGTCTTCAACTCCATGGCCAGCAGGGCCAGCAATTGTTGTCCATTTCCGCTCAAGTGCGCGCTGCCGCTTTGGAAAAAAGTGCCGTTGCGGTCCTCCAGCAACTCAATACGCAGCCCCTCGGGCGTGATGGTAATCTCAATCTGCCTGGAAAGCTTCTGGAGGTCCTTCCTCGCTTTGATCTCCTGCTCCAGCTTTTGCTTGAGCCGTTGCAGATTGTCGTTGGTTGCCATGGTTACCGTCTCGCCGGTGCCGGTCATCGTGGTGCCCATCAGACTGGCGGTGCCCCGGGGATCGTTGAAGTAGCCGGCCACGGCCCGCTTCACCTTCTCGCTGGAACCCATCAACCACAGCACGATGAACAGCGACATCATGGCGGTGACGAAATCGGCGTAAGCAACTTTCCAGGCGCCGCCGTGGTGGCCGGCGTGGTCGCCTTTCTTCTTGACGATGATGACCGGTTGATCCTTGGCTGCCATTGCGCCTCGATCTCCAAAGCAGGCTTGCAAATTCTACGCCGCAGCCGGCTCGGTGGAAGCTGCGCCACCCTTGCAGATTCTCTCCATCTCGTCGAAGCTGGGCCGCACATGCGCGGGAATCGCGCGACGTCCCATCTCGACGGCGATCATCGGAGCTGAGCCCTTGAGAAATGCGAGCAGCAGTACGCGCAGCACATGCAGGTATTCGTTGTGTTCGCCGGCGGCCTTGCTCATGTTGGAACTGAGCGGACCGGCAACACCGTAGCAGAGCAGGATGCCCAGAAATGTACCTACAAGCGCCGCCGCCACCTTGTGCCCAATCTCCTCAGGCGGGCCGCCCAGAGCGCCCATGGTAATGACCACACCCAAGACAGCGGCCACAATGCCCAGTCCCGGCAGCGCGTCGGCCACTGTCGTCAGCGCGGTCACGGGCTGCATCGCTGCGCGGTGATGCACCTCCATATCCAGATCCATCATCTGGTCCATGTCGAACGGCTCCACGCCCCCGGTGATCGCCGTGCGCAGCGTGTCGCATAGAAAATTCACGGCATGATGGTCGTTGAGAAACTCGGGAAAGTTCTTGAAGATCGCGCTTTCGGCGGGCTTCTCCACATCCATCTCCACACTCAGGAAGCCCTCCTTCCGCACCTTGTTAAGAAACTGGTACATCATCCTGAGCGTGCTCAAGTAGCGCTCCTTGCTGAACGGCGAGCCCTTTACGACGCCCACCAATCCCTTTGCCACCGCCTTTAGAATGTGCGCCGGATTGGCGGTGAGCAGCGTACCCGTAGCCGCGCCGGCAATGATGAGCGCCTCGGCCGGCTGCATCAGCACCATGATGTGGCCCTTCTCCAGGAGAAAGCCGCCGATCACTGCGGCAAAAACCAGCAAAATGCCCAGAATGGCGATCATGCCTGCCCTCCTTGCACCGAATGAACGCGGCTGCCACCCGCATCCGCATGCGCAGTCTCCGACCGTTCCATGCAATCCGTCATGACAGTCACGCCCACGATTCTTTCCCACGCAGACGCCTCTGCCGTCGCGGCGCCGCCGACGCAGCGACCCACGCGGCAGGGCCGGAGTCCCTTCCATCTCCTACATCGGCATAACCCGGCGCAACTTCATTGCCGCGTACCGCAATGAGAGGAATCCGATTTGTTCTGATAAGAGAAAAGAGAAACACCGCGGCGGAGAGATCGCGACGGCGGCTTGCGCTCCCGTATCCGAAGCGCGCAAAGTTCAACGCGAAAAGTTGAGAGCTGGAAGCTGATGTCTGAAAGCTGCTGTCTAGAAACTTCTCACCCACTCCAGGATCGAGCGCACCCCGATGCCGCTGGGCCCTTTGGCGATATAGGGCCGCGCATCTTCCACCCAGGCCACGCCCGCGATGTCGAGATGAATCCACGGCGTGTCTTCGGCGAAGGCGTGCAGAAACTCGGCGGCCGTGATGGCTCCGCCCCAGCGTCCGCCGGTATTCTTGATGTCGCCGATCTCCGACTTGATCATGTCGGCATACTCCTCGCCCAGGGGCAGCCGCCAGAACTTCTCCCCGGAGACAGCTAACGCCTGCTCGAACTTCGCGTAAGTGGCATCGTCGTTGGAAAAGACCCCGGCATTCACCATGCCCAGGGCAACCACACAGGCTCCCGTGAGCGTGGCGGCGTCAATCAGGTGAGTCGCGCCTAGTAGCTTAGCGTAAGCCAGGCCGTCGGCCAGCACCAGCCGGCCCTCGGCGTCCGTGTTGATGATCTCGATGGTCTTGCCCGACATGGCGGTCTGCACGTCGCCGGGCTTCTGCGCCTTGCCGTCGGGCATATTTTCCGCCGCGCAAACAATGCCGATCACGCGAATCTTTGGCTTGAGCAGGGCAATCGCCCGCATCGCCCCGATCATTGCCGCGCCTCCGGCCATGTCGTACTTCATCTTCTCCATGTTGTCGGACGGCTTGATGGAGATGCCTCCGGTGTCGAAGGTAATTCCCTTCCCGACCAGCCCCAGAACCGGCCCGTCATTCACTCCCTCAGGCTCATACCGCATCACAATCAGCGCCGGGGGCTCTGCCGAGCCCTGCGAGACGCTCCAGAAGGCACCCATCTTCAGTTCGTGCAGCGCTTCGGTGGAGAACACTTCGCAACGAAGGTCAACCTCACCGGCCATCAGCATGGCGCGCTGACCCAGGATCGTGGGGGTGAGTTTGTTGCCGGGCTCATTGACCAGCGCCCGCGTGAAGTTCTGGCTCTCGCCCACAATCACGCCCTCGGCGAGTGCCGCTTCCAGCGCCCCCTGATCGGAACCGGCCGGCGCCACCACCGTGAAGAATTGCACGCTCTGATCCTTGCGGTCGCTGCGGTAGGTGTCAGGGTCAAAATCGCCTACAAATGCGCCTTCCACAACAGCGCGCACGCTGGCCTCGGGCGCCAGCAGATTCGAATCCGGCATTGCCAGAACGAGCTCGCGAATACCGCGCGGCTTGGCAAAGCGCACTGCGGTGCCAGCGGCGTTCCGCGCGCCGTGCACCGTCACCTTGGCCCGCTTGCCCAGCCCGACAAGCAGGAGCCGTTTCGCGGCCAGGCCACCCGGGGCGTGCAAAAGCAGCGTCTCATTTGCGCCTGCCTTGAACTCGCCGGCCGCCAGCACCGCCGCGGCAGCAGCCTGAACCGCGGCATCGGAGGTCAGCAAAACAATCTCGGGCCTCGCATCCGGAGTTTTCTCGGTTTGAGCATCAGCGGCCAGAGCCACCAGCAGTTCAGTCTCAATTTCGGCAAGGGGAGCAAAAACAAGTTGGGTACGCATCGTGCTTATTCTTCACTTTAGGCAGGGGTGGTGGCAAGTTTCGAAAGATCTTATTCGGGGGACGGTAGCCTCATGCCTCCAGACTGGGTCGCCGCGGCGACCGACGACCTCCTGGTCTTCCCGGGGCTTCTGGCGGCGTGAACCCCACCAGTACAGCCGCTCAGGAGAGCGGCGCTACTCGGGACCGGCAATTTAGGAATCGGTCTTAAGGCTTCGCCGGGCGCGGAAGCCGGCCTAAGGAATGACATAATTCTATGTATGTCATTAAATTTATATTGACATCCTTAATTTAATTGGCATAAATTATATTTAGGTCATGTTATGGATATTGCCGCAGATGATGTTGATGCCAAAACGCGGCTGAGTGAAAACGGCCGTATCGTCATCCCTGCGGGAATACGGGAGGCGATGGACTTCAGGGCAGGCGACACGCTTTTGCTCCGCATCGAGGGGGACGTGCTGAAGATCGAATCGCAGCGCGCGCGCGTTCGCCGTGTTCAGGAGAGTCTGCGCCGCCTGATCCCCGCGGACCGCAGCCTTTCTGATGAACTGGTTGCGGATCGGCGTGAGGAAGTTCGCCAGGAGACGGAGGAGTGGCTTGGATAGGACCGTCGTTCTCGACGCCCCCGCCCTGATGGCCCTGATTCGCGGAGAGGCGGGCGCGGAGATGGTTTCCGAAAGCCTGTCATGGGCCGTGGTCAGCGCCGTAAATCAAGCCGAAGTACAGGCCAGGCTGGTCTCTGCCGGATTGGAGAAGAGCTTAGCCTGGTGGCACATTGCCGAGGTGGGATGCGAATCTGTGCCTTTCGATGAGGAGCAGGCACAGATTGCTGGTGGTTTACCGGCAGTGACTCGACCCTACGGCCTCTCGCTCGGCGATCGTGCCTGTCTGGCCCTTGCCATCCAGCGCGGAGGCACGGTCTACACCACCAACCGGGCCTGGAAAAGCCTGCCGCTGGATGTCCGCGTCGAGATTATCCGGTAAATACCGCATGGATGCGTGGTAGATACCGGTGGATAAATGACCTTCGATTTAGATTTCAGGCGGGGGCGAGTTTCGGTTGAAAACCGCAAGATGGGCTAGCCGCTAGAAGCTAGAAGCTGATAGCTGCATCTACCGTCCCGTGCGATGCTTATTCGCGTTGATGGCGGCCCGCGCCTCGCGGTCAGCCTCGCGCCGCCGCTCGGTCTCGCGCTTATCCCAGTCCTGTTTCCCCTTGGCCAGGGCCAGTTCACACTTGACGCGCCCGTTGCGAAAGTAAAGCCGCGTCGGGATGAGCGTATGACCCTTGATCTGCGTCTTCGACTGTAGCTTGCGAACTTCTTCCCGGTGCAAAAGCAGCTTGCGGGTGCGCGTCTCATCGTGATTGGCGATGTTGCCGTGGGAGTATGGACCGATATGCAGATTCAAGAGAAACGCCTCGCCGTCCTTGATGAGGCCGTAGGCATCCTTCAGATTGGCCTTGCCCTCGCGGATGGATTTGACCTCCGTCCCGCGCAGGGCCACTCCCGCTTCAAATCTCTCCAGGAGAAAGTAGTTATGGGAGGCGGCGCGGTTGTGGGCCGCGTCGCGCTCGCCGCTGGCCACGGGATCGCGCGGCCGCGCCGGCTTGCTGGCGCCGGGCGCGTCCCTGGGAACGATGGTGTGGCTGGTCTGGCGCGCCATGCAAGAGCTTCCTTGAATCTTCATACTAGCATCGGGCCGGTTTTGCGGCCTCTTGGCATAGCGGGGCTTTGCTAAAATGAAGTATCGGTTGTTCGTTAGAATTGCCATTAAAAATTGCGTCCTGGGCGGCATGGCCAGCCCGCTGGGGCACCACGGAGAATGCGGGTCGATGACCATACACGAGACGACGCCTGACCCGGTGCATGGCGTAACCCCTAGCATGAAGTGTGGCTTGATGCCAGCGAGTTCGATCAGGCGCCATACTCCGGTTCCGGCCCCAGCGGGATTCCCGCGCCGGAGGATCACGTTTGCAATTGCGCTGATGGCGATGCTGGCCGTCCTCGGACTCTCCAGCGCGAGCCTCTATGGACAGTCGGCCAAGACGGACTACAAACGTGGACAGAGCGCGGAAGCGCGCCAGGACTACGACACCGCCCTTGCCGACTACGAGAAGGCCGCCAAGAAGAAGCCAGAAGATCTCGCTTACCGCTCGGCGGTTTACCGGGTGCGCAATTCCGCTTCGCTGCAGCATCTGGCCAAGGGGCGCAAGCTGCTCGAGGCGGGCAACCAGCAGGGCGCGCTGACGGAGTTTCTGCGCGCCGCCGATATCGACCCCGGCAATGAAGCCGCCCGGCAGGAAATTGCGCGCATCCAGCAGATGCAGGGCGGCGCTCCGCAGCCGTCCGAGAGCACGCTTCCAGAGGCGCCCAGCGAGTCAGTGGAACTTGGCGCCATTGCAGCTCCCCCCATGCTCAAACCGCTTTCCAATGAGCCGCTCACCCTGCACATGACCGAAGACGCCAAGGTCATCTACCAGGCCGTAGGCAAAGCGGCCGGAATCAACGTTCTCTTTGACCCCGACTACAACTCCAAGCGCATTCAGGTGGATCTGAACAATGTGTCACTACTGGACGCGCTGCGCATTCTGGGCACTTTGTCCGGCACATTCTGGCGTCCGGTCACATCCAATACGATCTTCGTCGCGCAGGACACGCGCATGAAGCGCACCGAGCTTCAAGAACAGGCAGTGCAGACCTTCTACCTGACCAACGCCTGGCAGCAGAACGACCTTAACGACGTACAGACGGCGCTCCGCAACGTGATGCCCGATGCCAAAGTCTACGGAGTAGCCAGCCAGAATGCCATCGTGATGCGGGGCACTCCGGATCAACTACTGCTGGCGCAACAGCTCATTGACGACCTGGACAAGGCCCGTCCCGAGGTCGTGGTGGACATTGCCGTCCTGGAGGTCAGCAAGAACTGGGAGCAGACCCTGGGCATTGCCTGGCCTAACAGCATCGGCATCACCCTGCAGCCGCCATACAACAGCAGTACTGCTGCGGCAGCGGCAGCCGCTGGCCAAACGACAATAAGCCCGACGCTTTACAATCTGGCGCACGCCAATTCCAACGACTTTGCCGTGAGTATCGGAACCGCCCAGCTCAACCTGTTGCTCACCAACACCGACACCAGGGTCCTGCAGAGTCCGCGGATCCGCGCTCTGGACGGGCAAAAGGCCACCATGAAGATTGGTTCGCGCATTCCGATCGCTACCGGTTCTTACCAGACTGGCGCCGCCACCGCAGTGGTCAGCTCGCTGGTCAACACGCAGTTCCAATATCAGGACGTGGGCGTCACCATGGAGGTAACGCCCACCATCCATTACGACCACGACGTCACTCTGAAGGTCAACATCGCCGTAACGGCGCAAAGCGGATCAGTAAACATCAGCGGCGTCACCGAACCCATTCTGAGCCAGCGTACCATCGACCAGACAATCCGGCTTAGCGAGGGCGAAGTCAGCATCCTCGGCGGCATTCAAAACACGCAGGAACAGCAGAGTTGGAACGGTCTCCCGGGATTGAGCGCAATTCCCATCCTCAAGTATCTCTTCGGCTCCAAAGACCATACGCAGCAGGACGACGATATCGTCTTTGTGGTGATTCCTCACATCGTTCGCTCCGAGCAGCTCAATCTCGCCAATCTGCGGCCTATCGATACCGGCAGCGGCCAATTTATCGATCTGCGGCATGTTGCTTATCAGAATTCGGCGGCGAGCCAGAGTGGCATTCCGGCGTCGGCCGGTGTTCCCCCTGTGCAAGCGTCTGGCGCTGCACAGTCGGCGGTGGGAACGGTGCCAAGCCAGGGCATAAACACCGCTGCCACCGCAGCGCTGGCTGAGATGCGGGCACAGAACCGCGCAGCGGCAAGCCCGGCCAACCTGACGCCCGCCGCCCAGGCTGCGGTTGCCCGCGCGGCGGGCCAGGCAGCGGCTGCCGGTGGTGGGAATTTAAGCTTTGTGCTCAACGCGCCCACGGCCCCGGTTGCCGCCGGCTCAACCTTCCAGGTGCCGGTCATGCTGAACGGAGGCACGGATGTCGCCTCAATCCCATTGCAGCTCAAGTACGATCCGGCTCATCTTTCCCTGGTCAACGTCTCCGCGGGCCAATTATTGGGGCAGGACGGACAGGCCGTTGCTCTGGTCCACCGCGACGACGGTCCGGGCGACCTCACCGTCGTGACCTCGCGGCCTCCCGGTTCCAAAGGGGTGAGCGGATCGGGTACCGTTTGCGTCCTTAGTTTTCAGGCGAAGACTCCAGGCTCAACCGTGCTGACGATTTCGCGAGCAGCGGCGGTCAACAGCTCGCAACAGGAGTCTGCCGCCACCGGATCGCAAGTCGGTATTGTCGTCAAGTAGGGGGGATATGCCGATGAGCGCCACAGAAACGGACATTGCCCGGCCCGCCGGATTGCGCCCCGCACACGAGCATGGCCTGAGCCTGGTTGAGCTGATCGTTACCGTGGCTATTCTCACCATCCTGGCCTCGGCGGCCATTCCCGTTGCGCGCTTCGAGGTCAAGCGCGAAAACGAGCGCGAGTTGCGCCGCGACCTGTGGATGATGCGCGACGCCATCGACCGCTATAAGGACGCCGCCGACAGAGGCGCCTTTCAGACCAAAGTGGATAGCCAGAACTATCCACCCGATCTGCAGACCCTGGTCAACGGGGTCGAGGTGCAGGGCAAGAAGCTCAAGTTCCTGCGCAGCATTCCCGTGGACCCTATGACCGGACAGGCGGATTGGGGCCTGCGCTCCATGCAGGACGATCCCGATTCCACCTCCTGGGGCGGCCAGAATGTTTTCGACGTATACTCAAAGTCCCAGGGAACAGCCCTGGACGGCACCAAGTATTCCACTTGGTAAAGGCAGCCTTAGGCCAGGGGCCGGCAGTTTCCAGGCTGACCGCGGCCGAATCAACAGCTTCCGGTTCACCCGGCAGGCGCAGCCCGCGCAGTGAAGCCAGAGGCAGGGATCCGGAAACTCAGGAAATGCATTGTGCCCAATGATCGCAGTCAATCCGCAGGCTTTACACTGATCGAACTGATGGTGGTGATGGCCATCATCGGCATCCTCGCAACGCTGGCGATTCCCAGCTATGTGAGCGCCGTCAAGCACGCCCGCGAAGCCGTCCTTCTGGAAGACCTGCACATCATGCGTTCAGCCATCGATTCCTACACCATGGACAAGCAGAAGGGCCCGCAGTCGCTCGACGACCTGGTACAGAACGGCTATCTTCGCGCGATCCCCGTGGATCCGATGACCCACAGCGCGGACACCTGGGTCACGGACAACAGCAACGCCATGTACTCGCTGGATGAGACCGATCCAGGCATCGACGACGTCCATTCCGGCTCCGACGAAACAGGCTCCAACGGCCAACCCTATTCCAGCTGGTAGCGTTACACTCAGGCAGATGCTTTCCCCTGAAATCCCCTCATCCGCAATCGAAGAGGAACTCGATGCGGTTTTCCGCCTCTATGCCGGCTTGTCCGGCAGCCTCGATCCCGAGCTGGGGCTGGGTGGGAAGCTGCTCTTTGCCGGTGAGTTAAACCCCGCCGCCTGCCGCCTGATTCGCGCCGCGAACATTGCCGGAGCCGCTTCACTGGCCGCCACCGCGGACGCCGCCCAGGCGCGGCAGGCCATGCGCGACAGCGTCATCGATTTTGTGGTGAACTCACTGGACGAAGCCCTGCGCATCCTCAAGAACGGGATTCGCAAGCGCCAGCCGGTAGCCGTCTGCGTCACCTGCGCTTCCGAGGCCATCGTGGCAGAGATGCAAGATCGCGGTGTCCAGCCCGATCTTCTGCCACCCTTGCCTCCCTCCGCCGCCGCGCCGGATTATGCCAGCTTTTTCGCCCAGGGAGCGCAGCCTGTCCACGAACAACCACACGTTGACGGCCTGAAATTCCTAGTGATTGCGATGCCTCCGGCCTGGGCGCAACGAGAGGCTGCCTTCGATGCCCTGCTGCTCGCTTCCCTGCCGCCGGCCGACCACATCAACCGCCGCTGGCTGCGCCTTTCGCCGCGCTACCTGGGCGCGCAGGCGCGGCGGCTGCGGTCACTTGCCTGCACGGAAACAGCCGCCTCAAGACTTCTGGATGGCATGCGCAAACCGATCCCTGATCCGTGATCCCTGGCCACTCACCCCGCCGCCTCAATCCGCGCCCAAAGCTCCCGAATCCCGATCCCCGTCTTTGCGGATACCGGCACAACCTCATCGACTTCAAGCGCCTTTTCCAGCGCCGTCAGGCTGCGGGCCCGTTCGTTGCCGCTCAGCCGGTCCACCTTGGTCGCCACTACAACGAAAAAGCGGTCTTCCGCCCGGAGCCAGTCGAGCAACTGCTTGTCACTCGCCTGCGGGGGGACGTTGGCGTCAACCAGGCAGACGCACAGAACCAACGCCGCGCGTTCCGCCAGGTACGGCTCGATAAACTTGGGCCAGCCCGTCGAGATGGATTTGGATATCTTCGCGTAACCGTAGCCGGGCAGGTCGGCGAACACCAGTTTTCGCCGCTCGCTCTTGTCTAGCAGCGCGAAAAAGTTGATGGCTCGCGTTCGCCCCGGCGTTGAGGAAACTCTGGCTGCCTTTTCGCCCACCAGCGCATTCAGCAGGCTCGACTTGCCCACGTTCGACCGCCCCAGAAAGGCGACCTCTGGCGCACCCGGCGGCGGAAATTGCGCCGCCGCCGTGGCCGAAAGCAGGAATTGGGTTGTGTAGCGCATCCCGTCTAGGATACCCGCCCATCGCATCCCCGCCGGGAAGGGGCTTGGTTAGAGCGTAATAATCGCCTTACTGCGCCACCGGCAGGTTGCCAGGAACCTCAGCCGACGGCACAGCAGCCAGCACTCCGGCCTCGGGAGGCACGGAACCGGGCAGCGGGCCTTCCAGCGCCAGCGCCAGTACTTCGTCCATGGTATCCACAAAATGCAGCTTCATGGAGTTCTTGATGTTGTCCGGCAACTCGGCCAAATCCTTCTCGTTGGCGCGAGGGAGAATGGCCTCGAAGATGCCGGCACGTAGTGCGGCCAGCAGTTTCTCCTTCAACCCTCCGATCGCCAGCACCTTGCCGCGCAGCGTGATCTCGCCGGTCATGGCGATGTCGCGCCGTACCGGAATCTTGGCCAGCGCGCTGGCCAGGGCCGTGGCCATGGTGATGCCGGCCGAGGGGCCGTCCTTGGGAATCGCGCCTTCAGGCACGTGCAGATGCAGATCGATATTGCGATAGAACTCACGGGTGAGTCCCAGCACCTGCGCCTTGCCGCGGATGTAGCTGAGCGCGGCCTGCGCCGACTCCTGCATCACGTCGCCCAGCTGGCCTGTAATGGTCAGCTTGCCCTTGCCGTCGAGTACCTGCACCTCAGTGGACATGATGCTGCCGCCCACCTCGGTCCAGGCCAGGCCCGTCACCAGGCCCACTTCGCTCTTCTCATGCACCTCGGAATCGCGGAACTTGACCACGCCCAGGAACTCGCTGATGTTGGCGGCGGTGATCTCTTCCTTGTGCTTGGCACCGCTCTTGACGACCTTGCGGGCGACCTTCCGGCATACGTTGCCGATCTCGCGCTCCAGGTTGCGCACGCCCGCCTCGCGCGTGTAGCTGCGGATGATCTCAAGAATGGCATCGTCCTTGAAGACGATATTCTTCTCGCTCAATCCAGTCTGCTCGCGCTGTTTTTTGACGAGGTACTGGCGGGCGATCTCAAGCTTCTCCTGCTCGGTGTAACCCTGCAGGCGCAACACCTCCATACGGTCCTGAAGCGCCGCCGGAATGGTGTGCATCACGTTAGCAGTCGCCACAAAGAGCACCTGCGAAAGGTCGTAGTCGACGTCCAGATAGTGATCCTGGAAGGTGCTGTTCTGTTCGGGATCGAGTACTTCCAGCAGCGCCGAAGCTGGATCGCCGCGGAAATCCGAGGAAATCTTATCCACTTCATCGAGCAGGAAGACGGGGTTCTTGGTGCCGGCCCGCTTCATATGCTGGATGATCTGGCCCGGCATCGCTCCGATATAGGTGCGCCGATGACCGCGAATCTCGGCCTCGTCCCGCACGCCGCCCAGCGAAAGGCGCACGAATTTGCGCCCGGTCGCCTTTGCAATCGACATCCCGAGAGAAGTTTTACCCACACCCGGAGGGCCAACAAAACAAAGAATCGAGCCCTTGGGATTCTTCACAAGCTGCCGCACGGCGAGAAATTCGAGGATGCGCTCCTTGATCTTCTCCAGGCCATAGTGATCCGCGTTGAGGACCTTTTCTGCATACTCGATGGAGCGCGTCTCCTTCGACTTCTTCTTCCACGGCACGGCCAGCAGCCAGTCAATGTAGTTGCGGCTCACCGTTGACTCGGCCGACATGGGCGGCATGGCTTCCAGCTTCTTGAGCTCCTGGAGGGCTTTGTCGAGCACGTCCTTGGTCATGCCCGCAGCCTCAATCTTCTTGCGCAGCTCGTCGAATTCACTCTTTTCGCCGCGCCCCAGCTCCTTCTGGATGGCCTTGATCTTTTCGTTGAGGTAGTACTCTTTCTGCGCGCGCTCCATCTGCCGCTTCACGCGCGACTGGATGTTGCGGTCGAGGTCGAGCTTCTCGATCTCGATATCAAGCACGTCGGCGATGCGCGTCAGCCGCGCCGCCGGATCGAAGATGGCCAGCAACTCCTGCTTCTCCTCGATGCCGAGCTGAAGATTGGCGGCGATGGTATCGGAGAGCTTGGCCGGTTCATCCATGCGCACCGTAGCGATGATCGTCTCGTAATTGAGCGACTGCTGCAGCTTGACGTACTGCTCGAAGAGGCCGGTGACGCGCTGCATGAGCTGTTCGACAGCCGGAGTCATCTCGAACTGGGTTTTGCCGGTGCGCACGGTGGCCACAAAGAAGCCGTCGCGGTCGTTCACCTCGATCGACTTGGCGCGCTCGATGCCCTCGACGAGTACCTTGATGTTGCCGTCGGGCATTTTGACGCTCTGCACGATGTTGCAAATGGCGCCCACCTGGTAGATGTCCTTGGCGCGAGGCTCGTCAATGGAAGCGTCGTGTTGCGTGGCAAGAAAGATCTTGCGGTCACCGGTAAGTGCTTCCTCAAGAGCGCGAACGCTGGACTCGCGACCCACCACAAAGGGGGTCATCATATAGGGGAAGATCACCATGTCCCGGATGGGCATCATGGGCAGTTTGCGGGTTTCGCTCTTTTCGCGTTGTTGACTCATAACAGACACCTGGGGAATTAGACGCACCAAAACGGCTCTTGATGCAGAACCGGCTTCGAGCGTCCTAATGGGATTGTACAGCGGGTAGCGGAAAGCAGGGAAAGCATGGCCGGCCCGGTGATGGCGCAGTAGGCGCGCATAGAGTGGAAAGCGGCTTTAATTGCGGCATCCACGCTGCCAGATACCCCCTGTTTACGGATAAGCTCTTGCAGGGGCACATCAGAATATGCCAACCCTGCGGGAATCCGCCGTGCCGTAAAAGGCGGGTCGTTCCAGGTTCAAGTCCTCCCTCACGGCCCTCAGAAATCAAATTCGGCGTGGAGATAGATGCGCCGCGCCGCGGAGCCCTGGGAGAAGATTCCGCCTTTCAGGCTGGTGGACTTCTCAAAACGGCTATCGGGAGCATTCAGGCCGGTGTTCTTGTTGAGCGTGGGAATCAGGCTTCCCGAGGGCGTTCCGTAGTCAATGTCGTTGAAGATGTTCAAGGCATGGACGGAGAAGGATAGCTGGTACCTGCGCCCGACGCCGGGTGTGCCGTTGAAGGCCCCCCCCTGCATTCCCCCGAATGGGCCGCCGAGGTGGAAATGGTGGTGATGTCCGCCGCCACCACCGCCGCCAGGAGGCATCTGGCCAGCTGGCCCCGTCTCCTTAGGTCCGACGCCAAAGGTACGGGATAAGCGCAGATTCATGGCTACCGACGGGGGAGCATTTCCCAAATCATCGGGGACGAGCGTATCACCCTCCTGCGGATTGGTATTGAGGCAACCAAACGTCGTTTGCACGTAATTCGTCGAAGCAGATTGACAGTCCGAAGCGCTTGCGTAGGCGGGGCGGTTGTTGAAAAAGTTGTCGCCCGTGAGGTCTGTGGTGGTGGTGATGTTGTAGGGATGTCCCTGCTCCGCGATCAGGAATGGGTTGAACGAAATCCCCCACGGGCCCACGTATTGGCCCGCCAGCAGCATCCACTGGGGATGAACCCATATCGAGCGTCCGTAGTCCTGCATCAGGTGATATGAATTCGACGGATTCGTTCCGAGGGAGGAGCCGCCGTCGCTATGGGCGGTGTTGTAATTGTAAAAACCGAAGATGCTGAAGTTCCGCGAAATGGCGGTATTGAAGTTTACGATGATCTGGCTTTCCTTGAAGATACCCTCCGTATAATACTGATCCACGATACCCAGGTTGGGGTCTGGCCGCGGACCGGTGGTGCTGTTATAGAAGAAGGTCCCGGGCAGAGGCTCATAGGCGTTCGAGTCCCGGGTCACCATCTCGTGCAGACCGTTGGCGTGCAGATAAGTGAGAGTGACCATGGAGGCCTTGCTCAGGCGCCGCTCCAGGCTGACGGCCAGCATCTCCGTGTACGGTGACCGGTAGCGCGGCGAGATGGTGTCGATTTGAGACGCCGCCGCGCTGCCCGTTCCGCACGTGGACACGCCGCCGTGGATGTCGTTCAGGCTTGTGGAATTGAAGCACGTGGGATTGTCGATGACGGTCTGTTTCTGCGAGAGGGGCCCGCCATTGTACTGTTCGAGATTCATCAGATTGTTGATGAGAAGACGGTGATAAAAGAAGCCGAAGCCGGCCTGCAACAGGGTCTTCGGCGGCTCGCCGCTCTTGTGTCCGTCAATCGCGTAAGAAAGGTCAAATCGCGGCGCCCAGTCGGCGTGGTCGGCGATGTGGTTTTCCGTCTCAAAGCGCAGCCCATAAGAGAACGTGAAATACGGTTTCACTTTCCAGTCGTCCTGGTAGAACAGCGCGCCGTCAAAGATGTTGCCTTGAAACTTCTCAGGGCCTGTGGTGTAGGTCAGCTTGATGGGCGTGCAGACCTGGCCAGAGGGACACGCCGCGGCAATCTGCGCAACGGTTTTACCTTGCGCAAGGCCGTTCACCGTATCCAGGTAACTCTCCAGGGACTCGAAGTTGAAGTTGCCATTGAAGTCGGCATTGGTGAGCATGGATTCGCTGTTGTCGCGCAGCCAGGCGCCGAATTCGATGGTGTGGCTGGCCGCGGTCAGCGTAGTGAAGTTTTGCAGCTCATAGTGATTGGCACGCTGGGAAAACTGCTGGCTTAAAACGCCTCCACCCACAAAATCCGTGGGCACGCTGAACGACGGCGCCGTGCTCGCCGGCGTTTGCGTGCTGATCCTGTGCCGGAACTCGATGCGGGTTTCGTTCACGAGGTTATTGCTGATGATCTGAGTATCGTCGACCTGAAAGATGTGATCGATCACATCGCTGTTGAAAGCCTGGCTCGGCAGGCTCGTGGAACCAGTCAAATTGCCGCTCTGGCTGACCCGGTAAAACTCATAAAGCAAGCTGAGCGTATTGTTCTGTCCCAGTTGCAGGTCAATGCGCGGAATGATGTTGGTGCGCGCCGCCGGGCTGAACAGGCCACCCACCTCCGAGCCCTGCACGTAGGTGTTTGTCTTTGGGTCAAGTACCCCCGTAAGCGTCGTGTAAATGTTGTCATTTTGGGTGTTGCGCTGCTGGGCGGCTAGAAAAAACGACGCATTCTTCGAGATCGGGCCACCCACTGCTCCGTCGAGCATGTAGCTGTAGTAGGAGGGAATGGCGCCTGTGAAGGGGTTAAGGGTATTGAAGGAGCTGTCGTTACCCATGCCGAAAATTTGCCCGGTGAATTTGTTTGTGCCCGGCTTGGTCACAATCTCGATGCGTCCGAAGCCCAACCGGTCGTACTGTGCGGAAAACGGGTTCCGGTTCACGATAATTCGCTCGATGTCCGACTTGGGCGGAATTTGACCGCCCGTGAATCCGTTGACGAAAATCTGGCCGCCGTTGGGACCCGCGGCAGGGCCGGCCAACGCCTGCAGCTCGTTAGCAAGCTCGGTCGGATCGTTCGAGAGCGCGTTCAGGGCCTTGCCGCTCATCACCAGGGTATTGGTGTTGTTAGCGGGGCTGGTGCTGATGGTCGGCCCGGATTCGGCGGTGACTTGTACCTGCTGCTGTTGCACGGCAATCGCCATCGTCAGGTTCATCCCCTTCACCTGCCCCGCGGCGATCGCGACTTCGGGATTGCTGAAAGGCGCAAACCCGCTTTCGGTGGCAGAGACGGAATACACTCCGGGCGGCAAACTCCGGAAGATGTAGTGCCCCGCCGGGCCGGATGTCGCCTTGAACGTCTGGCCATTGCGCGTGAGCGTGATATTGGCGCCAGGGATAACTGCCCCGGTGGGATCCTCGACATTGCCGGTCAACGTACCGGTCTGTGATTGGGCTGACACCCGCGGCGCCAGCGCGAAAAAAACCAAGAGGAAGAAAAGCTGAGCGAGCACCAGGCCTATCGGCCTGAGCTTCTTTATCATTGTTAATTTGACCTCAAGGGGGACTTGATCTAGTGTAGTCTGCCGCAAATCTCATCAGCTTATCTGCCGTAACAGCGCATCACTTCACAGGCTGCGGAAAAAACTCGGCGCGGTCAGGGCTTTCTAACAGGGCACGACTTCAGTGCCGCAAGTGCTATAAAACAAAGATCGGGCTTCGGCCCCTGCCGCTTTCTATTTCACTTCCACCGGAGATTGCCGCGAACTTGCAGCGGAATACAACTAGATAATTGCGTCGATCATTCAATTGGACGTTCGGTGGCAGCGTTAAGTTTCCGAATCTTGTCACTACTTAGAAGCGCTTCTCCAATTGGCTTCGAGAGTGGCGCGTGATCTGCATCTCACGCTCGCCGCCAGGCCACACCCTGGGGTCGACATCCCTCTCTGCACTTCTCTCTACACTTCGCAGACATGGAAAAAACCGCAGCAGAATAACGTTGGTAATGGCGCAGATTTAATGGGGTGTCAGTGGTTGTGTACCGCAAACGCTGCAAAATCGGCGTGGACATTACGGCCATTCCAGAGTTGCAACCCCCGGCCTCGACTCATGCTGGAGCAGCAATCGTTCCATCGCACAGAGGAAAACCCTTCCGTGAGGGCCACGGCGCAGGGGATGCCTTTCCGGGGGCACGCCGTAAGCGTGCAGACGTTCAGCCAGCCTTTTCGAGCAGGCAGAGCGACAGATCGCGGCGCTCGACCATCTCGCGCGTGATTTCGAGTTCGCGGACACGCTTGTTCGAGGGCAGGTGATACATCAGGTCGAGCATCAGTTCTTCCAGGATCATGCGCAGCCCGCGCGCGCCCACCTTACGCGCCAGAGCCTCGCGGGCGATCGCGCTGGCAGCTTCCGGCGTGAAGTGAAGGCGCACATTCTCGTACTCGAAGAGACGCTGGTACTGCTTGAGGATGGCGTTCCGGGGCTTGGTGAGAATCTCGATCAGCGCCGCCTCGTCCAGTTCGTCAAGCACCCCCATTACGGGCAGCCGGCCAACAAACTCGGGAATGAGACCGTACTTGATGAGATCCTGCGGCTCGGTCTTGCGTAGCAGCTCGGTGTCGCGATGCGAACGCGTGGCTGCCTGATCGGCCTCGGCATCCACGGTTCTGAATCCCAGGGCCTTCTTGCCGATGCGGCGGCCCACGACGCGCTCCAATCCCACAAACGCCCCGCCGCAGATGAACAGGATGTTGGTGGTATCGACAGCTGTGAACTCCTGGTGAGGATGCTTGCGCCCGCCCTGCGGCGGAACGTTAGCCACGGTACCTTCCAAAATCTTGAGCAGCGCCTGTTGCACGCCCTCGCCGGAGACGTCGCGCGTGATCGACGGATTCTCATCCTTGCGGCCGATCTTGTCGATTTCGTCGATGTAGATGATGCCCTGCTGGGCGCGGTTGACGTCGCCGTCGGCGGCCTGCAGCAGTTTCAGGATGATGTTCTCGACATCCTCGCCCACATAGCCCGCCTCGGTCAGCGTGGTGGCATCCACGATGGCAAAGGGCACATCAAGCATCTTGGCCAGCGTGTAGGCCAACAGCGTTTTGCCCGATCCCGTCGGGCCGACGAGCAGAACGTTGCTCTTCGCCAGTTCCACTTCGTTGTTGCGCGCGCGGTTCATCTGGATGCGCTTGTAGTGGTTGTAAACAGCAACCGCCAATTTCTTTTTGGTTTGGTCCTGGCCAATGACGTAGTCGTCGAGAAAGCTCTTCACTTCCTGAGGCTTGGGCAGGTGGCCCGCCGCAGTGGCAGGAGCCGCATCGCCACGGTCGTCCTCAAGAATGGAGTTGCAGACGGCCACGCACTCGTCGCAAATGTAAGCGCGTGGATAGTCGCTGGGCGACGAGATCAGTTTGGCCACAGCGTCCTGCGACTTGTGACAGAACGAGCAGCGCAATGCTTCTTCGAGTCCCGTGCGCGGTTTCATGTGATTAGCACCCTTTCAACGGCCCGTTGGTTTTCTTGCCCGATGCCGGGCCGGCCCGCTACGTACGCGGCCGGTCAATAATTTCGTCCACGATACCGTAGTCTTTCGCCTGTTGCGCATTCATGATGAAGTCTCTCTCAACGT
>JAJZAL010000019.1:20207-37397 GCA_021799405.1 Acidobacteriota bacterium
CAACGTCGCGCTCGATCCGGTCGAGAGGCTGGCCGGTATGCCTGGCCATCAGGTTGTTGGTGATCTCGCGGATGCGCAGAATTTCGCGCGCATGAATGTCAATGTCAGTGGCCTGCCCGCTCAGGTTCCCCATCGACGGCTGATGAATAAGGATGCGGGAATTGGGCAGAGCGAAGCGCTTGCCCTTGGTGCCGGCCAGCAGCAGAAACGCGCCCATGCTGGCCGCCTGCCCGATGCAGTACGTGACCACGTTGTTCTTGATGAACTGCATGGTGTCGTAGATCGCCAGACCCGCGGTGATGGAACCGCCCGGCGAGTTGATGTAGAGAGAAATATCCTTTTCCGGATCTTCTCCCTGCAGGAAAAGCATCTGCGCCACCACCAGGTTGGCTATCTGGTCGTCGATAGGCGTACCCAGAAAGATAATGTTGTCGCGCAGCAGACGGGAATAGATGTCGTAGGCGCGCTCGCCCCGACTCGTCTGCTCAACCACCATGGGAACCAAAGCCATGAACTGTTCTTCCTCTTTGTGGGCTGCCAGCCTTTAGCTTGCAGGTAGCCGTTCATACAGAGCGGCCGCAGTTTTCTCGCGCCGCAATTGTTCCCGGATTCTAGCGAGCCCGCCGTTCTCAGTCAACCGCGCGCGCAAAGTGTCAGCAGATTCACGGGATTGGATCGAGGCCATCTGCACTTCGCGATCTACTTCCTCGTCGCTTACAGAGATATTTTCCTCGTGAGCGATGCGATCCAGCAGAAGGTTCGTCTTCACTTCGGCGAGCGCCGCATCGCGCTGGCCGGCACGCAGGCGGTCAAAATCCAGATTGCGCATCTGCTCGGGGTTCATGCCCTGCGCAGCCAGAGCGCGCAGGCCGCGCTCCAGGCGCGCATCGATCTGCTCCTGCACCAGCGACTCAGGCACCGCAAAGGCAAAGCGCTCGTTAAGCGCCGCAAACAGCCGCTCCCGGGTTTCGCTCTCGACGCTGTGACGCTTGCGGTTGGCCATGTGCTCGCGAACGCGATTTTCCAGCTCCGACAGAGTCTCATAGTTGCCCAGCTCTTTGGCAAAATCGTCGTTCAATTCGGGCACGTTGCGCTTCTTGATACCTTTGACCGTGATCTCGTAGCTGACGGTTTTGCCAGCCAGCCGGGCCTCGCCATAATCGGCGGGATAGATGACCTCGGCCTTCAGTTCCTGTCCAGGCTTGGCGCCGCGCAGAGCTTCAGTGAATGCCGCAACCGTATCCCTGCCGCCGATCTCGAGCAGCGCATCTTCTCCGGAAATCGGGTCCGCGGCATCATCGCCGTCGATCTGTCCCTTATAGGATATCTGCGCCCAGTCGCCATCCACCAGCGGGCGATCCTCTTCGACCGGCTCGACGGTGGCGCGCGATTCGCGCAACTGCTCGATCTCGTGCCGGAACTCCTCTTCGGTCACTTCCACCGGAGGCTTCTCAACCGTCACATCCCGATAGCCGTCAATGGAGAAATCGACGAGAAACTCGAAGACCGCCTTCACATGCAGGGGCGCGCCATCCTCGACGGTCAGCTCAGTCACCTGAGGCTGGCCCACGGGACGCACACCCAGTTCATTCACGGCCTGATTGAAGCGCGCCGGCAGCAGATCATCGATAACTTCTTTGCGAATCTCAGCGGCAAAACGGCGCTTGATGACCGACTCCGGCACCTTACCCGGGCGAAAGCCGGGAATCTTCGCGTACTTCCTGAAGCTTCCGGTAACGGTTCGATAGGCTTTCGAAACCTCTTCAGCGGGGATGTCAAGCACCAGCTCGCGGGTGCATTCAGGATTCAGCACCGGGCCATGCTGGTGGGAATGTTCGTGATTGTGGCCTTCCTGCGCGTGATCGTGGACTTCCTGCTCAGCCGCGGTTTCGGCCGATTGAGGTTGGGGATGATTCTCGAGTGTGCCGGTAGAGCTCAACGTTTCGCCTTCCAGGCCCGCCACGGCGAGCCGATTCAATCCGCCATACCGGGCCGCCCGTCAGGGCAATAGAGCTCCGTTTGGCCGAGGAAAAATATCTTATTTCATGGTAAGTAAGTTTCCTGAAGGGGTCAAACCGGTAAGAGCCAAGGCGAATCAGAACGGACCGCAAAAGGCACGTTACTGCTCAGTCACCCTGGGAGCTTACGAACGTAAGACAGGCGGCGGAAGCGAACTGCGCCGCAAGGCTCAAAACATCTGCATAGCCATACAGAACTGAGGAATGCGCTGACAGTCCGGAGGACTGGCGCACCGGCATCGACCGGGTCACTGGTCCTTCCATTGACAGGAGAACAGCTCCATCGCGGCAGGGCACGGAGAGAATTTGAGCGGAGTCGAGGCAGAGCGCAATACCCGATCCGCAAAAATCGATCCGCTCATCATCAGGAACTAAAATCGGAAGACAAGTCCTGTGCTGAAGCGCGCGTGCGTGCCGCCCGGCGGAGACTGCGAAGGCGCATCGAGATAATCGCCGGCAAAGCGCCACGCAAAAAACGGCAGGATGGGCACGTCCAATCCGCCGCCAATCGCATCCGCAAAATTGGTGTCTGAAATCGGCGGTCCAGCGCTGTTGGCGGAGTGGGCGATGCCAACCAGGCCGTGGGCGAAGACATGAAAGCCTGCAAGACCAACGGTGACGCGCGGCCCGAAAAGAACGGTTGTTGTACGCGGTATGGTCGAGTTTGCCCCAATGCCATATTGGGCCACGTCGCCTTCAACGCCGACGAATGGCGCCAAGTGAATATGAAGGGCAGCTTCCCAACCGTTCAGGCCTCCCACGTTGGGATAAAACGCATCACTTCCGAGGCGGCTGTAGCCGAAGAACGCGTCATTGTCGGCACCCCGCGCTATTACGGGAGAAGCGAGAAGCGCCACGGAGCAAAGCATCAGAAAGAAGATGCGCAAAGATAAGCGCAAACCTGCCATTAGAGCCTCCATTCCGGCCGCTCAAGAGGCGGGCCCATTTGTTATCTGATAACTGATGGTGGCATCCCGGCCCAGGTTGCTTGGCGCGATCACCACAAACAGGAATCAGGATGTTACACAAGTGCGTTTTCTCTCCCGATTCGGGAATGATGGACGCGATTCACCCAGCAGCGCTTCAGTGCGTCGTCCGGAATCCATCGCTGTTACAATCAACATGACCGCAAACTGCCTGTTTCAATTACATTTGCGGCAAGACGATCGACTGATGACGCTCCGCCTCTTTAATACTCTTACCGGGCAACTCGATCCGCTTGCGCCGTCAGACGGCAAAGCCCTGCGCATGTACGCCTGCGGTCCTACGGTCTACGATTACGGTCACATCGGCAACTTCCGCACGTTCCTGCAGATCGACTTGCTGCGCCGCTACCTGAAGCTCACCGGCGTACCCCTGCGCCACGTCATGAACATCACCGACGTGGACGATAAGATCATTCGCAACGCCTCCGAGGCCGGCGTCGCGATCGGCGAGTACACGGCCAGGTACGAGCAGGCGTTCTTCGAGGATCTCGAATCCCTCAGGATCGAGCGGCCCGAGCAACTGGCTCGCGCCACCGAGCACATCCCCCGCATGGTTGAGCTGATCCAGAAACTGGCCGCAGCAGGCGCTGCCTACCAAACCGAGGACGGCTCCTGGTACTTTCGCCTCTCCGCCTTCCCAGCCTACGGCAAGCTGAGCAAGAAGGACCTGAGCGGCATGGAAGACGGCGCCCGCGTGGATGTGGATGAGTACGAAAAGGACTCGGCCCGCGACTTTGCGCTTTGGAAGGCCGCCAAGCCCGGCGAAACCTCGTGGGAGACGCCCATCGGCCGCGGCCGGCCGGGGTGGCATATCGAGTGCTCGGCGATGGCGATGGAGTACCTGGGCGATAGCTTCGACCTGCACGCCGGCGGCGAAGACCTGATGTTCCCGCACCACGAGAACGAGATTGCGCAGAGCGAGACGGCGACACATAAGCCGTTCGCGCGGCACTGGATGCACGTCCGGTTCCTGCTGGTGGACGGGCGCAAGATGTCGAAGAGCGAGGGCAACTTCTTTACTCTGCGCGACCTGCTGCTGAAGGGCTACAAGGCTTCGGCCATCCGGCTGGCGCTGATCTCGGTTCCCTACCGGCACCAGCTCAACTTCACCTTCGACGGCCTGACCGAAGCCACCAACGCCATTGACCGGCTGCGGACGTTTCGCCAGCGCCTCATGGAGGGCAATTTTGCGTCCGGCGGCAACCCCGTGCTGCAGGCCGCGGCGCAGCAGGCGCAGGTGGATTACATGGCCGCTCTCGCCAATGACCTGAACACCGCCGAGGCCCGCGCGCCGATCTTCGACCTCGTCCGCACTGCCAACACGGCCATCGACCAGGGGCAGTTGCTCGCCTCCGACCGCGACGCCATCCTCGTGGTGCTGGCGAGCTTCGACGCGGTCTTCGACGTGATTGAGGATCACGACGCAGAGCCCACCCGCCGCGCCTTGGAGTGGGCCAAGCAAGCCGGCCGCATAGCCGACGCGGCTCCCGAACTGCTGGCGCGCCAATCACTCACTGATGAGGCTGTCGAAGCTCTCGTGGCCGAGCGTACGCAGGCCAAGAGGCAGCGCAATTTTGCCCGCGCCGATCAGATTCGCAACGAGCTGGTGGCGAAAGGCATCGTGATTGAAGACTCGAAGGACGGCGTGCGCTGGAAACGGAAATAGAAGCGAGAATCACTTCATTTCAAATTCTGCCGAGAGGTCGTCCCCATGGAAGCCAACGAAGCCCACGAACTGCAGGAGCACGCCGAGCACGGCGCGCATGAATCGGCGATGCGCCCGGTTGCCTTCACCATGAGCGTGCTGGCGGTGCTGGTGGCCATCACCACCGTGCTGGGCCACCGCGCGCACACGGATGCTGTGCTCAACCAGAACAAGGCCACGGATCAGTGGAACTACTACCAGGCACACAAGATTCGCGCCAGCGACACAGCGCTGGCCGCCAATCTGCTCAGCGTGATGAATCCGGCCGACAAGGGGGCCGCTAACAAGATTGCAAAATCCTATGCGGCTCACGAGGCCAAATGGGCAGGCGATCTGAAGGACGAGCAACAGAAGGCCGAAGCGTTTGAAGTCAAGGTCGAACAGGCCGAGGCACGCGCGGGCCGCTTCGATCTGGCCGAGGCGCTGCTGGAGATCGGCCTCGTCGTCACGTCGGTCACTCTGCTGACGCGCAGCCCGGTCTATTGGTATTTCGGGATGTTCTTTTCATTTGGCGGCATTGTTTCAGCGGTGTCGGCTCTGCTGCTCAGGTAGCGCGAACCTGGAATTCGGTTTTGGAAATCTCCCCGGACCGCGTGATATGCTGATTTTTAGCGGGATTTCGATGCAGACGCACAGCGACAAAGGGATGCTGCTTGTGCCAGCCACAAAGCGCTGGTCGCGGTCGCGCGCGCGCTGCATCTGCCCCCGGCGGCATCTCCGCGTGCTGCCCACCCGCACCCGACCTAGTCTCTTCGGCGGAGATTAGCACCGGTCCGCCGAAGACCCTCTCCTGCGTTTTTCTCGCCCGCCGGGCGAGCGGAACTGGATGATCCCAACTGCCGGGATCCGCGGCCGCGCCGCATGGATTCAATGCTTTTGAGCGGCCGCACAACCGAATCTGCCGAGGAGATTGCACCATGAACAAGCAAGAGATGCACGCGCAATACGGACCCAGGTTAGTGTGTTCCCTGCCCGGACCAAAGGCACGGGCGGCCGTCGAGGCCGACCACCGGCTGATCTCGCCCTCTTATACCCGCTCCTATCCACTGGTGGCCAGGCGCGGCCGCGGGATCCGCGTGGAGGACGTGGACGGCAACGAGTTTCTCGATTTTGCCGCAGGCATCGCCGTGACTTCCACCGGCCACTGCCATCCCGAGGTTGTAGCCGCCATTCAAAAGCAGGCCACCGAACTGCTGCATATCTCCGGAACCGACTTTTACAATGAGCCCCTTACCGATCTGGCCGAACGGCTCTCGGCGGTAGCGCCGATGCCCGGCCCGCACCGGTTTTTCTATGGCAACTCCGGCGCTGAAGCCATCGAATGCGCGCTGAAGCTGGCCCGCTATCACACGGGGCGGCAGCATGTGATTTCGTTCCTCGGCGCCTTCCACGGCCGCACCATGGGCGCCCTGTCGCTTACCGGCTCCAAGCCCCAGCAGAAGCGCCGCTTCTCGCCGCTGGTTCCCGGCGTAACACATGTGCGCTATCCCTACGTCTATCGCGGCTGCACGGGCGGAGCGCAGGATGCGGAAGCCTTCAGTCTGGGCTGTGCGCGCTACATCGAAGAGAAGCTCTTCAAGACCATTTTGCCACCCGAAGAGGTGGCTGCTATCTTCATCGAGCCTATCCAGGGCGAAGGCGGCTATGTGGTCGCGCCTGATAACTTCATGCGCGAGTTGCGCGCCATCTGCGACCGGCACGGCATCCTGCTGGTGGTCGATGAGGTACAGAGCGGCTGCGGGCGTACCGGCAAGTGGTGGGCCGTCGAACACTCCGGCGTGGAGCCCGACATCGTGTGCATCGCCAAGGGCATCGCCAGCGGCATGCCGTTGGGCATTTGCATGAGCCGCGCGGAGATCATGGATTGGGTGCCCGGCTCGCATGCTTCCACCTTTGGCGGCAACCCGGTGTCGATCGCCGCGGCGCTGGCCACCATGGACATCATCGAGCGCGAAGCCAAGGACAACGCCGGGCGCATCGGCGAATTGATGTTGAAGCGCCTGCAGGGATGGAAGCAAACCCATCCGCTGGTGGGCGACGTGCGCGGACGCGGCCTGATGATCGGCATTGAGCTTGTAAAGGACAAGGCCACCCGCGAGCCGGCCACGGAACTGCGCAATCGCGTCGAGACGCTGGCCTTCGAGCGTGGACTCATGGTGCTGGGCTGCGGCGAAACGACCATACGCCTCGCGCCTCCGCTTGTCCTCAATGAGTACGAGGCAACGGTGGCTCTCGACATCCTGGAAGATGCGCTGTTTCATGTTGAGAAAGAGCACGAGCAGGCCGCCAAGCTTGAAGTCACGAACGCCTGAACCGGAACGCCGGGGCGCGACGAAGTTGCGCCCTGTTTGCGCCGTTCGCTGATCCGGGCGAGAATGGTGCTTCATGAAATGGCTCGCCCGGATGCGCATTGAATGCCTGGAGCGGACGGTGACCGGCCTTGACCGGCTGGCACAGTCCGCCAACCCCGCCCATCGCGGCATGACAGGCGGCCGCGCGCTGGGACTGCCGGCGCATCTGACCATTGGAATCGAAGGCGAAGACGCCGCCTACTTTCATCTGCGCCGCAAGGGATATGTCGTCGTGGCACGGCGCTGGTCGTCGGGAAACCTTCAGGGCGATCTCGACCTGATTGCCTGGCAGGGGCCGATGCTGTGCTTCATTGAAGTGAAAACGCGCACGGCGCATGACGCCACCCCCGCCGAGGCAGCCGTGGACTCCAACAAGCGCAACATCCTGCGCAGGCTGGCCCGCCAGTACGTGCGCCAGCTACCGCAGCAGACCGCTCCGCCGGTGCGATTCGACGTGATCAGTGTGTATCTGGTGCCAGGCAAGGAAAAGGAGTTTGTCCACTTCGAGGGCGCCTTCGACTGGAGCGAACAGCGGCGGGGATTCGATTAAAGCGACGAGTTGGCCAGATGTATCCCCGGCCGGCTTATCCCTGCGCGTCCTGGAACTCCTCGAGCCAGGCCATCTGGATGGCTTCGAGGCGCGCTTCGTTCGACTTTTGCGGGTCGTCGGCGAAGCCCTCGAGCTCGATCACGTAGCGGTGAAGATCGGTAAAACGGATCGTCAGGGGATCGACGTCCGGGTACTTTTCGGCCAACTGAATGCCGATCTCTTCGGCGTCGGTCCAGTGAATCTCGCGCGGCATGGCGGTCATTCTCCTCGTTGATCTACTTGTTTTCCGCCAGGGCCAGCGGCTTGCCCTCGGAGACATAATTGCGATTCCACTTGGGAATCTCTACTACGTATTCTCCGGGTTGCGTAATCACGGCCTGGCAACCGAGACGCGAGTTCAATTGCTGGTCGGCAGCCATATCGAGCCGGTCCAGTTCATCGTCGTCGGGTTCGCTGATGCCCTCAGCTCCACTCTTAATCCACAGGTGACAGGTGGTGCAGGCGCAGGCGCCGCCGCAGGCGTGGTCGAGAAAGATGCCAAAGTTTTCGGCGACGTCGAGAAACGACATAGGCTTGCCATGGCGGTCGTACGGCATGGTGCCGAACTCGAATTCGACCGTGCGGCCTTCAGGAAGAAAGGTGACCCGGACCAGCTTTTCGGGTGGAATATTCTTTTCAGTCGCGCCGCTCATGGATCGTTCCTTTCGTTTCAGCTCTTAGCTTTCAGCTTGTTCCGGCTGATTAAACTTCTTGGCTTTCCTCCGGCTCCGTACGCCGGGCTCACACCACTAACCCGCCGTGGCGGGCTAGCTCCGCTGCTATTTGAACTCCGCCGCGGCCATCGGATGCGGCGCGGTCACAGTCTCATCGAGATTCTCGCCGGCCGCGGCCATGGTCTTGCCGCGAATGGCGCTGGAAACCGCGGCGTCCATCATCAACTCGGCGAAGTGGCGTGTGGCCTGGTCGAGCACAATCGTGGCTTCGCGGAGCGCGGCCATATCCGTTCCCTGCTTGACCGCAGCCAGCCGGTCGCGAGCCTTCGCAATGGCTTCCTTTTCCCCGCTGCTCAACTGCTGCCACAAGGGATTTCGCGGCGCGCGTTCGACCGCCGCAAGAATCGTCTCCGCCTCGTTGCGCGCTTCGATCAGCAGGCGCCTGGCAAAATCCTCTTCGGCGTGATCAAAGGAGTCGATGATCATATCCTCAACCTGCTCATCGGTCAGGCCGTAGGTTGGTTTCACCTCGATCTGTGCGGTCTTGCCGCTGCGCTGCTCGCGCGCGGAAACCTGCAGGATGCCATCGGCATCGATCAGAAAGCGGACCTCAATACGCGGCAGCCCGGCACTCATCGGCGGAATGCCTTTGAGATCAAAGCGCGCCAGCGACCGGCAATCGGCGGCCAGCTCGCGCTCGCCCTGCACCACGTGGATCGCTACATTCGTCTGCCCGTCCACGCCAGTAGTAAAGTGCTCGATGGCCGAGGCTGGAACGGTGGAGTTGCGCGGGATGATGCGCGCCACCACGCCGCCCAGTGCCTCAATGCCCAACGAGAGCGGAGTCACGTCCAGCAGCAGCATCTCCTCGGTAGCCTTGGAGGCGCCTGCCAGAATATCAGCCTGAACCGCTGCGCCCAGCGCCACCACCTCGTCGGGGTTCAGCTCAACGTGCGGCCTTTTGCCGCGCGCGCGCAGGTGGAAGAGATCGTCTACCAGTTGCCGCACCGCCGGAATGCGCGTGGACCCACCAACCAGCACAACTTCATCAATCTGCTCCGGCGTGATGCCGGCATCGGCAAGCGCCTGCCTGCATGGCCCGGCCGTGCGTTCGAGCACAGGCTCGATAAGCAGCTCGAAGACCGCGCGCGGAATCTCGCGCTGGTAGCGGTCGCCGTTGGGCAGCTCAATGTCGAAGCGGGCAGACGTCTCCGTCGAAAGCCGGACCTTGGCGTCGATGGCCGCCTTGCGCAATGCCTGCACCGCGCCGGGACTCGCGCGCAGATCAATGCCGTGTTCGGCATGAATCTCGTCGAGAGCAATGGCTACGAGCAGATTGTCGATGTCGTCGCCGCCCAGGTGTGTATCGCCGTTGGTGGACTGCACCTCAAAGATGCCGTCGCGCAGCTTGAGGATGGAAATGTCAAAGGTGCCGCCTCCCAGATCGTAAACGGCAATAGTGCCTTCTTTGGCGCGATCCAGGCCATAAGCCAATGCCGCCGCCGTAGGCTCGTTCACCAGCCGTAACACGTCCAGTCCGGCCATGCGGCCCGCATCCTTGGTGGCCTGGCGTTGCGCATCGTTGAAGTAAGCCGGCACAGTGATGACCGCCTGCGTCACCGGCTGACCAAAGAACCGCTCAGCGTTGCGCTTGAGCTGGCGCAGAACATAGGCCGAGATCTCCGGCGGCGTGAACTTGAGCTCGCCCAGTTGGATGCGCGGCACTTCGCCCTCTTCCACGTCATCGGCCAATCGGAAGGGAAAATACTTCAATTCCCTGCCCACTTCTTCGAGGCCGCGCCCCATCAGGCGCTTGACGGAATAGATGACTCGCTCGGGCGTCTCAATCAGAGCCTTGCGCGCGCTGTTGCCCACGGTGACCGTCGGCCGGCCGGGGGCTGCGCCCGGCTCCGAGGTGCGAATTGGGTCCAATGCCACCACCGACGGCACCAGATTCGAGCCATCGACGCCGGGAATCACCACCGGCTTATCGCCCTCCATATAAGCGACCAGGGAGTTCGTGGTTCCCAGATCGATTCCGACTACGCGCCCATCCGCCATATCTTTATTTAAGCTCCCAAAGTCCCGGTCACATCGCGAACCAGGTTGCTGAGATAACGCCGCCGGTCAAGCAACGCCATCATGGCCTTTTGCGCCGCCTCGCGCGCGGTTTCATCGCCCGCATCCCACGCCTGCCACTGCTGCCGCAGATCGCGGTCCACTTCTGCCAGCAGCGCCTCAAACTTCTGCTTCGCCGCCGCCAGGCTTGACTCAAGCGCCGCGCTTTCTTCACCCGCCGCATGCGCCTCGCGCAACTCATCCAGTTGCATATTCAGCTCGAAGACCTCTTCGAGAAGGTCAGCCGGCGCGCGCGATGGATCCTTGCGGCTGTTCCCATCTGCGGCAGCCTCTTCGCCGATCTCCGCGCCACGCAGCTTGAGTAGATACTCGGTGCGCCGCAGCGGATCCTTGAGCGTGCGATAGGCGTCGTTGAGCAAAGCCGTGTCGGCCAGGCTCCACTGCCTCTCATGCTCGCCAGAGCGGGCAAAGCGGTCCGGATGCAGCTTGCGGCTAAGCCGGTGAAACTCCTTTTCCAGCGCAGGCAAATCGAGGTTCAGCCGCGGCTCCAGCCCAAAGACCGCAAAATAATCGCCGCCGGGAGGCGGCTGAATCTTGCTGCAATGCGGACAGAACAGCGTGAAATCGTTATGAGCAACGGAGCAGGACCAACAGGCAACAGGGACGGCGGATTCCAGGGTCTTCAACATAACTGAACCTTACGCGCAGTGGCGCTTATACAGAAAAGGACGAACCGCAGCCACAGGCGCGCGCAGAGTTCGGATTGATGAAGTTGAATCCCTGACGCATCAGCGTCTCTTCATAGTCGAGCGTTACACCGCTCAGATAGATAAACGACTTGGGATCGACGAAGACCCGTACGCCGTCGAACTCATAGATGCGGTCACGCTCGCGCGGCTGCGAATCGAAAGTGATCGAATAAGAAAGCCCTGAGCAGCCGCCGCCCTTCACGCCGAGGCGCAGCCCACCCGTTTCCGGCGAGATGCCCTCCTTGGCCATCGCAGCCCGAATATGCTTCACCGCCCGCTCCGTCACTTGGATGCCTTGCGCAGGCGCCTGCGGGACGGCCGTCTGCGGCTGCGCAAATGCGCCCTCCGCGGGTTTGGATTCGATTGAGACTATGTTCGCCATACTTGCCTTTTTCAATTACGAACCGGAGGCTCAAGCGCTTTCGCCGAGCAGACCGATCTGGTTACTTTGCCGCTGAAGTCTCTGCGTGCGCAGCTTCCGCGGCACCGTTCTTCTTCTTCCAGTCGCCGATCGCCGCGCGAATTGCATCCTCAGCCAGCACCGAACAATGAATCTTGACTGGCGGCAGCGACAGCTCCTTCACGATATCGGTGTTCTTGATGGCAAGGGCGTCTTCCACCGTGCGGCCCTTGATCCACTCCGTAGCCAGCGATGAACTGGCGATGGCCGAGCCGCAGCCGAAGGTCTTGAACTTGGCCTCTTCGATCACCTGCGTCTCAGGGTTCACGCGGATCTGCAGCCGCATTACGTCACCGCACTCGGGAGCACCCACAAGACCGGTGCCCACCTCCTGCGCATTCTTGTCCAGTGTTCCCACGTTGCGTGGATTGTTGTAGTGGTCTACGACCTTGTCACTGTATGCCATCTTCCTGTTTCCTCCTGCGGGGAAGCCGCATTCTACTTGTTTGATTCGGCGGGCTCAGCCGCCGATTCGTTCCATCTCCGGCCAGCCAGCCCGACCAAGCATGGCTGCCCGTTCCTAAACCTAGTGCGCCTGCCACTCAACCTTCGACAGGTCGATGCCTTCCTTCGCCATCTCGTAGAGCGGGGATAGTTCGCGCAGCTTCTTCACTACGTCCACGACCTTGGCCGCCACGTAATCGACTTCAGCCTGGGTGTTGAACCGGCCCAGCCCGAAGCGGATCGAGCTGTGCGCCACATCGTCGCCCAGCCCAAGCGCCTTCAATACGTATGATGGCTCCAGCGTCGCCGACGTGCAGGCCGAGCCGCTCGAAACCGCCACATCATTGATGCCCATCAGCAGCGACTCACCCTCGACGTAAAGAAAGCTCATGTTCAAATTGCCCGGGAGCCGGTGCTCCATCGAGCCGTTCACATGGATGTAGTCCAGCTCCGATGCGATCTTCGTCTCTAGCCGTTCACGCAGGCCGCGCAGATAAGCCGCCTCGGAGTCCATCTCCTCGATGGCAATCTCACAGGCCTTGCCCATGCCCACGATGCCGGGCACATTCAGCGTGCCAGACCGCATGCCGCGCTCGTGGCCGCCGCCGTCAATCTGCGCGGCGATCTGCACGCGCGGATTGCGCCGACGAACATACAGCGCGCCCACGCCCTTGGGGCCGTAAATCTTGTGCCCGGAGATCGAAGCCAGGTCCACGTGATCGGCGATCACGTTGAAAGGCACCTTACCCACCGCCTGCACCGCGTCGGTATGGAAGATAATGCCCTTCTCGTGACAGAGCTTGCCGATTTCGGCGATGGGCTGCAGCACGCCAATCTCGTTGTTGGCCGCCATGATCGAGACCAGGATGGTCTTCTCGTCGATAGCCCGCTTCAGATCCTCCATGTCGATGATCCCATCGGACTTCACCGGCAGGTAGGTGACGCGATAGCCATACTTTTCCAGGCGCTTGCAGGTGTCCAGCACCGCCTTGTGTTCGGTCACCTGGGTAATGATGTGATTGCCGCGCTCGCGGTACATCTCCGCGACGCCCTTGATGGCCAGGTTGTCGCTCTCTGTGGCGCCGGAGGTAAAGATGATCTCCCTGGCACTGGCGCCGATCAGCCTGGCAATCTGCTCGCGCGCCGTCTCAACGGCCTTTTCAGCCTCCCACCCGAAGGAGTGGTTGCGGCTGGCGGCATTGCCAAACTTGTTTGTGAAGTAAGGCATCATCGCTTCCAGCACCCGCGGATCGAGCGGGCTGGTCGCGTGATTATCCATGTAAATTGGCAGAGTCACTCCTGCAGGCACTTCCACCTGGCTGACAACTGTACTCATCTGAACTCCCCATCCTCCTTCGATGCGCCGCCGCAGCTCATCCGCTGCCAGCGGCTGGCACCGCTTTTCTACCGCGTCAACAAAACCAATCCGTGGGCCTCGTGTTCCCCGACATGCTCATGCTCAGCCAAGTCATAGATACTAATGCTCTTTAGAACTTCTGCGATGCTTTCATTTACCCGCGCCAGCGGCTCTTTGATGGTGCAGCTCGGGGTCAGGTCGCACAGCTTCGCGCCCTTCGTGCAGGAGGTGATAAACAGCGGCCCATCGATGGCGTGAATCACCTCATAGGCGGAGATTTCGCGTGCATCCCTCGCCAGAGCGTAACCTCCGTTCATCCCGGCATGCGAACGCAGCAACCCCGTCTTGGTCATCCGCTGCAGAATCTTGGCCAGCAACTGCGCCGGGATTCCGTAAGCGTCGGCCACGTCCTTCGCACTCAGTGCCTGCGTCTCCGGGTGCTCGGCAAGGTACTTGAGCGCCATCAGCCCATAATCCGCTTTCTTGCTCAGCTTGAGCATGCAATATCCGACTTCTTCGGTCCGTGTTCAGTATACGACCAATTCTGTCGGCATTTCAAGTTGAGCGGGCGCCCCTTCGGACTGGTTGCAAATCAAAAGCTTGCGGCAGCGAGATTTTTGAGGAAAAATACGCTTGAAAAACCTGAAAAGATCGCTACAATCGGCGGGAAAGAGTACCTATTCCAACAGAAACGAAGAGCAATGGCAACCGCCTGCAGACACCCCAAGGTTCGAATCGTCTCCCGGCACGAAGACACTGAGTACGTCGAGTGCCTGGAGTGTGGGGAAGTCTTTGACTCCGAAGAATTTCGCGACATGGAGATCGAAGATTCCGCTGAAACGGAAGACGCCTCAGACGATTCCTGAGGCTGGCAGCAAAGTGCGCTTTACCTGGTGGTGGGCCCGTTGGCTGGGGGTGAACTATGCCTCCGCGAAACGATCCAGGCGTATTGCAGGCCGGATGCTACGGTCAGGACGATCGTGGCGTCGAGGGTGATGGTGCGTACGATGGCAACCCAGCGGACGGCGGTCAGTTGGTGTAACAGCACGGCCGCGACGGCGCAGATCTGCGCCAGGGTGTTGGCCTTGCCGAAAAAGCTCGGGACGAACTCGCGACGCCCTACGGCGGCGTACAAAATGGCGGCGACCAGCAGGATAGCGACATCCCTGCCGAGAACGAGAACCGTCACGGTCGTCGGGATCAGCCCTTTTTCCATCAGCACCAGAAACAGCGTGCTCAACAGCAGCTTGTCGGCCACCGGATCGAGATATTGACCCAGCATGGTGCGTTGCTTAAGGATCCGGGCAAGCGCGCCATCCAGCGCGTCAGTCAGCCCCGCGGCGAGAAACAGGCCGAAGCCAAGCGCGTAGTCGTCGCCTAGAATAGCGGCGACCAGAAACGGCGCCAGGCATATACGCAGCAGCGTCAGCAGATTCGGGGCGGTTCGGAACAGGCGCAATCGGACGTTCAAATCTTCGTTCATGGTAGGCGCATACAAGCATCAGGTGAAAACTTCAACTCCCGGCCGAAGCAGGTCTCAAGACAAACCCGAGCGCTTCCATAGGAATCCCCAGAAGAGGTGCTGCCTGGCAACCTCGGCACACGGCCAGATGGTGACAGAGGCAGACCTCCAGTCAAGCCTGCTAGACATGGATGGTACAGCATAGCCCCGCGGGTGATTCCACAACTCGCGTCATACCTCCTTTATAAAAGCAGAGGAACCCCCGATGAAAGCGGCATGCGGCCCCTGAGGGTGACGAACGGGATTTGCGCCGCGTCAATCCCCGCACGGGAGAGGTCCATGAGAAGCTTGATATGCGTCGCGGTGTGCTTATCTCACGGCCAGAGTCGAACGGCGGCAATCACTCCGGTGGGAGACGATTGAGCGGGAAAAGCAGTGCCGCCCGGCACCCCATGCGTAGCAGTGCGGCTCCGAAGGTATGAGTCCGGCGACGGCTTCGGGTTACTTAACAGCGCGTTCGGCGTAACGACTAGCTTGATGTGAGGGATCGAAGCGATGAATCTGTATCCGCGGGCGCCGCGGCGAGTTTCGATCATCCTGGGCCTCTCTGCGCTGGTTGCGCTCTCGCCGCAATGCGCGCGGCACAGCCCCAATGGGAATGTCGGAGACGTCCCCAAATATCCCTGGCTGAATCGCGCGCTTTCTCCGGACGTACGGGCCGGCCTGGTCCTGGAGCAGATGACTCTGAACGAAAAGATCTTCTTGCTGCACGGAACAGCCTGGCACGCGTTGGATTTCAGCACGATGAATCTGGGGTTACTGCAGTCCAATGGAGGCGTGGGGTATGTGGTGGGCATCCCACGCCTGCGCATCCCCGGAATCCAGATGACGAATGCCTCGTACGGCGTAACGCGCAGCCGAAGGAACCACCGATATTCCACGGCGCTGCCGGATGATCTGGCGCTGGCAGCCACCTGGGATGCGGACGCTGCCTATGAATACGGCGCATTGCTCGGGCGGGAATTGCGCGCCCAAGGCTACAACATGTCTCTCGGCGGAGGCGTCAATCTGGCGCGAGAGCCGCGCGACGGCCGCACCTTTGAATTCCTCGGAGAAGACCCCATTCTCGCGGGCACCATAGCCGGCCAGGAAGTGGCAGGGACGCAGGCCCAGCATGTCATCGGAGACATAAAGCACTTTGCAATGAACGACCGCGAAACCGACCGGCACAAGCTCAATATCAATATCGATAAGCGCGCCATGCGCGAGACTGATCTGCTGGCATTCGAAATTGGGCTGCGCATTTCGCATGCCGGGGCCGTGATGTGCGCCTATAACGGCGTGAATGGCGAGCCTTCCTGCCAGAACAAGTATCTACTTACCGATGTACTCAGAAAAGACTGGAAATTCCCTGGCTTTGTCCTTTCGGATTGGGGTGCTACGCACAGTACGGTCAAGGCCTTCGCGGCCGGCCTGGACCAGGAAGAGCCATCGTCTGTCTTTTATGGAGAAGCGATGAAGCGGGCCGTGCTCGCCGGTAAGGTCTCCATGGCCGAACTGGACGAACACGTTCATCGCATCCTGCGATCGGAGTTTGCCAGCGGCATCGTCGACGATCCTCCACGCGAGGGCCCCATTGATGTCGACCGCGATCTCAATGTCGCCCAGCACCTGGCGGAGGAGAGCATGGTTCTGCTCCGGAACGAGAATGCGCAGCTTCCACTCGACGCCGCCAAACTCCGCACCATCGCTGTGATTGGCGCGCATGCCGATGTTGCCATGATCTCCGGGGGCGGCTCAGGACATGTCGACGCGCCGGCTGGGAGCGCCCCGCATTTCGACTGGCGTGGACTGCGTCGGAGTGCAGCATGGTTTCCAACCTCGCCGCTGAAAGCTTTGCGCGCAAGAGCGCCGCATGCAAGGATTGAATACGATTCCGGCGCAAATCCCGCCGCGGCTGCCGCTCTGGCTCGGGCTGCAGATGTTGCTATCGTTTTTGCCTACCAATGGGAGAGCGAGGGCATGGATCTGGCTACGCTTTCTCTTCCCGGCAACCAGAATGCCCTGGTCGAACAAGTTGCGCACGCGAATCCGCATACGATTGTGGTTCTGGAAACGGGCAGTCCCGCTCTGATGCCATGGGCTAACAACGTCAGCGCCATTTTGGAGGCGTGGTATGCGGGCAGCCGCGGAGCGGACGCGGTTGCCAATGTGCTGTTCGGATACGTGAACCCGAGCGCCAAATTGCCGATCACATTTCCTCTGCGCGATGCCGATATGCCCCAACCGACTGTAGTAGAGCCGCCTCCGTCCCAG
>JAJZAL010000196.1 GCA_021799405.1 Acidobacteriota bacterium
GGTCGATTGCATGGTCGCGCTGCCCGGCCAGCTCTTCTATGCCACGCAGATTCCGGTCTGCCTCTGGTTCCTCGCCAAGTACAAAAAGAATGGGCGCTTCCGCGACCGGCGCGGCGAGACGCTCTTTCTTGATGCGCGCAAGCTCGGCGTCCTGAAAGATCGCGTCCACCGCGAGCTGACCGATGCGGACGTTGCCCGCATCGCAGGGACGTACCACGCCTGGCGCGGAGATAAAGGCGCGGGGACGTATGAGGATGTACCCGGTTTCTGCAAATCCGCCAGGCTCGATGAGATCCGCAAGCATGGCCATGTGTTGACGCCGGGGCGTTATGTGGGGGCCGAGGCCGTTGAGGACGACGGCGAACCGTTCGAGGAAAAGATGGCTCGCCTCGCCGCCACGCTGCGTCAGCAGCAGGCCGAGGCTGCAAAGCTCGACGCCGCCATCGCCGCCAATCTGAAGGAGCTTGGGTATGGATTGTAGCTCGGTTCACTACTCACGGCACGCCATCGCGCGCATGTTTCAGCGCAGCCTTTCCCCAGAGGCCGTCGCCACAGTTTTGCAGGCGGGCGAAGTCATCGCCAGCTATCCTGAAGACACACCCTATCCCAGCCAACTGCTGCTGGGTTTTGTGTCGGAGCAGCCCGTGCATGTGGTCGCAGCCCGCGATCCAGAAACCGGAGCCTGCTTTGTGGTCACCGTCTATCGCCCAGACCCGCAACAGTGGGAACAGGATTACAAAACAAGGAGGCAGTCATGAAATGTGTTCTCTGCAAAACCGGCGCCACGCAGCCCGGCGCGGCAACCGTCACTCTGGAGCGCAACCAGACCGTCGTCGTCATCAAGGGCGTTCCGGCGGAGGTCTGTCAGGACTGCGGCGAATACTACCTGTCCCAGGCGGTCTCGGAAAAAATCTACCGCCAGGCGGAGGATGCCGTCAGCCGCAACGCCGAGGTGGAAGTTCTCCGCTATGCGGCATGAGCGCCATCGCAGCAAGATGGCGATTGAGGTAGCTTGCCGTCAAACGGACACATCCACCTGCCCGTCTCGCGGGCGGCAACTGTCATGGAATGCTTGACAGTTCAGTCGGACATCTCGCGGCAGCAGCGCAGCCAACCTGAAGGAGTCTGGCTATGACGAGTGAGGAAAAGGAGCCAGCAAGATGAAGGGACAACTGGATCTGACGCCGCTTGCCAATGCCGTCCAACGGCTGGCCGAAGGGCTGGCAGAATATCAAAGCAATCCTTCGCACACGCTGGCACGCGACGGATTGATACAGCGATTTGAATTTACCTACGAGATCAGCCATAAGATGCTCAAACGCTATCTTGAGTCAACTTCTGCCTCCCCTGCGGGGTTGGATGCCATGCCCTTTGGCGACCTGATTCGCACTGGCAATGAGCAGAACCTGCTACTGGGCGCCTGGCCAGATTGGAAGCGCTACCGCGAGATGCGCGCCAAAACCAGCCGCACCTACGACGAGGGCATCGCTTTGGAGGTGGTTAGCGTGATTCCATCGTTTCTAGCCGAGGCCGAGCATCTGCTCGAACAATTACAAAGGCGCAACGCGGAATGAAGCCGACCATCACAGATCGAAGATTGGAGTTGAGCCCCGGCGAACTGGAGATTGTGCGGGGGATTTTGGGGCGTCATGTGCCGGAGCGCGAAGTATGGGCCTTCGGTTCCCGCGTCCGGGGCAGGGCCAAGCCCTACTCTGATCTTGATTTGGCGGTTCTGGGAGAACAGCCCTTGGGGCTTTCCCTTCGCGCGGAGCTGGCCGAGGAGTTTTCCGAATCCGATCTGCCCTTCAAGGTGGATCTTGTCGATTGGGCAACCACCTCGGAGCGCTTCCGCCAGATCATTCGCAGGGAGTATGTGGTCCTTCGGGAAGCTCATGATGGGTTGAAGGGGCGTGGGCATGGCGAGTAAAAAATTCAGCAAATCACCCGCCAGCTTCGATCCCTCTGCAGGCCAGATGCTTATCTATCAGGATGCCGGCCTGAATCTTCAGGTCCGGCTGGATGGGGAGACGGTCTGGCTCACGCAGGCGCAGATCGCGGAGCTGTTCCAGACTACCCCGCAAAACATAACCCTCCATATTACAGCGATTTACGAGGAACATGAACTGTCCGCAGAGGCAACTTGTAAGGATTACTTACGAGTTCAAACTGAGGGTGGCAGACAGGTTCGGCGTTCACTGAAGCACTACAGCCTCGACATGATTCTGGCCGTAGGCTACCGCGTGCGGTCGCCTCGGGGCACTCAGTTCCGCCAGTGGGCAACCGCCCGGCTCGGCGAACTGCTGGTCAAAGGCTTCACACTCGACGATGAGCGCATTAAGGCCGGCCGCGCTCTCGGGCAGGATTACTTCGACGAGCTGCTGGCGCGCATCCGCGACATCCGCTCCAGCGAGCGGCTCTTCTACCAGAAGATCACCGACATTTACGCAACCAGCATCGACTACGACGGCAACGCCGAGCTGACCCAGCAGTTCTTTAAAACGGTGCAGAACAAGATGCACTGGGCCGCGCATGGGCATACCGCCGCGGAGATCGTCCATCGCCGCGCCGACGCAAGCCAGCCGCACATGGGCCTGACCAAATGGAGGAATGCGCCCGCCGGACCGGTGCGCAGGGCCGATGTAACCGTCGCCAAGAATTACCTGAACAAGGAAGAGATGGAAGCGCTGAACCTGGTCGTTTCCGCCTATCTGGACTTTGCCGAGTTGCAGGCGCGCGGCCACCGGCCGATGTACATGCGAGACTGGATAACGAAACTGGATGCATTTCTGCGATTGAGCGAGCGCAACGTCCTCACCTCGGCGGGAAAGATCTCCCATGCTCTGGCCGAGGAGCACGCCTGCGCGCAGTTCGCCCAGTATGAGGAGCAGCGCCGCCAGCTCGAAGCCAGCCAGCCCGTCAGCGACTTTGACCGCACCGTGGAGGAGATCAAGAAACTGGGAGCGCCGAAGCCGAAGCGCGTTCGCAAGGGAAAGAATCCTGCGGATGGGAAGGAGCTTGGCGATGGCGAGTGAGTGGAGCGAAACTACCATAGACGACATATGCGATGTCTTCGACGGACCCCACGCAACACCTACAAAGACGGATTCTGGTCCGGTGTTTCTCGGTATCACAAGCCTCCAGAACGGACGGATAGATATTGGCAATGTTGAATATCTCTCCGAAAAGGACTTTAAGAAATGGACTCGACGAGTAACGCCACGCCCGGGTGACATCGTGTTCTCATACGAGACCAAGCTCGGAGAAGCAGCGATTATTCCACAGGGTTTGAGGTGCTGTCTTGGTCGTCGAATGGCGCTAATGAGACCTCATCCATTTAAGGTTGATGGACGTTTTCTGCTCTATTACTATCTCGGACCTGAATTTCAAGACGTGATTCGCGAGCGCACAATTCACGGAAGCACTGTTGACCGAATAGCGCTGATTGAGTTTCCCAAATTCCCCGTTCGGCTTCCTGATCTCGATCAACAGCGGGCCATCGCGCACATCCTGGGGACGCTGGATGACAAGCTTGAGCTGAACCGGAAGATGAACGAGACGCTGGAGGCGATGGCGCGGGCGCTCTTCAAGTCGTGGTTTGTGGACTTTGATCCGGTGCGGGCCAAGGCCGCCGTGCGCCGCGAGCATCCCCGCTGGGCCGACGCCGAGGTCTGCCGCGCCGCCCTGCCCACGCTCTCCCCCGAAATCGCCGCTCTCTTCCCTGATTCATTCGAGGAAACGCCTCTCGGTGCAGTGCCTACAGGCTGGGCTGTTGAACCAATAGGCAAACTGACAGACGTCATAGGGGGAACCACTCCAAGCACGAAGGTACCTGAGTATTGGGCTCCCGGCACTCACGCGTGGGCAACTCCGAAAGACTTGTCCAACTTGCAGACGCCTGTGCTGCTCAAGACCGACCGCCGGGTGTCCGACGTAGGCCTGGCCCAGATTGGCTCAGGTTTGTTGCCCGCTGGCACTGTTCTCCTGTCCTCTCGTGCCCCGATTGGGTATTTGGCGGTTGCCGAGATTCCGGTTGCCATCAATCAGGGCTTTATTGCAATGAAGCCTAAAGAGGGCGTATCCAATTTGTTCTTGCTTTATTGGGCCGAAGTTGCACAGGAAACAATCAAGAGCCGCGCAAATGGTTCAACATTTCTTGAAATCAGTAAGTCGAATTTCCGACAGATTGATATAGTCCGCCCAGATACAGAATTAATGAAGAAGTTCGATGAGTATGTTCGCCCATGGTACGAGCGCATCGTTGCGAATGAACACGAGACGGCAAGCCTTGTAACGATGAGAGATGCTTTGCTGCCTAAGCTCATCTCTGGCGAGATTCGAGTTGGCCCAGCGGAAGTGGAATGACGATGCTCGAGACACCGGCTCCAAATTTCGTGATGCACGGCGCTCGTGGAGCAATTGCCTCCGGGCTTGAGCATATCGAGGCTCAGGTTGATGCATTGGAGCGTGCAGTCGAAGAGAATCCGGCGCTGGCGTTCGATCTGGCCCGAACATTGATTGAAGCAGCTTGCAGGACGATTCTGACAGAGCGAAGCATCCCTTTCTTGTCAAACGATGAATTACCGAAGCTGTTCAGAGTGGTCTCGAACAGCTTGCCGTTCCTGCCCTTGTCAGAGAGAGGCAATATCGAGGCGCGTAAGAGCTTAGCTCAGACATTGAGCGGGCTATCCACAGCGGTTCAGGGTGTGTGCGAGCTTCGCAATGCATGTGGCTTTGCGTCGCACGGCTCGGATGGCCCCCGCCCCCGATTGGAAACAGTTCAAGCTCTACTTGCTGCGGAAGCCGCAGATACTATCGTGGGCTTCTTTTATCGCGTACATCAAGAGGATCGAACCGCACCGCCACCTGAAGCGATTCAACTTCAGAATGATCCGGTGTTCGACGCGTATATTGACGATCAATATCCGGCGGTCACCATCTTTCATGAAGACTTTTCAGCAAGCCGGATTCTCTTCGATCTGGCTCCAGAACCATATCGTTTGTACTTGGCTGAGTACAAGCAGGACCAAGCTGAAGCAGAGAGAGAAGGCCGAACTGAGGATGGGCAAAACAAATGAGGGAGGGAGCGGATGCCTGAGGTCTATTGTGTGCGAGCCGATTACGGCAAGTATACGCAGCAGTTCGTCGGCGGGGGGTACGTCGCGATTGGCTGGATTCCTGAATTGGATCTTGGCGAGGTCGCGACGAGGGATGAGTTGTATCCGTTGTACAAGGCCGCCTATCCAAAGGACACCAGCAGTATTGTAATTGGGCAGCAGGTTGGCCAGATTGCGCGCTTTCTACTTGAGATTAAGGCCGGGGATTACGTCATAACGCCTGACTACAACACAGAATTTCTTCGCTACGGCGTGGTCTCTTCTGATCCGTCGTACTTCTACGATGAAGGAAACGACGGTTGCCCTTTCCGCCATCGGCGGCGAGTGGAGTGGGCGGCAAACCCATTGAGACGGTTTGACCTTTCGGTTCCGCTACAAAACACGATGCGCTCTTCGCTCACGGTGTTCTACGTTTCGCAACGCGACGAATTCTTCACAGCTATCGGCAAGAAGGAGTTCGTATCGACTCCACAGCATATTGCTTACGATTCCTACAAGGTCGTGCTTGATCAGGTACTCTCGCTGAACGCCGAAGAATTCGAGGTCCTGATTACGCACCTGCTCACTGCTCTTGGGTTTGAGGGATCAGAGCATACCGGGAAACCCGGAGATGGTGGAGTGGACGCGACAGGCGAGTTGAATGTCGGTACTCTTGCCAAAGTAAAGGTATTTGTCCAAGCCAAGCGATACTCCTTGGGGAGCAAGATCAACGGAAACACCGTTCGTACGTTGCGCCAAGCAATTCCTTTCGGAGGACAAGGCGCGTTCATCACAACTGCAGATTACGCGGCAGATGCGCATGACGTTGCGCTTGAGACTGGCTTTCCAAGAATCGGCCTAGTCAATGGCCGTCAACTTGTCGATTTACTTGTTGAACATTGGGACGATATTCCGAAGGAGTTTCGTGACCGGCTGGGGCTTCGTCCGGGATTGGTTAGACAATGAGTAAATTCACTGAATCCGTTGTTGAAGAAGCCGCCCTTGCATGGCTGGAAACGAAGGGCTGGACGATTCTGCATGGGCCTGAGATTGCCTCTGGAATGCCCGCTGCTGAGCGCACCGATCCGGACTTTCGCGATGTGGTGCTGGAGCGCAGGCTGCGTCAGTCGCTGCAACGGCTGAACCCTGTACTCTCCCAGGACGCCATCGAGGCTGCGCTGCGCAAGCTGACCCTTGTGGACGGGCCGAGCCTGCTGGAGCGCAACCGAGCCGCATGGCGGATGCTGACCGACGGCGTCGCGGTGGAGATTGCGCGCCCGGACGGAACCCTCGGCGGCTTTCCCGTGCGCGTGGTGGACTTCGAGCATCCGGAGAACAACGACTGGGCGGCCGTGAACCAGTTCACCGTGCGCGAAGGCCAGCACGTGCGGCGGCCCGACATTCTGCTCTTTCTGAATGGCCTGCCCATCGCCGGGATCGAACTGAAAAACGCGACCGACGAGAAGGCCACCATCTGGACTGCCTACGACCAGTTCCAGACCTATAAGCACCAGATACCGTCGCTCTACGTGCACAACGCGCTGCTGTGCATCTCGGACGGCATGGAGGCCCGCGTTGGCTCATTGACCTCGCCGCCGGAGCGCTTTCTGCCGTGGCGCACGATTGAAGGCGAGAAGCCCGCGCCGGCGACCATTCCGCAGTTGCGCGTGGTGATCGAGGGACTCTTCGACCGGCAGCGACTGCTGGACTACCTGCACTACTTCATCGTCTTCGAGGAAGAGAAGACGGGTACGGTGAAGAAGATTGCCGGATACCACCAGTTCCACGCGGTGAACCATGCCATCGACGCGACGATTGCCGCAGCGGACAGCCAGGGCGACCGCCGCGCAGGCGTCGTCTGGCACACGCAGGGTTCCGGCAAGAGCCTGACGATGGTGTTTTATGCGGGACGGCTGGCGCTGGATCCTCGCTTGCAGAACCCAACGATTGTCGTCCTGACGGACAGGAACGACCTGGACGACCAGCTCTTCGGCACCTTCTCCCGCTGCCATGAGACGCTGCGCCAGCCGCCGATGCAGGCCGAAAGCCGGGAGCATCTGCGGCAACTGCTGAGCGTGACTTCAGGCGGCATCGTCTTTACGACGATCCAGAAGTTCGCCCCGGACGCAGGCGACCAGCAGGAGGAGTTAACCGACCGCCGCAACGTGATTGTGATTGCCGACGAGGCGCACCGCAGCCAGTACGACTTCATTGACGGTTTTGCGCGGCACATGCGGGATGCCTTGCCGGGGGCCTCGTTCATCGGCTTTACAGGAACGCCGATTGAAAAGACCGACGCCAGCACCACGGCGGTCTTCGGCGACACAATCTCGGTCTATGACATTCAGCGTGCCGTTGCCGATGGCGCAACGGTACCTATCTACTACGAGAACCGGCTCGTCAAGCTCGACCTGGATGAGACGCTGAAGCCGCAACTGGACTCCAGCTTTGAGGAAGCTACCGAGACGGAAGAGCTGAGCCACAGGGAGCGTCTGAAGACGCGCTGGGCAGCGGTCGAGGCCATCGTCGGCACGGAAAAGCGAATCAAGATCGTTGCGAAGGACCTGGTGGACCACTTTGAGAAGCGGTGCGAAGCGATGGAAGGCAAAGCCCTCATCGTCAGCATGAGCCGCCGGATCTGTGTGGAACTGTACCGCGAGATCGTCGCCCTACGGCCAGAGTGGCACAGCGACGACGACGCAATGGGCGCGATCAAGATTGTGATGACGGGAAGTGCGACCGATCCGCAGACGTGGCAGGCCCACATCCGCAACAAGAAGCGGCGGGAGGCGATTGCCGAGCGATTCAAGAGGCCCAACGATCCACTCCGTCTGGTCATCGTCCGCGATATGTGGCTGACGGGGTTCGACGTGCCGTGCCTGCATACCATGTACATCGACAAGTACATGCAGACGCACGGTCTGATGCAGGCGATTGCCCGCGTCAATCGCGTGTTTCGCGACAAGCCCGGCGGCCTGGTGGTGGACTATCTAGGCATTGCGCAGGAGCTGAAGAAGGCGCTCTCAACCTATACGGAGGGTGGCGGGGAGGGCGACCTGACGCGGCCCCAGCACGAAGCCGTGGAGTTGATGCTGAGGAAACACGAGGAGTGTTGTGAACTGTTCGACGGCTTCGACTGGTCAGGGTGGAGCACGGCAACTCCGGCGGCCAAAGTGGAATTGCTTCCGGGAGCGCAGGAGCACATCCTGGCGCAGCCGGAGGGACGAGAGAGGCTGAGCAGCACGGTTGCGGAGCTCTCGCATGCCTTTGCACTCGCCGTTCCGCATGAGGACGCTATCCGCATCCGGGACGATGTGGGATTCTTTCAGGCCGTGAAGTCCGTATTGGCGAAGACGCCAACGCAACAGGCGCGTCCCGTTGACACGGAGCACGCGATCCGCCAGATCGTATCGAACGCGATTGTGTCGGAAGATGTCGTGGACATCTTCGCCGCTGCTGGATTGAAGAAGCCTGATCTTTCGATTTTGTCCGACGAGTTTCTGGCTGAGATCCAGAGGATGCCGCAACGGAATCTGGCGGTGGAGCTGCTGCAGAAGCTGCTTCGGGGAGAGATCAGAACGCGCTCAAGGCGCAATGTTGTTCAGGCACGGAAATTCTCTGAACTGATAGAGGCTTCGCTGCGGCGCTATCAAAATCGGGCGGTCGAAACGGCCCAGGTGATCGAAGAACTGATTGCCTTGGCGAAGAATCTGCGAGAAGCGGCGAAACGCGGAGAAAATCTCGGCTTAAACGAAGACGAACTCGCGTTTTATGATGCGTTGGAGGTTAATGACAGCGCGGTTCAGGTGTTAGGCGATGATTCTCTCCGCACGATCGCGCGAGAGCTGGTGGAGAACGTCCGCAGGAATGTCAGTCTTGACTGGACACAGCGAGAGAATGTGCGGGCCAGGCTGCGGGTGATCGTCAAGCGCATCTTGAAAACGCACGGTTACCCCCCGGACAAGTGGGAGCGCGCGACCCAGACTGTTCTGGAGCAGGCTGAGGTGCTGTCTGAGGGCTGGGCAGCCATGGCGGCGTGAACTCCCGCCATGGCCTTTGCCCATGGACCCCCGCCCGCTGCCCTCCCCTTCATCTCTTTGATAGCCCTGTCTCTTCGATTGCCTTGTTCCTTTGATAGCCTTGTTGCATGAGTTCCACCCAGGCAACCACCGTTTCTACCGCCGGGATGCGCATTGCCATCCTCGGTGCCGGCAAGATGGGCGGCATCCTGCTGCAGGCCTTCCTCAGCTCCGGCCTCTTTCCCCGTGAGCATGTCGCAGCCACCGTCGCTCACGAGGCGCGCGCTCTGGCCCTCAAAGAGCAGTTCGGTGTTGCCGTCTCCACTGACAATCTCCGGGCCGCCGAGCAGGCGGACGTCATCCTTCTGGGCGTCAAGCCACAGCAGATGACGGACCTGGTGAGCAGCATCTCCTCTGTGCTGCATCCGGGCAAGGTGCTCATCTCGTTTGCCGCCTCGGTCAAGACTGCGGCGATCGAAGAGGCTGCGGGCTGCAACCTCGCCGTGATTCGCGCCATGCCCAATACCCCGGCCATGCTGGGAGCCGGAGCCACCGCCATCTGCCGCGGCCGCTTCGTTGCCGCTCCTCAGCTCTCCCTGGCCGAGAAGATCTTCTCCACTGTCGGCCGCACCGTCATCGTCGACGAGAAGC